>JAAEMS010000230.1 GCA_024225275.1 Actinomycetes bacterium
CCCTCGCCTCCGACCTTGCCGTCGCCCGGGGTGTTGTGCCGGTCGTCGAGCTTCATCGACCGACTGAAGGTGCCGAGCTCGCGGAAGCTGCCGTCGTCGAGAACGGCGTCGATGTGGTCGCGGATGGTCGGCACACCCGCGTTCCGCATGGCCGTCACCCGGTCGGCGCCGCCCATGTCGTTTCGAACCTGGTCGGCCCGCTCGTGCAGGTCGGCTACCGGATCGAGTTCGTCGGGGTCGGTCTCCGCGGTGTTCATGGTCGGAACCTACGCGAACTTTCCGCGCCCCACTCGACAAAACTTCAACCCGGCGCGGAAAGTTGGAGGGCTACCGTCTAGCCATGACCGACGCCCAGCCCCAGGACGCCACCGCCGAGACCGTCACCCTGAACCAGGAGGTTGCCGGCCGGCTCGGGTTCCGAACCGATGATCACGATCTGGCCACCCGCGGGTTCATCGCCTCTCATGCCACCGGCCGGATCGAAGGGCCTCGCGGCCCGGCGTGGGACACCAGCCAGTACGACTTCATCCGAAACCGCCAGGACGCGCCCCCCACGGTCAACCCGAGTCTGTGGCGCCAGGCCCGGCTGAACAGCGAGCACGGCCTGTTCGAGGTCGACAAGGGGCTCTGGCAGGTCCGGGGCTACGACATCTCGGTCATCAGCTTCGTCGAGGGTGAGACGGGCTGGGTCATCATCGACCCCCTGACCACCGAGCAGACGGCGGCGGCCGCCCTCGAGCTGGCCAACACCCACCTCGGCGACCGGCCGGTCCGCGCCGTCATCTACACCCACAGCCACACCGACCACTACGGCGGCGTGGAGGGAGTCACCACCCGCGAGGCGGTGGAGGCGGGCGAGGTGGAGATCATCGCCCCCGTCGGCTTCCTGGACGAGGTGGTGTCGGAGAACCTCATCGGCGGAGCGGCCATGATGCGGCGCGGTCACTACCAGTTCGGGATGTTCCTACCTCCGGGCGAACGTGGCCATATCGATGCCGGGCTCGGACAGGCGGTGTCGAAGGGCACGGTGAGCCTGATCGCTCCCACCCGTGAGATCAGCGAGACCGGTGAAGAGCTCACCGTCGACGGGATCCGCATCGTGTTCCAGAACACTCCCGAGGCCGAAGCGCCGGCCGAGATGAACTTCTTCTTCCCCGACAAGGGTTGGCTCTGCACCGCTGAGAACTGCACCCACACGATGCACAACCTCATCCCCTTCCGGGGGGCCCAGGCCCGCAACACCCTGGCCTGGTCGAAATACATCGACGAGGCCATCGAGCTGTTCGGCGCCGACACCCGGCTGGTTTTCGCATCCCACCACTGGCCCCGATGGGGTCACGACGAGGCCCTCGACTTCCTGGCCCGCCAGCGCGACATGTACCGCTGGATCCACGACCAGACCATGAGGCTGGCGGCCCAGGGCCTGGTGGCCAACGAGATCGCCGAGGAGCTGGACCTACCGGCCGACTTCCTCGATGAGGGCCACACCCGCGGGTACTACGGCTCGCTGGTCCACAATGTCAAGGCTGTGTACCAGTTCTACCTGAGCTGGTACGACGCCAACCCGGCCCACCTGTGGCCCCACCCCCCGGTTGAAGCCGGACGCCGGTACGTCGAGTTCATGGGCGGCGCTGACCGCGTTCTCGAACAGGCCCAGGCCTCGTTCGCCGACGGCGACTACCGGTGGGTCGCCGAGGTGGTGAACCATCTGGTGTTTGCCGAACCCGACAACGAGGCTGCCCTGGCCCTTCAGGCCGCCGCCCTCGAGCAGCTGGGCTATCAGGCCGAGTCGGCGACCTGGCGCAACGCCTACCTCACCGGGGCCTTCGAGCTCCGCCAGGGTCCCCCTGTCACTCGGCCCACCCACCGCCGCCACGTCGTCGAGGCCATTACCTTGGGCCAGCTCATCGACACCATGGCCATCCGGCTCCAGTCGGAGAATGTGGGCGGGGTGAGCGTGAGCCTCAATCTCGAGCTCACCGACTCTGGTGAGACCGGTGTGCTGGGTCTCGATCACCGAGCCCTCCGCTACACCGCCGATCGCCACGACCCCGCAGCCGAAGCGACCCTCAGGGGCCCCAAGGCCGCCCTGGTCCGGTTGGCCACCGTCGACATCTCCCTGGACGAGGCCGTCGCCGAAGGCCTGGTCGAGGTCGATGGTGTCGAGGCGGCGCGGGTGGTCTTCGACCACCTCGACGAGCACTTCTCTGCCTTCCCCATCGTCACCCCCTCATCGAAATATTCCTGATCTTGGTCACCCCATGCACCAAACCGCGCAGATTTCGGGAGTTTGGGTCAGGCGGTGCGGAAGAACTGGCGGAGCAGGGCCTGATAGGCGGCCTCGAACTCCTGGTAGACGGCCCGCAGGTCCGCCGCCGGCCACGACGCGGGCTCCAGAACGTATGGCAGTTGGGGGTCGTGGGTCAGGTGTCGGAGGGTGGCCGAGGCGATACTGAAGCCCGACACGACCGCGTCGGGATCGGTGTCGAGGCGGCCTCGGGCGTCGCCGATCGCCGCCCCCAGACTGGTTGCGGTCCCAGCCCACTCGTCGAGCTCGAAGAGCTCGGCGACCAGGTCGCGGCCCTGCGAATCAGGAATCGGCTCGATGGTGAAGGTCACCACCAGATCGGCGACGGCGGCGCGGAGCGAGGGCTGGCGACTGGGGTCGAGATTGGCGGGCCGCATCCACACCCCCTCGCGGAGCTCACCCAGACCGAGGGCCACCAGATCCCCGCGTAGCCGGCTGCGCACAGCCGACGACCGACCCGACACCGTGACCACCACCTGCTCCCAGGTACCGTCCCAGGGGTCGAATCGAGCCTGCCGGCGGCTGTCCTGACGCTCCTGTCGCTCGAGCAGGGACCCTCCCAGACCGTAGACACCGGCGTCGTTGACCAGCTCGCCCCGCTCGACCATCCTGCTGAGGGCCACCCGGGCCGTACCGCTACTGATACCGAACCGCTCGGCCATGGCCACCAGGAGCCGACCGGACAGGGCCGGCGGGTGACTACCGAGAAGGGCGGAGGCGACGAGGCTGCGGGCCGAGAGGGGACGCAGGAGGGTCTCGATCTCGGGGCTCACCCCGAGGCCAGGGCCTTCCAGAGGGCGCGGTACGACGGCCAGGTGATGTCGGGCGTGATGTAGCCGTCTTCCTCGAGAGCCCTGGTGAAGGCCGGGAGGTTGCGGAACGGGATGCCCGAGTCGACATGGTGGGCCAGGTGCAGGCCGATGCCGTAGGGGACCATGAAGGTGGTGGCCAGCCAGTTCTGCTGGATGTGATGAGAGGTGGTCCGCCGGTCCGACGAGCGGGTCATTCCCGCGTGCTCGGCGATAGACCTGAGCCGATTGAGCACCTGGTAGAAGCTCACATAGGGCAGCACCCATAGGAACACGAACAACCATGGGTGGCCGGCCACCAGGAACAGGCTGAAGATCACGGCCTGGCCCAGGTAGAACCGAAAACTGTTCTTCATGTACTCGGGCTTGAAGATGCCGGTCAGGCGGGGCTTGAGGATCCGGTAGGCAGACACTCCACCGATGTCGCGGAAGAACTTGCGGCCCATTGACTCGCGGGTGATCGGGTAGAAGCTGTAGAGGAGGAAGTCGGGCTCCTTGGGGCCGAACTCGTCGCGGTGGTGGTTGGAGTGGCCGCGGCGGTAGCTGTGGGATCCGGTGCCGAAGGCAATCCACCCGCAGAGGGTGACCCCGATCCAGTCGTTCCAGCGCCGGCTGGTGAACAGGAGCCGGTGGGCCGCCTCGTGGTGGAGGATGAAGAGCCGGTTCTGGGTAACGGCCATGACCGGCACCGCCACCACCACGGCGAGCCAGTGGTCGATGGTGATGACGGCGGCCACCACCAGGGCCGGTAGGGCCAGCGACACCAGGGTGGTGATGACGTTGCGGCCATTGTCGATGTGGCGCAGCTGGGTGCGGAGCTCCCCTTGGGGCCGACCATCGGGACGCAGTCGGTCGCTGCCCTCGAAGGCAGGGAGGTCGGTGGGCGCCATACCACCGGTCATCCGAGCGACGAGCTCGTCATGGGTCGGGGTGGGTGTGGTGGCCGTCATGGCCCAATGTTACACACCGACTATCGATCGTGCATTGCTTGGTAAGGTGCGTCTTGATCATGGCAGCTACCTGACCCGATCGCGGTGGGGATGCCGTTGGGCGTCGGCCGGCCGGGAAAGCCTAGGTTGGCGCACGAGTTCACGTTCCCCAGGCGATCGCCGATCGCCTCGACTCCCCTAGCCGAAGGACATGTCACCGATGAGGTCAGCCGCCTGGTTCAACGATCCCGCCGACCCCGGGATGACCGCCCTCTACCTCGAGCGCTACCTCAACTTCGGGCTCACCCGAGCCGAGCTCCAATCGGGGAAGCCCATCATCGGCATCGCCCAGACCGGCTCCGATCTCTCACCCTGCAACCGACACCACCTGGAGCTGGCCAAGCGAATCCGCGAGGGCATCCGTGAGGCCGGTGGCATCTGCTTCGAGTTCCCGGTCCACCCGATCCAGGAGACAGGGAAGCGCCCCACCGCCTCCCTTGACCGCAACCTCGCCTACCTGGGGCTCGTCGAGCTGCTCCACGGCTACCCCATCGACGGTGTGGTGCTGACCATCGGGTGCGACAAGACCACGCCGGCGTGCCTCATGGCGGCGGCCACCGTCAACCTCCCGGCCATCGCCCTGTCGGTCGGGCCGATGCTGAACGGCTACCACCGGGGCGAGCGCACCGGATCGGGGACCATCGTGTGGAAGGCCCGCGAGCTGCGGGCCGCCGGTGAGATCGACGACGAGGGCTTCCTCGACCTGGTGGCCTCGTCGGCTCCCAGCACTGGCTACTGCAACACCATGGGTACGGCCACGACCATGAACTCGCTGGCCGAGGCCCTGGGCATGCAGCTCCCCGGGTCCGCCTCCATCCCCGCCCCCTACCGCGAGCGGGCTCAGATGGCATACGAGACCGGCAAGCGGATCGTCGACATGGTCCACGAGGACATGCGCCCATCCGACGTGATGACCCGCGAGGCCTTCGAGAACGCCATCGTCGTCAACTCGGCTATCGGCGGCTCGACCAATGCCCCCATCCACCTCAACGCCATCGCCCGTCACCTCGGGGTCGAGCTCGACAACGACGACTGGCAAAGCATCGGCCACCATGTACCCCTCCTGGTCAACCTCCAACCGGCTGGCGACTACCTCGGCGAGGACTACAACCACGCTGGCGGAGTGCCGGCGGTGGTGGCCGAGCTCATGCGAGCCGAGATGCTCCCCCATCCCTCGGCGCTCACCGTGACCGGGTCGTCGATCGGCGACAACTGCCGCGACACCGAGATCATCGACCCCGACGTCATCCGCTCGCCCGACACGGCCCTGGCCGACGCGGCCGGGTTCATCCACCTCTCGGGCAACCTGTTCGACAGCGCCATCATGAAGACCAGTGTGATCTCCGAGGAATTCCGCGACCGCTACCTGTCCGATCCCGACAGCCCCGACGCGTGGGAGGGAACGGCGGTGGTCTTCGACGGCCCCGAGGACTACCACCACAACATCGAGGACCCCGACCTGGGGGTCGACGAGAACTCGATGCTCATAGTCCGGGGCGCCGGCCCGATTGGCTACCCCGGCGGGGCCGAGGTCGTGAACATGCAGCCCCCGGCCGCCCTGTTGGTGCGGGGCATCCACTCCTTGCCATGCATCGGCGACGGCCGGCAATCGGGCACGTCGGGCTCACCTTCGATCCTGAACGCCACGCCCGAGGCTGCCGCTGGCGGGGGCTTGGCAGTGCTGCGCACCGGCGACCGCATCCGTATCGACCTCCGGGCCGGCACAGCCAACATGCTCGTCGACGACGATGAGCTGAGCCGACGCGCCGAGGAACTGGCCGCCTCCGGTGGATTCGCCATTCCGGCCAGCCAGACCCCCTGGCAGGAGATCCAGCGGGGCTTGGTTGGCCAGTTCGACGAAGGCATGGTCCTGGAACCGGCGGTCGAGTTCAAGGACATCGCCCGCACCAAAGGCCTCCCCCGCAACAACCACTGAGCCGAACCCGTCTACCTGCGACGCCAGTCACAGCACAGGAGAAGTAGCGTCTCCGGCATGCCTTTCGCCGATGCCAACGGACAGAAGCTGTACTACACCGACTCGGGTGGCGACGGTCCGGCGGTGCTCCTGAGCCACGGGTTCCTGATGGGCCATGACATGTGGAACCACCAGGTCACGGCATTGCAGGACGGCTACCGGGTAATCGCCTATGACGAGAGGGGGTGGGGCCAGAGCGAGTTCACCTCCCCCTTCACGTTCTGGGACATGGCCGATGACGCCATCGCCCTGCTCGACCACCTCGGCATCGCCCAGGCGGTCCTGGGCGGCATGTCCCAGGGCGGGTTCCTGACCCTCAGAGCCGCCCTGCGCTATCCCGACCGGGTGAGGGGGATGATCCTCATCGACACCCAAGCCCGAGCCTGGGTCGAGGAGGAGATCACCGGCTTCACCGGGTTGCTCGACACCGTCCTGGCGGGAGGCTGGAACGATGAGCTGGTAGCCATGTTCTACGGCCTGCTGTTCGGCCCCGGCTTCGACGATCCGTATTGGTCGGGCAAGTGGCGGTCGCGGCCCCCCGAAACCGTCATCCCGGCCTGGGAGTGTCTCCGAGACCGCGACGATGTGACCGACCGACTGGGCGAGATCGCCTGTCCGGCCCTGATCGTCCACGGCGAAGTCGATGCCGGGATTGCCATCGAGGACGGGCGCGTCCTGGAGGACAAACTGCCCAATGTCGTCGGCTTCTGCGCCGTACCCGGAGCAGGCCACACCCCCAACGTCGAGCGACCCGACATCGTCAACCCCGCTATCCGCTCCTTCCTCGATGAGCTCAGCTAGAAGGGGCGAGCGTCGATACTGGGCTCTCGCCACCTCACCACCGACTGCCACCACCCGCGGGGATTGATGGTCAACCAACGCCACCACCTCGGCTGCATCGAAGAGAACCACGAGGCCTACGCCATCCGACAGGGGGTGGGGGCTTCTCGGCGGGTTCTCGAAACAGCCCAGTCCGCCTCGCCCCACCGGAGTACCCCATGAGCAATCACCTCTATGACGCCCTCCTCGCCCATCGGACCGACGACGACCGCCTCTTGCTCGAGCTGGGCGACGGCGCCGGCTGGACCTACCGCGACACGATCTCGCTGGCCGGCCGCATGGCGTCGGTGCTGGTCGCCCACGGGGCCCGGCCCGGCGATCGGGTGACCGTGCAGGTCCAGAAGTCACCAGAGGCCCTGGCCCTCTACTTCGCCTGCATCCGGGCCGGCCTGGCCCTGAACCCGCTCAATACGGCCTACACCTCGGCCGAAGTCCAGTACTTCGTGGGGGACGCCGAGCCCGCGATCGTCATCTGCGACTCCCAGCGGGCGGGCGAGTTGGGCGCCATTGCCGGCCGCCACGGTGCGACCGCCCTCACCCTCGACGCCGACGGCTCCGGTTCCCTGACCGACCGGGCCGCCGAAGCCGACCAGCTCACCCCGGTCGATCGAAGCGCCAGTGATCTCGCCGGCATCCTCTACACGTCGGGTACGACCGGCCGGTCCAAGGGAGCGATGCTCAGCCACGACAACCTGCTGAGCAACGCCCTGTCGTTGGTCGAGGGTTGGCAGTTCAGCCCCGATGACGTCCTCCTACATGCCCTTCCGATCTTCCACACCCATGGGCTCTTCGTGGCCGTGAACATCACCCTGGCCGCCGGCGGTTCGATGATCTTCCTGCCCGGGTTCGACGCCGACGAGATGGTGCGCTTCCTTCCCCGGGCTACCTCGATGATGGGGGTGCCCACCTTCTACACCCGCCTGTTGGCCCAGCCCGGGTTCACCGGTGAGCTGGTCGAACACATGCGCCTGTTCGTCTCGGGCAGCGCCCCGCTGCTGGCCGAGACCCACGTCGAGTTCGCCGAGCGCACCGGTCAGCGCATCCTCGAGCGCTACGGCATGACCGAGACCAACATGATCACGTCCAACCCCTACCACGGCGAGAGGCGAGCCGGCACCGTGGGGTTGGCCCTGCCCCGGGTCGAGATCAGGGTTGCCGATCCCGACACCGGCGACGAGGTCGCGCCGGGCGACATCGGTGTGGTCGAGGTCAAGGGCCCCAACGTCTTCGGGGGCTACTGGCGGATGCCGGAGAAGACCGCCGAGGAGTTCCGGCCCGACGGGTTCTTCATTACCGGAGACCTCGGCCAGATCGATGATGCCGGCTACCTCCAGATCATTGGCCGCGGCAAGGACCTGATCATCTCCGGGGGGCTCAACGTGTACCCCAAGGAAGTCGAGGCCGAGATCGACGCCATCGACGGGGTCATGGAATCGGCGGTCATCGGTGTCCCCCACCCCGACTTCGGCGAAGGGGTGGTCGCCGTCGTGGTGCCCCAACCCGGCGCCCCGCTCGACGAAGCCACCGTCATCGACGCCCTCACTCACCGGCTGGCCCGCTTCAAACAGCCCAAACGGGTCCTGTTCACGGGCAAGCTACCCCGAAACACGATGGGCAAGGTCCAGAAGAACACCCTGCGCGACGAGCACATGGACATCCTGGAGACCAGCCGATGACCGACGTCCTCATCGGCCGATAGGTCGTTGAGCAATGACCCGTCGTCGGCCGTCGGAGGGATCGGGCCGGTTGGTCACCAGGCCCTGCTTCTCGAGACCGGTCCTCACTCCGGTGACCGTGCCGGGGGTGAGACCGAGCTCGGCGGCCAGACGGGTGGAGTCCGTCTCGCCAACACCCACAACACCCACAACACCGAATACGAGCTCCACGAGAGCTCTCGGTGGTCGAAGACGTCACGTTCGGCCTCGGCCTGTTTGAGGGCTTCTGGGTGGTACTCGTGTGGCACCCAATCGAAATTGGTAATTTCGATTCGCTACCGAACGAAGGAGAGCCCTGAGCATGGCCTCGACCAGCCTCGACCAGCCTGACGTCACCACCCCGTCTCTGTACCTCGACGGAATTCCCCACGACCGTTTCGCCAAGATGCGGAATGCGCCGGGCCTCACCTGGCATCCCTACGAGGCCTCGGGCTTCTGGGCGGTCACGCGACACGCCGACATCAAGGAGTGCTCCAAGCGCAGCGAGGACTTCTCGTCGGGTATCGGCCACACCAACCTCTGGGATCTCGAAGCCGACGCCCTCGAGGCCCGGCGTTCCATCCTCGACATGGACGCACCGGAGCACACCCGCCTGCGCCGCCTGCTGGCCAAGGCCTTCACCCCCAAGGCCATCCGGGTGTGGGAGGACCTCACCCGCGAGATCGCCGCCGAACTCCTCGACGACTACCTCGAGGCCGGAGGGGGCGACTGGGTCGAGATGGTCGCCGCTCCCCTACCCATCCGGGTCATCCTCAACATCCTCGGCGTGCCCGTCGAGGATGCCGACTTCCTGGTTGAGCTCTCGAACTACATCATCGAGGGCACCAGCGACCAGATGTCCCTGGCCCCCGACGCCTACGGCAATACCACCGAGCTTCGACTCCTGCCCTTCGCCAGCCCGGCCAGCCACGCCCTGTTCGAGTACGGCGAGAGGATCGCCGATGAACGGCGGGCCGAACCCCGCGAAGACATGGTCACCCTCCTGGTCCAGCTCGAGGACGAGGGCGGCAAGATGTCACACAACGAGTTCAAGAACCTGTTCCACGCCCTGATCCTGGCCGGCAACGAGACCACCCGTACCGCCATCACCCACGGCGCCATGGCCTTCACCGACCACCCCGACCAATGGCAGCGTCTCGTGGACGACCCCCACCTCCTCTACCAGGGCGTTGAGGAGGTCCTGAGGTGGGGGACCCCCCTCATACACATGAGGCGCACCGCGGCTGTCGACACCGAGTTGGGAGGCACCCAGATCGCCAAGGGCGACAAGGTCGTCATGTGGTATTCCTCATCGAATCGCGATGACACGGTGTTCGAGGATCCGTTCACCTTCGACGTCGGTCGAGACGACAACGACCACCAGGCCTTCGGGGGTGGTGGCCCCCACTTCTGTCTGGGTGCCTTCCTGGCCCGCATGGAGATCACCGTCTTGCTCGAGGAGATGATGGCTCGGAACATGTCCTTCGACTCGAGGGGCGAACCCCAGCGGGCCTCCTCGAACTTCGTCCATGGCATTCTGTCGCTGGATTTGGAGGTGAGCAGTCTTGACTGACGACTTGGTGAAGGTGAAGATCGACGAAGAGGTGTGCCTGGGAGTCGGGCAGTGCGAGCTACTCGAACCCGAGGTATTCGAGTTCGACGACGGCGAAGGCATGTCCTATGTGATCGGCGAGGGCTGCCTACCTCGGGCCCGAGCCAAGATCGCAGTCGACCGCTGCCCCAGCAGCGCCATATCCATCCGCGAGACCGCTTGAGATAGGGGTCAGACCCCTGGCGCCCGACCCCTGGCGCCCAGGCCGCTCCACGCCAGGTCGAAGAACTGGTCGACCCCGGCCATGGTGATGGGGGCGCCTCCTGTCACCAATCCTGTCAATACACCGCCGTACAGTAGGTCTACAGCGACATGGAGGTCGACGTCTGGTGCGATCTCGCCGCGCTCGACGCCCACCCGAAGCGAGACCATAGTTCTCGCTTTGCGGGGACCGAGAACCCGGTTCTCGAGTTGGCGGGCGACGTCGGCGTCGACCTGGGCCTCGGCCACCAATTCCCGTACGACGGCTCCCCACTTCGACGACAACAACAGTCCGGCCCGCCTCAGGTCGTCGCGGACCGCGGCACGGGCCGAAACCCAATGATCACGCGGGTTTCCAAGGTCCAGAACCTCGTCCAGGGAATCGAGGACAACTGCCGAGCGGGTAGGCCACCACCGATAGATCGTCTGCTTGCCGACCCTTGCCTCGGCCGCGATCCGGTTGACCGTCACTTGGCCAGGACCGTGCTCGGCGATCAGCTCGCGGGTCGCCCGCAGAATCCGCTCCTTGGCATCGAGATCCCGCTTGGGCCCTGGTGTCGCCATACCGGGGAGCCTATCCGGTATTCCGAGAACGCGGGTCTCCTATTCACCCAACAGCCGGGGGTCAGCCCGACCAGCCACCTGATGGACCAGACCCACCACCTGGCGGGTGGTGAGACCACCCGGTTCATGATGGGAGACGCCTGGAGCATGGGACGGGTCCAGGCCGTCGACGTCAGTTGACAGGTAGGTATCGCCGGTGACCTCGGCCAAATCGCCGTCCCAGGTGGCCGCGGTATGGATCTCGACCCCGAACCGGTCTGCCTCCTCCTGCTGGTGGGCGGTCAGACAACGGATTCCCACCTGGACCAGGCGCGACGCATGGCCGGCCTCCATGATCCGGGCGAACGGGCAGGCGTGGCTCAGTGGGTTGCCGTCGAGGTCGTCGTAGAGGTCGGGATGAGCGTCGACATGGACGATCGTGATGTCGCGGTATCGCGTCGCCAGCTCCGCCAGCAGGGGCACCGTGACGAAATGGTCACCGCCGATGGCCACAATCGGGCATTTCAGGCCCCCTACGGCCCCTCTGATGGCCCTCTGGGCCCCTTCCGGGTCGTCGGGCACCTCGAGATCGCCTGCGTCGGTCCACCCGCCGAGCCCGGGATCGAGGTCTGCTCCCAGCTCAGTAGTCCAGTTGCCCGATCCGCGGTACAGGACCCGGCGCACCGCGTCGGGGGCCAGGGCCGGACCCCGCATGAACGACGAGGACCCGTCGTAGGGCAGGCCCAGGAGAATGGGGTCCAGCTCGACAGCGCCCATCAGGCTCTGTTCACGGCCCGAACAAGCTGCTCAATCGCCTGTTCGATGGTGGATGGAGGCACAGCGATCGTCACACGGGCGAACCCGGCACCTTCGCGACCGAACCAATGGCCGGGGCTGACCGCCATCCCCGCCTCGGATGCCAACCACCTCGCCACCTCGGGCACATCCAGCCCGAGGCCCCTCAGGTCCAGCCACGCAAGGTAGGTCCCCTGGGTTTCCACCAGACTCACAGGCTCCGGGAGCCGTTCGCGAAGCATGGCTACTGTTCTCCGCCAGCAGAAGGACGAACTGGTCGAACCACTCCCCTCCCTGCTGGTGTGCGGCCTCGAAAGCAGCCAGTCCGAAGACATTGTTGCGGGTCAGGTGGAGCTGTGAGCTCCGGCTCTGGAAGGCCCCGGCGACCCCCTCGTCGCTGGTGATGAGCAGGGTTTCACACACCCCGGCGAGGCCGAAGGTCTTGATGGGTCCGTGGGTGGCGGCGCGGGCGAAGGGCACGAACTGGTGACCGGGCATCATGATGTCGGCGTGGATCTCGTCCGCCACCACGAAGACGTCGTTCTCGGCACAGATGGTTGCCACCGTGGCCAGCTCGTCGTAGGTCCAGACCCGGCCGACGGGGTTGTGGGGGCTGCACAGGATGAGGACACGATTGCGCGGATCGGAGGCTGTGGCTGCGAGGCCGTCGAAATCGATGCGGTACCTGTCGGACTCGAACAACAGGGCGTTGCGGGCCACCGTCCTCCCACTCGACGCGACAAGGGCCTTGAAGTCGGTGAAAACCGGCGGTTGCAGGATGACTCCGTCGCCCGGTTGGGTGAGTTCCTGAATGAGGATCCCGATCGACGTGCCGATGCTGGGGCTCACCAGGGTCTGGAGTCCGGCTTCATCCCATCCGTGCCGGCCCGCCATCCAGGTCCAGAACGAGTCGATAACGCGGGACGGGCGGGTCTCATAGCCGTACCAGCCCTCGGCGGCCCGACTTCTGAGGGCGTCGACTACCGGCGGAGCCAGGTCGACGCCCGGTTCAGCGATCCACAGCGGAAGGACCCTTCAGCCCTACCGAAATGACTCTCGAGGGTCCCGGTATCGGTGCCCTGTCGTTGCTCTGCGCTCACTGCTCTCCCCTGCTCTCTCGGCCCTAGTTGGTTGGCTCCCCCTACAGACCGAATTACAACGAAGGTATGCGCGTCGCGGTCGAGGTCTGGGGTGCAGGTCTTCCTACCATCACCCTCACCGTGAGGCGGACCGGCGCCACTGAGTCGGCCCGATAGCCTCAGCTCGAATCACTCGTCGGACACCTAGCGAGGTCATACATGAGCATCCTGGGCACGCGCGTCTTCCGAGTGGAGGACCCCGACCTCCTGACCGTCGGCGGCAAATACGTCGATGATCTGGCTCCGGCCGACGCGGTGCACGCCACCTTCGTCCGCTCGGAGATGGCTCATGGCCGCCTCGGAGCCATCGACACCTCCGAGGCGGCTATGGCCCCCGGCGTGATCGGTGTCTACACCGCCGCCGACCTGGAGCTCGCGGCTGTTCCCCCCGGCATGCCCATGCTCAACCAGGACATGAAACGTTCGTGGCTGGCCGCTGACCGGGTGCGGTACGTGGGTGAGCCCTTCGCCGTGGTCGTATCCACCACCCGCGAGACCGGTGTCGACGCCGCAGGATTGGTTTTCGCTGACTATGAGCCGCTTCCCGCGGTGGTTTCACCAGCCGATGCTGTGAAGGACGAGACCATCCTCTACCCCGAAGCCGGCACCAACGTCGCCTTCGCCGTGCCCACTGGCAGCGACGACTCGTACTTCGACGGATGTGACGTCACCGTCAGCCTCCAGTTCCGCAACCAGCGCCTCGCCCCCTGTCCCCTCGAGCCCCGCGCCACCGTGGCCCGCTGGGAGGCAATGGAGGACGGCCGCGAGCACCTGACCCAATGGTCGAGCACCCAGAACGCTCACGGCACCCGCGATGCCCTGGCCGCAGCAATGGAGGTCGAGACCGATCAGGTCAGAGTCATCTGCCCCGATGTGGGTGGCGGTTTCGGAGCCAAGAACGGCAGCTACGCCGAAGACCTGGTGGTGAGCCTGCTGGCTCGCAAGCTCGGCCAGCCGGTCCGGTGGGCCGAGACCCGGTCGGAGAGCATGCTGGGGTTGGTCCACGGCCGCGGCATGGACTTCGACGCCACCATCGGGGGAACCCGCGACGGTCGTATCACTGCATACCGTTGTCACGCCACCCAGGACGCCGGCGCCCACGCGACCATCGGTGCCGTCCTTCCCTTCATCGCCCGGACCGTGGCCTGTGGCGTCTACGACATCGAAAGGGCCGACTTCTTCGCTACCTCGGTCGTCACCAACACCGTTCCCGTGGGTGCGTACCGGGGCGCCGGTCGACCCGAGGCGGCGGCCGCCATCGAGCGGATGATCGAGGCCTATGCGGCCGAAGTCGGCATCGATCCCGTCGAGGTGCGACGAAAGAACTTCGTCAAGCCCGACTCGTTCCCGTTCACCACGCCCACGGGCGCCAACATGGACTCCGGCGAGTACGACGCCGCCATGCAGGCGGTCATGGACCATGTCGACTACCCCGGTCTCCGGGCCGAGCAGGAGAGGCGCCGCCACGACTCCTCCGCCCCCCTGTTGGGGCTGGGCTGGTCGGCGTACGTCGAGATCGCCAATCCCATGGGTAACCCCGAGTTCGGCAGCATCGAGGTGCGGCCCGATGGCTCGGCGGTGGTCCTCACCGGTTCGTCGGCCCACGGCCAGGGCCACCACACCGCTTTCGCCCAGGTGGCCAGCGACATGACCGGCATCCCGTTCGACCGCATCGAGGTTCGTCACGGTGATACCGACGAGGTGCCCCGGGGGGGCGGAACCGGCGGCTCGAAGTCGCTCCAGGTGGGTGGTAGCGCCGTACTACAGGCCAGCGAGGCCGCCGTCGCCCAGGCCAAGGATCTGGCCGCCAACCTCCTCGAAGCCGATCCGGCCGACATCGTTCTCGATACGGCGGCCGGCACCTTCGCGGTGACCGGTACACCAGCCATCAATGTGAGCTGGGCCGACGTGGCAGGCCGCGCTCATGAAGACCAGGGCACGAACCTGCTGGCCACCGCCGATTTCGACCCTGGGGCTCCCACCTTCCCCTTCGGAGCCCACCTCTCGGTGGTCCAGATCGACCGGGACACCGGCGAGGTCACGGTGCTGCGCCACATCAGCTGCGATGATGCGGGAACCATGGTGAATCCCCTCCTCGTCGAGGGACAGGTTCACGGCGGTGTGGCCTCGGGTATCGCCCAGGCCCTCATCGAGGAGTTCCACTACGACCCGAACGGCAACCCCATCACCGCCAACTTCATGGACTACGGCCTGGTGTCGGCGGCCGAGCTCCCGAGCTTCGAGCGCATCGCCCAGGAGACGCCCACACCCCGGAACCCGCTGGGGGCCAAGGGCATCGGCGAGTCAGGCACGATCGGTGCCACCCCGGCGGTGCAGAACGCGGTGATTGACGCGCTGGCCCACCTCGGTGTCCGCCATGTGGATATCCCCACCACCCCCGAACGGGTTTGGCAGATCATGACCGAGGCCGAGGAAGTCGGCCACAACGCCTGACCCTTGCTGCGATCGCGGGTTCGGGGGACCGAATCGGTGAGAACGGCCGGCTTCCCGGTCAGTCGATGATGGCCTGATACGTGAGGGAGCGCATGTCGCGGTCGGGGAGCTGTACGCCGGTCATGTACTGGCTCATGAACAGGCCTACGAGCTCTTCGGCGGGATCGACGAAATAGTAGGTCTTGGCCGCTCCAGCCCAGCCGTACTCACCCACCGAGCCGGGCCCGGCGCTGGCCGCTACGTCGAGCATCACCCGAGAGCCGAGCCCGAACCCCAGCCCGCCCTGCAGCCTCCCGACGAGCTCGAAGGGCATCAGATCCGCCGGAAGGTGGTTGGTGTGCATGAGCTCGAGCGTCTTGCGACCAACCACACGCGTCCCGTCGAGCTCACCCCGGTTCAGCATCATCTGGGCGAACCGCATGTAGTCATCGGTCGTCGAGAAGAGCCCCAGCCCTCCTCGGGCCCAGACGCCGGGCGCACTGGTGGGGTAGGTGGCGGAGACGTCGATGCGTTCGTTGAAGCCACTCAACGCCGCCTCGACGAGGGCGCTGGCGGTGTGGCCCTCGCCCACCAGGTCGGGTAGGCCGTACATGGCAGCCACTCGGTCGAGCTCAGAGTCGGCGACGCTGAACCCGGTGTCGGGCATGCCCAGGGGGTCGAAGATGCGCTCCTTCAGGAAATCACCGAGGGACTGGCCGGAGATCACCTCGATCAGTCGGGCCGCCACGTCGATACCGACGCTGTAATGCCAACGGGCCCCGGGCTGGGTGGCCAGGGGGATCTCGGCCAGGGTGTCGATGGCATCCTCGAGGGTCCGGGAGGCGTCGTTCATGATCCGGGCCTGGCGGTACATCTCGCCCACCGGGGTGTCCTCCATGAAGTCGTAGGTGAGTCCGCTGGTGTGGGTGAGTAGATCGCGGATCTCCATGGGCCGGGCCTGGGCCACCAGTGACCCGTCGGCTTCGAGGACCGGGGTGGCACCGAACGCGGGGAGGTATTGCGCCACCGGGTGTTCGAGCTGGAAGCGGGCCTCCTCGTGGAGGAGCATCAGGGCGGTACTGACGATGGGCTTGGTCATCGAGTAGATGCGGAAGATCGTGTCGGGCGTCATGGCCAGATCGGCCTCGCGGTCCCGATGCCCGACCTGCTCGGAATGGACGATCTGGCCCCGCCGGCTGATCATCGTGCTGGCCCCGGCGATCACTCCGTCGTCGACGTAGCACTGCATCACCGTGCCGATCCGGTCGAGGCGATCGGAGCTCATGCCCACGGCTTCAGGCCTGGTCGTATTGGTTGTCATCGAGGATCCCCCAGGAGTTGCTTCGCCGCGTTTCCGGCCCGATTGTTCAGGTTGGCCTGGCCCACCACCAGGATCAGCTCGGCCAACTCCACCTCTCGGAAGTGGCCGCGCAGTCGGTGGTTCAGCTCGGTCCCGATGTCTTGTGACTCACTGCACATCGCGTCGGCGAGCTCGAGCACGGCCCGGGTCCGATCGTCGAATACACCGGCCCAGTTCTCAGGCTCGTCGAGCGCCTCGATCTGAGCCTCGGTCACTCCTCGTCGTCTCGCCGAGACGACATGGCCGTCCAGTCACGTGGGGCAGGCGTTGACGATCGAGGCCCGCAGGAAGACGAGCTCCTTCAGGATGGCGGGCACCGCCCCCTCATCGGACCACAGGTTCTTCCCGAACGAGTTGTAGGGGTCAGCGGTACCGTCGACTTGGGTCAACGCGTACGCCAGGGGGGCTCCGGACAGCTTCGGTCGAATCTTCATCGGGCCCAGTATGGCCGCGAGTTCCCACTCAGGCCGGGTCCCCCGCCACCACGTCGAGGGCCAGAGGGGCCAGCTCATCGGCCGAGCGTCCGGCCCAATCGAGCTCGGGCACCCGGGCCATGCCTCGGGCCTGTGCCTCCTGGAGCAGGTCGAGTTGGGCGTCGAGGTCGATGGTCAGGCATTCGCCGTCGCGGACCACGAGCTGACCGCCGACGTAGACATCGCGCACCGCCCGTTCGCGGGCGCAGTAGATCAGGGTCCGCAGGGGTTCACGCATGGGCCTCATGGCCGGAGTGGTCAGGTCCACCAGGACGAGGTCGGCCCGGCATCCGGGGGTCAGCCTGCCTATGTCGTCGCGCCCCAGGGCTCGGGCCCCGCCCACTGTCGCCATGTCGAGCAGATCGGCGGTGGTGACGTCGTCGACCCGTCCGGCCTCGACGCGGGCCACGGTGCCCGCGTTGAACAGCTCTTCGAGGATGTTGTGGGGGTAGGTGTCGGTACCGATGCCGACATTGATGCCATGGCGCCGGTACCGGCCAAGTGTCTGGAGGGCGATGCCCCGGCGCAGGAACACCGTGGGGCAATGGGCCACGGTGGTGTCTCGTCGGGCGAGGAGGTCGAGGTCGTCGTCGGAGGGCCAATGCAGCCAGGAATGATGGTCCAGGAAGATGGCGTGGGCCACGATCGTCCGGTCGGTCAGCACGCCGATGCGGTCGAGCCACTGGATCGGCGTGCAACCGTGGCGTTTCACCATCTCGTGGAACTCGGCCACCGACTGGGAGGCGTGGATCTGGAAGGCCACTCCCCGCTCACTGGCGTAGTTGTGGGCGCTGACCAGGAGGTCCTCGGAGCAGGTGTCTATCTGAGCGGGACTCATGATGCCCGACAGCCGGTCGGACGGATGGTCACGGGCGGCATCGATGAGATCCTTGGCTTCCTCCAGACCTTCCTTGCCTTCGGCGGCCAGGCTCCAGTCGTAGCTCAACGAATGACCGTCGATGGTCGACCACGGGGCACTGCGGAAGCTGGGAGCCACGCAGGCCCGGATGCCCGACTGCCCCAGGAGGTCGAGCCAGCCGTCGATAGGGCGCGAGTAGTCGACCACGGTGGTGCAACCGCTGCGCAGCAGCTCGGCCAGGGCGACGTTGAGACAGGCCCGGGTGCCCTCGGCGTCAGGCCCGAGCACCGGCAGGAACTCGTAGAGCGAGGAGTGATGGAAGTTCGGGCTGCGAATCTCATCGGTGATGCCCTTGTTCATGGGCTCGCTGGTGGGATGGCTGTGGATGTTCACCAGGCCAGGCATGACCATCAGGTCACGGCCGTCGATCTCCTCGTCGACTGGACCTTCGTAGCTGCCACCCACTTGGAGGAGCCCCTCGCCGGAGAAGGCCACATCAGCGTCGCGTAGATAGACGTGGCGGTCACTCGCTTCGTCCCACGCGATCACCCAGGCGGCTTGTCGGATGACACCGGTTGATTCCATGGCCGAATCCTGCCACTCCCCGGGCAGGCCCGGTGAGAACCCTTGTCCGTGGCGGGCGGGGTGTGGAAAAGTGATTCGTCTCCGAACCACAAGGAACCAGAGTACCCATGAGCGACACCACCACCCCCGATCAGGGCTGGCCCGCCGGCGAATACCGGAGCCCCGAGCAGGAGATGGCTGAGCAAGGCGCCGGTGTGCCCGCGGCCGCCGACCTGCTGATCGACGAGATCAACCCCCTCAACGCCCACCTGTTCCATGAGAATCGTTGGCAGGACCACTTCGCTCGGCTGCGGGCCGAAGACCCCGTCCACCTCAACGAGATCGAGACGGCCGGCCGGTACTGGTCGATCACCAAGCACGAAGACGTCAGGGCCGTCGATGGTGACTGGCAGAACTTCTCATCAGCTCCGGGTATCACCCTGGGGCCCCGCCTGGGCAGCGAACTCTACGAGGCCCAGGCCGGCCGGGTCACGTCGTTCATCTCCATGGACCCACCCAAGCACACCGAACAGCGCAAGACAGTCCGCGGCGTCTCGGCCCCCAGCAACCTGCGCAACCTCGAGTCGCTCATCCGCGAGCGGACCGCCAGCGTGCTCGACTCCCTGCCCGAAGGTGAGACCTTCGACTGGGTCGACACCGTGTCCATCGAGCTCACCACCCTGATGCTGGCCACCCTCTTCGACTTCCCCCTCGACGACCGCCGCAAGCTGACTCGTTGGTCCGACATCGTCTTCGCCATCCCCGAGCCCGGCGGCGTCATCGAGTCCCAGACCCAGAGACGCGAAGAGCTGATGGAGTGTGTTGCCTACTTCGAGCGCCTCTGGGAGGACCGCCGCGAGAACCCGGGCAATGACCTGGTCACCATGCTTGCGCACGGTGAGGCCACCAAGGACATGCCCACGGCTGCCCACCTGGGCAATCTGCTGCTCCTGATCGTCGGCGGCAACGACACCACCCGCAACACGATGTCGGGCAGTGTCTACGGGCTCAACCAGTTCCCGGACCAGTACGACAGGATCATCGCCGACCCCGACCTCGTGCCCAAGATGGTGCCCGAGATCATCCGGTGGCAGACCCCACTGTCGTACATGCGGCGTACCGCCACCCAGGACGTCGAGCTGCACGGCAAGCAGATCTGCAAGGACGACCAGGTCCTCATGTGGTATGTCTCAGCCAACCGCGACGAGGACGTGTTCGAGAACGCCGACGCGATCGACATCAACCGCGAAAACGCCGACCGCCATCTGTCCTTCGGCTACGGCGTCCACTTCTGCATGGGAAGCCGCATGGCCGAGCTCCAGCTCCGCGTTCTCTGGGAGGAGATCCTCCAGCGGTTCGAGCGGGTGGAGGTCCAGGCCGAACCCGAGCGTACGATGTCGTCATTCGTGAAGGGATACACCCACCTTCCGGTACAGGTCACCCGCAAGTAGTCGGCAGGAGCAGTCGCAGCAATGCGAGACCGCCCCAACATCGTCCTCATCAACTGCGACGACCTCGGGTACGGCGACCTGGGCTGCTACGGCTCGACCGTGCACGACACGCCGGCCCTGGACCGCATGGCCTCCGAAGGCATGCGCATGACCGATTTCTACATGGCCTCGCCGGTCTGTTCGCCGTCGCGGGGCGCCATGCTGACGGGCTGCTACCCGGCCCGCATCGGCTTCGACGACTTCGACGGCATCCATGTCCTGTTTCCCGGTATGGGAGTGGGGTTGAACCCGTCCGAGATGACGATCGCCCGCCTTCTCCAAGAGAGCGGGTACGCCACTTCGATGGTGGGTAAGTGGCACTGCGGCGACCAGCCCGACTTCCTTCCCACCCGGCACGGATTCGACCATTGGCTCGGGATTCCCTACAGCAACGACATGGGGATCCAGGCCACCGAGCGCGAGATGACGGCCGAGGATCGGGCCGAGCTCGAGGAGAAGCTGGGCATCAAGTTGCCAACGCCCTACCGGGTTCCCCTCCCCCTGCTCCTGGACGATGTGATCATCGAGGCCCAGCCCGACCAGGCCACACTGACCTCTCGATACCTCCAGGAGTCGGTCCGGTTCATGCGCGAGAACCGCGACCGGCCCTTCTTCCTCTACTTCGCCCACATGTACGTGCACCTGCCCATCTATGTGCAGGAGCGGTTCGCCGCCGCCTCGCGCAACGGGCCCTACGGCGCTGCCGTTGCCTGCATCGACTGGGCTGCTGATGTCCTGTTGCACGAGCTCCAAGCGCTGGGCCTCGACGAAGACACGATCATGATCTTCACCAGCGACAACGGTGCTCTGGCCCGCCCCGGCGAGGGCAGCAACGGGCCTCTTCGGGCCAACAAGGGCACCACATGGGAGGGAGGGCAGCGCGTCCCGTGCATCGTCCGTGGTCCAGGGTTGATTCCGGCGGGGGTGGAGTCGTCGATTCTCACCACCGCCATGGACCTCTACCCCACCATCGCGGCCTGGTGCGGTGTCGACCTACCCACCGATCGGGTGATCGACGGACGAGACATCGGTGAGGTACTCCAGGGCCGGGCTACGGCGTCGCCCCACGACGCCTTCTACTACTACTCGGGCTCCAACCTCGAGGCCGTCCGGGCCGGCAACTGGAAGCTCCACGTCTACAAGACCCGCAGCCACCGGGGTGAGCAAGGTCCCACCGAAGAGCTGTATGACCTCACCGCAGACATCGGAGAGACAAGCAATGTGGTCGCCGATCATCCCGATGTGGTCGCTCGCCTCCATGGACTCCTCGACCAAGCCCGCCAGGACCTCGGAGACGCGGTCGAGGGCGTCGAGGGCCACCGCCGCCGTCCGGTGGGCCGGGTGGCGAACCCCGTGCCGCTGGCCGAGTTCGATCCCGCCCATCCCTACTACATGGCCGAGTACGACCTGACCGATCGGGGTTGATCGGAAATCCGCTCGCCGATAGTCCCTTGGATAGGTTCGGCCGATGCCCACCATCACCGTCCGCCGCCCCCAGTTCGACTTTCCGTCAGACCTGCCCGCGGTTCCCAGTCCCGATGACCCTCAGGGCTCGTGTGAGACGGTTGGCTTGTCATTCACCCCCCCTTCAGAGCCTTCTCCGGTCAGGAAGCCCAGCACTGCGAGAACCACGCCCTGGTCAACGACATCGTCCTCAACCAGCTCAGCGATCCGGCCGCCGCGGAAATGAGAGCACTCGAAGACGGGCTCGAGGCCGACTTTCGCCGCTTCACCGCCGAGAAGTCGCTGGCCTTCGATCTGGCCTACGCCGAGGGCTTCGAGGCCATGACATTCTCCCTGGCCCGCACCGGCATGACCGCCCGAAACACCGGCGTCGACCGGGACGCCAAGTGGACCGAGCTGATGGGTTGGCATCTGGCCGAAGAGATCGAGCACCGAACGGTGACCTTCGACGTCCAAGAACATGTGCACGGCAAGTACCCCCACCGTCTTGCCGTCGGAACCTGGGCCCAGCTCCACTATCTGGGGTGTCTGCTCGCCATGGCGACGGTTGTCTACCGCGACCAGATCGACCCCGATATCTCGAGCTGGCGGGTGAAGGGGCAGGCCATTCAGCGGGGCTGGCGGAACGGCAGCCTCCAGGGCACCCTCGCGGCCATGTCGCCGCGCTGCAACCCGCGGAAGGTCACGCTCTCCGACGACGTACGCGCGTCACCGACTTGTTCGGAATAGACCTCGGCTGACCCTCCAGTGGGAGTAGGCCGTCCAGGAGGGCGATGGCTGGTTGTCAGCCGGCCAGCTGATGTCGGTCATGACAACGACCGCTCGTCGGCGATGTCGGCGGGCCAGGGGGATTGGCCCGCGGCCAGGGCTTGTTCCACCTCGGCGTTGTGTTCCCCCAGGTCAGGACCGACGTCGCGAATGGTGCCGGGGGTGCGTGTGAACCGGGGAACCACTCCCGTCATGGGGAGATCGAAGCCGGCCCGGGCCGTCCGGCGGGCGATCATGTCCCGGGCTGCGTAGTGCTCGTCGGCGAGCATGTCGGGGGCGGTGTAGACCCGCCCCACCGGGACTCCGGCCGTAGCGAGCAGGTCGAGAAGACCGTCGCTCTCGAGGCCACCGGTCCATTCCGACACCAGTCCGTCCAGTTCAGAGGCGTTCTCGCCACGGGCGGCATGGTCAGCGTACCGCGCATCGTCAGCCAGCTCGGGTTGGCCCATCGCCGCGCACAGGCGCCGGAACACAGCATCAGCGTTGCCGGCGATGAGGATCTCGGATCCGTCGGCCGTCGGATAGGCATTGGCCGGGGCGACGCCCGGCAACACACCCCCGGAACGCTCACGCCGCACGTGTCCCACCTCATAGTCAGCCATGGTCGACTCCATCAGGGCGGCCACCGCCTCATAGATGGCGACATCCACCTCCTGGCCTCGGCCGCTGCGCTCCCGCTCGTGGAGCGCGGCGAGCGTCCCCATCACCGCGAACTGGGCCGCGGTGGAGTCGCCCAGGCTGATCCCGCACCGGGCCGCGGGCCGGTCAGGATCGCCGGTGGTGTGGCGGATACCGCCCATGGCCTCACCGATCGACCCGAACCCGCCTTCCTGGGAGCGGGGGCCGGTCTGGCCGAAGCCCGAGACGTGCACATAGATGACCCCGGGGTTGGTGGTGGAGACCGAGGTGTAGTCGAGTCCCCAGTCGTCGATTCGGCCCGGTCGGAAGTTCTCGAGCACGACATCGGCCTGCTGGGCCAGGCTGCGCACGAACTGCCGGCCCTGCTCGGTGTGCAGGTCAGCGGTGACCGATCGCTTGTTGCGGGCAATCGTGGGCCACCACAGGCTGTCACCGTCCTCGGTCGTGATGCCCCACCCGCGCATCGGATCGCCGACGGGGGTTTCGACCTTGATGATGTTGGCACCGAAGTCGCCCAGAAGCTGACCGGCGAAAGGGCCGGCGATGAAGCTCCCGAGCTCGAGGACTCGTACTCCGGCCAGAGGGCCACTTGTCGTCATGACCCTGATTGTGCACCATCAGTTGCGAGCCCGCACCGATCCAGGCCCCCGGTGCGGCCGGCCCCACCTCCGGTCTCTCATTCTGCATACAATCAGGGGTCCAGCAGGGGAGTACCCAGTGGCCGAGCCCCGGGAAGCCACCGAGATCAGCGACAGCGAGCGAGTCTTCCGCCACCTGCGCCGCGACATCATCGAAGGGCGTCTCGCACCGGGCGAGCGCATCGTCGAAACGCGGGTGGCCGACGCCCTGGCCGTTTCCCGCACTCCGGTACGCGAAGCTGTGCGACGACTCGAGACCGAGGGCCTGGTGGGCACCGAGCACAATCGTGGGGCTCATGTGCGCTCGTTCAGCGAAGCCGACATCGCTGATCTCTACGAAGCGCGGGCCCGATTGGAGGCGTTCGTGGCCGAGCTGGCCGCCCGCCGGGCCGGGCCCGACGATGTGGTCGCGGTCCGCGCCGCCGCCGACCGATTCGACCAGGTCATCGCCGAGGTCGATGCCGCGGCCATCGAGGGGCTCCGTGAAATCATGGGGGCCAACGATCAGTTCCACACCGCCCTGCTCTGGGCCGGTAGAGCAGACCAGGTGCGTCGCCTGTTGGCCGGAGCCATCGATCTCCCCCTGGTCTTCACCGCCTTCGACACCTACTCCCCCCACGAGCTCCAACGGTCCAGCCGGTTCCATCAACTGATCACCGATGGGGTTGCCGCGAGTGAACCCGAGCGAGCAGGCCGCCTGATGACCGAACATGTCCTCCAGGGCCGCGACGCCCTCATGACCCGATTCCGCCACTCCCGGGAGCAGAGCGAACATGGCTGAGGCCGCGGCGGTGCTGTTGCGTGACGTCACCTTGCGCGACGGCCTGCAGGACGAAGACCCGATTCCCACCGAGCAGAAGCTGGTGATCTTCGAGGCCCTGGTCGCAGCCGGCGTCCGCGAGCTCGAGCTGACCTCGTTCGTCCGCCCCGACCGGGTGCCGGCCCTGGCTGATGCCGAGGCCATGTGCGCGGCCACCGTGGGCCACGACATCGTCCGGTGGGGCCTGGTGCTGAACCAGCAAGGCGCCAGCCGGGCCCTCGACGCCGGGCTGACCCACCTCCAGTTCGTGATCTCGGTCAGCGACACCCACTCACGCGAGAACGCGGGACGAACCACCGCCGACGCGGTCGAGGCCCTGGCCGAGGTCTGCCAGCTGGCCTGCCCCGAGGCCCAGGTGGAGGTCACCTTCGCCACCACCTTCGGCTGTCCCTACGAACACCGGGTCGACCCCGACCGGGTGGTCGACCTCGCCACTCTGGCCGTCACCGCGGGGGTCAGTGGGGTGAACCTGGCCGACACGATCGGCACTGCCATCCCGTCCGAGGTCAAGTCTCTGGTCATTCGAGTGGCCTCCGAGGTCACCCCCCAAGTCGGTATTCACCTCCACGACACCCGCGGTCTCGGAGTGGCCAACGCCCTGGCTGCTCTCGAGGGGGGAGCTCGTAGGCTCGACGCCGCCGTCGGCGGCCTCGGAGGCTGCCCGTTCGCTCCCGGAGCATCGGGCAATGTCGCCCTCGAGGACCTGGCCCACGCCTGCGAGGAAGCAGGGCTCGACACCGGTTTGTCAGTGCCCGCGGTCATCACCGCCGCCGAGACCGCCTGCGGGAGTGTCGGCCGAACCGTCGCCAGCCACGTTGGCGTGGCCGGACCCCGATTCACCCTCTGACCCGCGCCACCAAGGAACTCGAGGCCCGGATCGGGCTCTTCAACGATGTGCTCGGGTGCGGGCTCGCCGCCTACCGCGACGAGATGACCCCCTGACCCCCGGCGGGCTCAGGGGGTGTCGTCTTCGAGGTAGGCCCGGATGATGGCGTCGTAGCTCTCGTCGGGGGTGAACCCGAGGTCGAGGGCTCGTCGGGCATCGAAGCGTTGGGGCCACCCGGCCACGATCTCAGCGACCACCGGGTCGCCAGCTTCGACGATCAGGGCCACCGCATCGGGCCCAACGACGCGTTCCAGGGCCTCGATTTGTTCACCGACGGTCACTGAGACTCCGGGCATGGTCAGGTTGGGGCGGGTGCCCAGCAGCGAGCTGTCCAGTTCTGCGGCGTGGACCATGTACTCGATCGCGGTGGGGGGGCTGGCGTGGCTGTGGCGCACCTCCCTCGACACGGGAAGTGGGGCCTGGACGCCGGCCAGTGGTTCTCGGATGATGCCGCTGAAGAAGCCCGAGGCCGCGGCGTTCGGTAGCCCGGGCCGGACACTGATGGTGGGTAGCCGGATTCCGACCCCATCGAAAAAGTCGCGCCGGCTGTAGTCAGCCAGGAGCGCCTCGCTGATCATCTTCTGGGTCCCGTAGGAAGTGAGGGGGGTGAGATGGAAGTCGTCGGGGATCGGATCTGGAAACGGAGCGCCGAAGACCGCTATCGACGAGGTGAACACGACCCGCGGCGATCCGTGAGCGAGGCGCAAGGCGTCGAAGAGTGCTCGGGTGCCGTCCAGGTTGACCGCCATTCCCTTGTCGAAATCGGCTTCCGCCTCACCGGACACGACGCCGGCGAGATGGAAGATCACGTCGGGAACGGGCGTGAGCAGGTCGTCGGCGACCCCGGGCCGGGTGAGATCTGCGACATGGGAGCTACAGATCGGGGCGATGACCGGTGATTCGGCGATATCGACGAGATCGATCTGGCGGATCGTCTCGCCCCGCAAGAAGCCCATTTCAACCAGGCGCTTGGTCAACTTCCGGCCCAGCATTCCGGCTGCGCCGGTGATCAGTATCTGCATGACCCGAACTTACCGTGGGCGCTGACAGGCCTGCTGCGCCTACGCCCGACGCAGGACTTGCCGCTGGTCGCGCCGGTCCGACAAGCCGATGCGATCGGCCGGGAGACCCGTCAGCCGCCGGACCCCTTCCTCGAGATCGAGCACGCCTTCGTCCCTCACATAGTGGGCCAGCAAGCGCGGCACCCAGTTGTAGCCGAGCAGGCCGAAGACCTGCCCAGAGAGAGGACCGTCATTGGCCAGGGGCATGGGGTCGGACTCGACGGAGCACAAGGGATGCTCCAGCACCATCTGGTTGTCCTCCTCGGCGAACGCCCGACTGGTCAGCATCATGCCCTTCAGCCCCTTCCCCGCCCCCACCAGCAGATCGAATAGGACTTCCCACCCTCCAGCAGTGTTGCCCTCAGCGGTGAGGTCAGCAATCGTCCGCCCGACCAGGTTGGGGTTGGCCGATGATGTCAGCAGCCGCACCTGGTCCCACTGCTCTTCGACCACCAGCTCCTCGTTGGAGAGCTCGAACGCCCAGGCAGGGAGCAAGGCGGTGGCGGCGGTGTGATTCCAGTTGGTGGGCATCATGTCCATCGCCACAGCCTGCGGGTCGACGAAATGGGCAAGATCGCTGTGGGTGTGGATGTCGATGAATCCGGGTGCGACCACCTGACCGGCGGCATCGATCTCCTGGCCCGCTTCGGCGGCTGACAGGTCACCGATCGCCGCAATCCGCCCCCCCCTGATACCCACATCAGTGACCGCTCCCGGCCGTCCGCTGCCGCCGACGACCAGCCCTCCCCGGATCAGAGCGTCGAAGCTCGTCATGCCGGGCAACCGTAGCCAACGTCCGGGGTCTGGGCCGAGCTGAGCGACCCTGTATCGTGGGCCAGCCGGTCCCCTAGCCCAACGGACACTTCACGATGCAGCTCTCGGGCTTCCCTCGCCTCTCCTTCGCCCATCTCCCCACACCGCTCGAGCCGATGCCCAACCTGACCGAGTTGCTCGGGGGGCCTAATCTCTTGATCAAGCGGGATGACTGCACGGGTCTCGCCGGCGGCGGGAACAAGACCCGGAAGCTCGAGTTCCTGATGGCCGACGCAGGCCAGCAGGGGGCCGACACGATCATCACCCAGGGGGCCACCCAGTCGAACCACTGCCGCCAGACGGCCGCCATTGCCGCCAAGTTGGGCATGGATTGCCATCTCCTGTTCGAGGACCGGACCGGGATGCAGGACGTCGACTACAACCTCAACGGCAATGTGCTGCTCGACCAGCTCTATGGCGCCTCGTTGCAGAAGTTCCCGGCCGACACCGACATGGATCAGGCCATGGCCGACCTGGCCGCCCGGCTCCAGGCTGAGGGTCGACGGCCATACACGATCCCGGGGGGAGGATCGAACCCCGTTGGTGCCCTCGGCTACGTGAACTGCGCGCTCGAGATGCTCCACCAGGCCAACTCGACGGGACTGAAGATCGACCATGTGGTACACGCCACCGGCAGCACCGGCACCCAGGCAGGGCTCGTCACCGGTTTCTGTGCCACCAACAGCGGAGTTCCGGTCCTGGGCGTCGGGGTCCGGGCTCCCCAGGAAGTGCAGGAAGCGAAGGTGTTCGCCCTGGCCGAGAAGACCGCAGCCCTCGTGGGGGCCCCTGGTGCCGTGAAGCGCGACCAGGTCGTCGCCAATTGCGAGTACGTGGGTGAGGGGTATGGGTTCCCGGCCGAATCCACCATTGATGCGATCAAGCTCTTCGCCCGGGCCGAAGGCATCCTGCTCGATCCCGTCTACACCGGGAAGGGTGCAGCCGGCTTCATCGAGCTGGTGCAGGCCGGCCATTTCGCCGGGCAGGACAACATCGTGTTCCTGCACACCGGTGGAGCGCAGGGCCTGGCCGGCTATCGCGAGGCCTTCGGCTTCAACTCCTACGACTGAGGCCACCCCACCGATGCCGTCACCAAGCTCCGAAGACAAGACCGTCGGCATCATGGGTGGAATGGGCCCGGAGGCCACCATTGACCTCATGCGGAGGGTGGTCGAGGCCACCCCGGCCGGTGACGACATCGATCATGTCCGGATGCTCGTCGACAACAACCCCAAGGTGCCGTCTCGGATAGAAGCCCTCATAGAAGGAACGGGCGAGACTCCCGTCCCCCATCTCGTCGACATGGCCCGGGGCCTGGAGCAGCAGGGGGCCGACTTCCTCGTCATCGCCTGCAACACGGCGCACCACTACCACTCCGAAGTAGCGGCGGCGGTTGGTGTCCCGGTTCTGAACATGGTCGCACTCGCCGCCCGCCACATCGTCGAAGCACACCCCGACACCGGCAGAGTCGGGCTCCTGGCTTCCACCGCCCTCCAGCTGGTGCATCTCTACGAGCCCGCGTTCGCCGGCCACGGTATCGAGGTCGTCTATCCGACCCCCGAGCTCCAAGACCAGGTGATGGACCTGATCCGTGCCGTGAAAGCTGGCCAGGCGACCGACGCCCAGATCCGCAGGTACCGCGAGGCGGCTGCTGACCTGGTGGCCAACGGAGCCCAGTGCCTCTTGATCGCCTGCACCGAGTTGTCGGTGGTGACCAGTGGTCTCGAGGTCGCCGCGCCGGTTCACGACGCCAGTGAGATCCTGGCCCAAGCCGTGGTCCGCATGGCGCGAGAACCCTGACGGGCCCTACTGGATACAGCCGTAGCGGGCCGAAGACACGTGCTTGGCGTACTTCCGTAGGACCGAGCCCATGGGTATCGACGAGGGAACCGGCCGGGCCTGTACCGCCTCCATGCGGGCCCGGAGCTCATCATCACCAACCTCGACATCGAGGGTGCGACCAATCGGATCGATGGTGATCGTGTCGCCGTTCTCGACCGCCGCCAACGGGCCTCTGAGGGCAGCCTCGGGAGAGATGTGGCCGATGATGATGCCGTGGGAGACGCCCGAGAAGCGACCATCGGTGATGAGGGCCACATCCTTGCCGAGCCCTCGCCCCTGAAGCTCGACCGTGAGCGCCACCATCTCGGGCATACCGGGTCCACCCTTGGGTCCGACATTGCGGACCACGACGACATCACCGGCCACCACGGCTCCGGCTCGAATGGCATCCATGGCGTCGGGCTCGTTGTCGAACACGCGGGCGGTACCAGTGAATTGGCCACTCTCGAGCGTTTTGCCACTCAGCTTGAGCACACAGCTCTCCGGCGCCAGGTTCCCGGTGAGCACGATGATGTGGTTGTTGGGCGGCGCCAGCGGATCGGCGATAGGGGCCACCACATCCTGGTCACCAAGCTCGGTGAGGGTCGGAATCTCGCTCAGGTTCTCGGCCACGGTCCTGCCGGTGACGGTCATGGCGTCACCGTGCAGGAAACCATTGTCGAGCAGCTCGCGCATGACCACGGGCACACCACCGACCTCGTGGAGGGCCACCATCGAATACGGCCCGTGAGGTTGCAGATTGGCAATCAACGGGACCCCCTCGCCCACGGCCTGGATCCGGTCGATGGTCAGCGGCACCTCCGCATCGCGGGCGATGGCCAGGAGATGCAGGTACATGTTGGTGGACCCGCCCATGGCGTAGGCCGTGGTGATGGCGTTCTCGAACGCCTCCATCGTCATGACGTCGCGGGGCCGCACACCAGCATCGATCAAGCGGTAGAGGGCATCCACCGTGGCGCCCACCTGCTGCTTGACGTCGTCGTGGATGTCGCTCTGGGAGTCATAGTCGGCGGGGTGCGATGCCCCTCGGGGCAGCATCATCCCGAGCGACTCGGTGATGCTGCTCATCGTGTTCGCGGTGAACATGGCACCACAGGCGCCGCTACCGGGCATGACGTTGCGCTCGACCTCGACGAACTCCTCGTCGGTGATGCGACCGGCGCCCAGGGCCGCCCGGGCCTCGGCCCAATCGAGGATCGTCAGGTTATTGCCCTTCGATGCCCACGGCTCGAAGCTCACACACCCGGGTGAGCTGGTGCCGGGGTAGATGACCAGCCCGAAGTCATTGGTGCGAGCGAGCGGCATCATGGCCGCCGCACCAGTCTTGTCACAACCCGAGACCACGACCATGGCATCGGCGTGCTGGGCCCGGTGACCAACCTCGAAGCAATCGGCCACCAGATCACGTGAGACCAGGCTGTAGCCGGCGTTCGGCGACCCCTGGGTGAGTGCATCGGACACCGCCGGCGCGCCAACGAACAGCCCCTGACCCCCTCGAGCGGCGACCGCCTCGGCCAGAAGCTCGCTGATCCGCTCAACCCTGTTGTTGCAGCGATGGGCGTTGGTGTACGCACCAGCGATTGTGACGACCGCGTTCCTCCCGGCCATCTCGGCGGGGTCGAATCCGGCCGAGCGCACCTCAAGAGTGGCGCGGGTCCAACGGCTACCAGAGGTCTGAGCCACGGGTCTGCTACTCCTGGGTGGGAGCCGACGACCATGCTCGGCCCGTAGCGGACTCCCAGCTGCCGTAGATGGGCTCACCCGCAGTCATGCCCCCGTCGATGGCCAGGGTCTGGCCGGTGATGCTCCTGGCCCGCTTGGAACACAAGAAGGCGACGGCATCAGCGATGTCCTCGGGGGTCTGATCAGAGAGCAGAGGGATCCGGGACACCACATTTCGCTTGTAGCGGTCGATGTCGGGTTCCATCTGCTCCCAGAGGAACGTCCGGATGATGCCGGGGGCCACCGCGTTGATCCGGATGCCCCTCGGTCCGAGCACCCGGGCCATGGACTTGGTCCAGTGGATCATGGCCGACTTGGCGGCACCGTAGGCGAACAGGGGTGATGCCATCTGCCCCGCGATCGACGCCGTGCAGCAGATCGCCGCGCCATCGGTGAGATCCGGACCTATCACCGACGTGACCACGTGGGCGGTGGTGAAGTTCAGCTCGAGCATGCGGCGGAACTGGTCGGGATCCTCGAACGGACCGTGGTCGAGCGCGCCAACCCCGGATCCCGGGTCCCCACCCGCGTTGTTCACCAACACCTGGGGTGCCTCCCCCACTGCCGCGTAGGCCGCGCCCACCGAGTCGGTATCGGTCACGTCGCACCGCTGCACGGTGATCCGCTCGTCGTCGATGGGGTCGTCGATGAGGTCGAAGACAACCACCCGATCGACCACATCCTGGTCGAGCAGGGCGTGGACCATGGCGAGACCGAGGCCCCGCGCTCCCCCGGTGACAATGGCAAGGCGCTGATGTTGCGACATGCCGCAAACCTATACCGAAGGCCGAATTCGCCACAGCCAGAGCGACCCCAGCGGCCAACCACAGACCCAGAAGGGAACTCCCCCTATCGGGCAACGTGGGCTCGGAGGTTGGTGCCGGTCAGTCGGTTGGCCATGGCCCAGGCATAGCCATGACCACGTTTGCGGGCCTGTTCGACCACCGGGCCGGACCATCCGTCGTCGAGGTGGCTGCCAGGTTCGACCCTGGCTCATTGGTCCTGGGCGATGAGTGCCTGCTCGGCCTCGAAGACGGCTGGGAACAGGAGGTTGTTCTCCTTGTGGACATGGAGGTGGGTGTCGGCTTCGAGCTCTGCGAGCCCTTCATAGAGCGCTCGGTAGCTGGCACAGCCGTCGTCGGGCACCCGATACCCATCGGTGCAGGATCGGAGCTGGCTCAGAAGAGCCCCGACACTGTCGTGCTCGACGGTCATCACCCCGATCGGGTTGGACAGGTTCCCACAATGAAACGACGGCGAGGTGCCGGCGGCGGCGAGCTCGCGGATCATGGGGAACAGGACTTGCTCCTCTTTGAGCAGGTGGGGTTCGAGGTCGGCCCGAAGCTCACCAACCAGGGCGGCGACCCCAGCAAGCTCCCGATGGTTCTGACCGTGTACGCCAGCCACCTTGTCGGACAGCGCGACCAGGCGGGGCAGGGTTTCGCGCAGGTAGACATGGTGGGTCTTCTCGAGGTGATCAACCAGTCCCTCCATACCGTCCCATTCGCTGGTCTGGTGGCTGGCCGGGGTGTCCTGGAGAGTGGCGATGGTCGTGTCGAGGTTGATACCGGCTTCGGCAATGGCCGCCCCCAGTGTGCGCTGGCCGCCACAGCAGTAGTCGAGGCTGAGGTCGTCGAGACGGGCCGCGAGCTCGGGTCGGATGGTGACCAGCTCAGCCAGTGTGGTGTTTGGATCTATGGCAGACATGGTGGGTTGCTTTCTGTGGTCTTGGGTGTTGTTCAGGTGGGTGAATGGTTGGGGTGCTGTGTGGGCACCATTGATGCGTCGGCAACGGTCGTTGCCTCCAACTGGGCGAGAAGATGGGATCGAGCCTGGAGCCAAGGCACATGCAGAGCACAGATCCCGCCGTCGCTGCATGGCCGATCGGCCAACACGCATCGGCCGGAATCGGTAGGCCCCTCAATCGCCTCGATCACCGACAACAACGACACATCAGCGAGATCCACACTCAGCGAGTAGCCACCACTCGGCCCGGCCTCGGAGTGCACCCACCCCGACCGCACCAGCGGTGTCAATACATGAGACACGAACCCCGACGAGCTCCCCACCGCCTCGGCCAGCGCCGGGCCCTTCATCCGGTCTTGACTTGCCTCGAGCGTCTTGAGCGACCGAACCGCCAAATCACTCTTCCGCGTAACTTCCAGTCGCATAGTATGAGACTATCTCGTATTGGAAGGAGGGCAACCTCGAATGGTCGAAGACGCCAAGTTCGCCCACAACGCGACACCACCGAACGGCACTGGTTCGCGATCTCGGGCATCAACGGCCAACCGGGTAGTGGAAGCCCACCGACAAGCCCGGGTCGGGTTGCGTGTCGCCCTGGCGTTCATGGGCCTCGCCGCGATTGGGGTATTCATCCCCCACGACAGTGGGGGTTGGCTCCCCCTACACCTGTTCCTGGTCGGATCGTTGCTCACCGTGATCTCCTCGGTCACCCAACTCCTGGCGGTGACCTGGTCGACCTCCCCGGCACCCCCCCAGGCGCTGGCCCGCACCCAACTGGCATGTCTCGGAGCGGGAGCCCTTGCCGTCACTGGGGGCCGCGAATTCAACATCGATGCCCTTGTTGGGGTTGGCGGTATTGCCGTTGTCATCGCACTCGGGATACTGGCGCTGATCCTGTGGCAGATTCGGTCCCAGGCCTCCACCCCCCGGTTCGCGCCGGCGATCGACGCCTACCTCGTGGCCATCAGCTTCGCCGTAGCCGGTGTGGCGTTGGGTGTCACGACCGCCCTCGCCGACTCCTCCTCGTGGGCAATCCGGGTCCGCGATACCCACCTCGATGCCAACGTCATGGGTCTGGTCGGACTGATCATCGCGGCGACAGTTCCGTACTTCGTGGCCACCCAGGCCCGGATGAAGATGTCAGCGCGAGCGACACCGCGGCGAATCCGTATCACCACCGCCGCTATCGCTACTGGGACTGCCACCGCCCTGTTGGGCCACGCAGTCACCAACCGGGCCGCTACGACGGTCGGATACTGCGTCTACGCCACCGCGCTGATGTGGCTTGTGACCCTCCTACCCCGGGTGCGGCGTCGCCAACTCGACTGGGCCGGACCCCGCCTGGTGCAGCTCGGGACCGGACTCGTCTGGTGGTCCACCATGACCGTCCTCCTAGCCGTTGCTTCGCTGGCCGACCAACCTGACCGAACCAATGTGGTCCGCGCTCTCGTCATCGGTGGATACGCCCAGATAGTCGTCGCTTCTCTCGCCTATCTCGGGCCTGTACTCCGCGGCGGAGGGCCCCAACAACTCTCTGACGGCTTCGCCTCCACCCGGTCCATGGTCTCGCTCGCCGCGGGCAACATCGCCGGGGTCGGCGCACTCACCGGCCACCAACTGACGCTCACGATCTCACTCACCGTCTGGGGCCTTGACCTGGCCTGGCGAAGCCTTCGCCTCACCAGCGCCCTCAAGGCCCAGGCTTGGTTTCGAGGAGAGCGGCCGTGACCCAACCACTGCCGTCCCAGCCGAGCGAACCAGCATGGCTCCACCGACCCACGAGTCATCTGAACCTCGTCCTGCTACGGCCTCATCGATGAGTGCCCAAACGCGGGGGTGCTAGCTGGTCAGCTCCTGGTCGGAGTAGTCGCCTGCCTCCCATGCAGTCCGGAGAGCGAACTTCTGGATCTTGCCCGAACCGGTCAGGGGGAACGTGTCGAGGCCGAACCAGCAGCTCGGCGTCTTCTGAGGTGAGAGCTCGGCGCGGATGAAATCGCGGAGACCGGCCACCGTGGGCACCTCGACACCGTCGGCCCAGCGGACGAAGGCCGCCACGATCTCGCCCATGCGCTCGTCGGGCAGTCCGACCACGGCGATCTCGGCGATGGCGGGATGTCTCATGAGGACCTCTTCGATCTCCGCTGGGAAGAGGTTCTCACCGCCCCGGATGATCATGTCCTTGAGGCGACCGACGATGCGGCAATAGCCACGCTCGTCCATGGTGGCCAGGTCGCCCGTGCGGATCCAGCCATCGGGCAACAGGGTTTCGGCAGTCGCCTCCGGGTTGTCGAAGTACTCGATCATGGTGAAGAAACCGCGGGCCCACAGCTCGCCCTGAACCCCTACCGGCACCGTCTCGACTGTTTCGGGGTCGACAATCTTGATCTCGACATGGGCGATGGGTGGGCCAATGGTCTGGCCCTTGTCCGCGGCGGTGTCGTGGGGGTGGGTGTTGGTGAGAGTGGGCGAGCACTCGGTCTGGCCGTAGATGATCGTGAAGTCGAGGCCGAGTGCTTCCTCGATCTGGCGGACCAGGGCTTCGGGCACCTGGGCCCCGCCCGAGACGACGCCAGTCCACGATGAGAGGTCTCGAGTGGCGAAGTCGGGGTGTTCCATGGCGGCGATGAGCATCGTGGGGACAGCACCGGCGAACTGGCCCTGCTCGCGTTCGATCAATTCGAGGAACAGGCCGGGCTCGAATCCGGGCGGGATCACGAGCTTTGACCGCGTGGCGAGCGCACCCAGCACACCCAAGACACAGCCTCCGGTGTGGAACAGGGGCATCGGTGAGATCCACGACGCTCCCTCGGGAATCTCGACCCGATCGGTCCACAGCATGGCGTTGTCGACCACGCTGTGATGCCGGAGCACGACCCCTTTCGGGAAGCCGGTGGTGCCACTGGTGTACTGGACCTGGACTGGGTCGTTGCCGCCGACCTCGGGCAGTTCGTCGCGGGAGGTGGTCGCCGCCATGAGGTCGTCGAGCTGGTCGAGGCGAAGGATGTGGCGCAGGTGCGGCAGATCCGCCTGGATCTCCGCCGCGTGGGCGGCGATCGAGTTCCCCCGCACATCGGGCACGACGAACACGCCAGCGGATCGTGACTGTCCGAGAACATAGGCCGCCTCGCTGGGCTGCAGGCTGGGGTTCAGGGTCACGAGGGTGAGCCCAGCCAGCGCCGCCCCGTACTCGAGTACGACCCACTCGGGCAGGTTGTGGGCCCACACACCGAACCGTTCACCGGGCTCGAAGTGGTCGAGGAGGGCGTTCGCACACCGTTCGGCGTCGGCGAGCAGTTCCCGGTAGGTCCACCGCCGGCCTCCGCCGGGGATGCCCTCGACCAGGGCTTCGCTATCGGGAACCTCGCCTGCTACCTCCCTGAGCCGCGAGCCAACAGTGATGTCGGGCCGAAGGGCGGGCCCGGAACCATCGGGGATGAAGTGCGAGATCGACAGTGTGCTCATGGCCCGACGTTGTCAGGCCGACTTCCAATGGGTCAACCTGAAGCCTGGGTCGGGGAGGCCTGGACGTTCCATGTCATGGGTGTCCAGACCCCGGCCTACGGATGTTCCGGATCGCCGTGTGGGTGGTTCTACTTCGAATTGGAACACCGAGGCACCGTAGCGTTGACGGTTGCCTCGGCGGCCCAACGATCGGCCTCAGGCCACAGATTGGCGCCCCGATGTCTACACGACATAGGTTCTGCGCGTGCTACTACTCGCAATTCTCGCGGCCGGTATGGCCGTCGGTGCCGTCGCCCAGCTCATCATGGGGACCAGCGGCTACAGGATCAACTGGACTGTCGCGTTGGTGGCCGGCGTCGGAGGTTCGTTGGTGGGGGGCCTGCTGATCAGCTTCTTGGCTGGCGACGGACTGGCTCTTCGACCGAGCGGACTCATCGGCTCGCTGGTGGGCGCCGTACTGCTCACGGCTGGAGCGAAGCGCATGCAGCACCTTTGACAACCCGACACCTGGGGCTACCGACGTATCAACGGCAAACCCGCAGGCCTCGGTCATGCAGTGATCCTCCATCGACGAGGACCGGTGTGTCGGAAGCTCAAATCGCCGGTGGCCACCGCACGAAAGTGCCGATCAGAGGCAGAGCGCGCCGCCGTGTCAGACGACTGGGTGGATTGTAGAGTCCCGTGAAGGATGCCTACCGCCGCTTCGATTGCGCCAAAATGTCGAAAGCACCGCCCTTCAGCTGCCCTTTGATGGCCCTTCCGGTTTCAGTTGGCGGGGTGTGATGGTTGACAGCCGGACACTGGCTCTCAGCAAACTCCCATATCGCTCTCAACCTGCTCTGATGCCGGCGTGCGACGGTGACAGCAGACGAGAGGAATGACATGAGAAACCTATCGACAGTCGCCGTCCTGGTGGCGATGGCATTGGTTGTCGCGGCCTGTGGTTCTGGTACCGACACCGACGAGACGGTGATCGATGAGCCCGCGGTTGGCAACGACACATCGTCGGGCACCCCTGAGACCTCAGCCGAGGGGGCCGACGCTTCGGGCGACGCAGGGGAGGCTGGTGAGGAAGATGTCGTGTCGGAGGCGGTAGTCCTTTCGATCGTCGACACGGGCCAGAGCCAGTGCTACGACGAGACCGGAGCGGTCGCCTGCCCTCAGGCCGGAGAGGAGCTCTTCGGTCAGGACGGCAACTACGCCGGCACCCAGCCCAGCTACACCGACAATGGTGACAGCACGGTCACCGACAACGTGACCGGCCTTATTTGGCAGCAGGATCCGGGTGAGAAGATGACCTACGCCCAGGCGGCTTCGGGGGCCGATTCGTTCGAATTGGCCGGCTACGACGACTGGCGCTTGCCGTCGATCAAGGAGCTGTACTCGCTCATCGACTTCGCCGGCACGGACCCGAGCGGCTGCCCGTCCAGCAACTGCGAGGCCACGCCCTTCATCGATACCGGCTTCTTCGATTTCCAGTACGGCGACCCCGATGAGGGCGAACGCATGATCGACTCCCAGTGGGCCACCAGCACCATCTACGTGGGAACCACCATGGGCGGCGATGAAACGATGTTCGGTGTCAACTTCGCCGATGGGCGCATCAAGGGATACGGCCTCTCGGACCCCCGCGGTGGGGAGAAGACGTTCTTTGTCAGCTATGTGCGGGGAGATCCCGGCTACGGCGAGAACGCCTATGTCGACGGAGGCGATGGGACGGTCACCGACACGGCCAGCGGGCTGATGTGGCAACAAGACGACAGCACCGACAGCATGGACTGGTCCGAAGCCCTCGCCTACTGCGCGGCTGCCGACACCGGCGGCCACGACGACTGGCGGCTGCCGGACGCCAAGGAACTGCAGGGCATCGTCGACTACACCCGATCTCCTTCGACCACGGACTCGGCGGCAATCGACCCGATCTTGTCGGCGTCGCCGATCACCGACGAGGGCGGTGGCACCGACTACGGCTCCTACTGGACCGGAACCACCCACGCCTCGTTGATGGGCGGGGCCAACGCCGTCTATGTGGCCTTCGGTGAGGCGCTCGGTTGGATGGAGAACCCCCAGACCGGCGAGTACACCCTGCTCGACGTGCACGGTGCGGGGGCCCAGCGGTCCGATCCCAAGACCGGCGACGCCGCCGACTACCCCTATGGTCACGGCCCCCAAGGTGACGTCATCCGCATCGAGAACCTGGTGCGTTGCGTGCGCGGCGGAGACCTCGAGACCGTCACCGGCGGCGAGGTCGTCTTGGATGATGAGACGGATAGTGAGAGCTCGTCACCCCAGACCCCCGCCGAGACAGAAGAGGGCGGCCCTCTCGCCGCCGCCGCCGCTCAGCTCGGTGTGACCGAGCGCGAGCTCGCCGCCGCCCTGGGCGACCCCGGCTCGGGGCCCCCCGACTTCGAAATGGCCGGGGCGGCGCTGGGTGTTTCCGTGGACGCCCTCATGGAGGCCGTCGGCGCCCCACCCACCAACGGTCCCTGAGTTCGATCCCCCGGACGGCTACCCGATTCCGAGCCCATTGGCCCGCCCCGGCTACACCACGGTGATGGGTGACTGGGCGCCCGGGGCGACCTGGGTGGGGTCGACGTCCAGCACCCCACCGGTGACACCGCCCAGGAAGTCGCGGAAGTCAATCGGGCGCTTCCGGTTTCAGTGAGCGGGGTTCGAGGTTGGGGAGTAGGTCCCAGTTGGGTTTGCCGGCGTAGAGCAGTGCCCGGATCCGGTAGTTGCGGTGGTTCACGATCCCGAACGCGACTCTCTTCACCCTCTTGACGAGGTTGTTGATCCCTTCGGTTGGTCCGTTCGACACGCCTGACGCGTGCCAGGCACAGATCTGGTGGCGCCAGCGCAGCAGCGTCCGGCCGAGCTGATGGGCCTCTGGTGGGTGGTCTTCGTCTTGGAGATCGTGGCCGAGGCGGGTCGCGAACTCGAGCGCCAGGGCCCGGTCGCGGTGGTCATAGATCGACCGAACAACCTGCTTGGCATGCCACATCGCGGTGACTTCACCGTGGGGATCGCCTGCGTTGAGCAGCCCAAGCAGCTTGGTCCGGCCTCTGTGGTCGAGCCGCTCGTCGGCTTTGGTGAGCAGCCGTCGGGCCCGGTACAACGGGTCATCCTTGCGGCCTCGATGACCCAGTGCCTCGTTCTGGGCCCGGCGCCGGCATTCATCGAGACGAGTGTTGGCCAGCTTGTGCACGTGAAACAGGGATGATGGTTGTGTGCTCCTCGGTGGCTGGTGTGACCCAACGTGGAATCGGCCGTTGTGCCTTTGATCCGATCCGTCCACCGGCTGCTCGGGGTGTGCGTGTGAGTGTGGTTGCCGGACGGGCTGTGTGACCTGGGAGAAGCCTGAACTGAACCGAGATCCCATCCCTGTTCTGTCCGCAACCC
>JAAEMS010000231.1 GCA_024225275.1 Actinomycetes bacterium
GATCGACGTTCGGGCGTGGAAGGGCCCTGAGCAGGGACAACGCTCGAAGGGTCAACACGTGTTCGTCGCCTAGAGCACCCTCGAAAGCCGTTGTAGCACTTCGTGTTACCGTGGGTTCGAATCCCACACCTTCCGCCACAGACCGCGCATCGGTCTCGGTCTCGCCTGCGACGGCCGTGGTCCCACTCGATCCGGTTGTTATCGCGTACTGCTCGGTGTCGCTCACCTCCTCGGGAAGCAGCTCATCGATCACCGGAAGCAAGGGTGCCGCCATTTCGGTGGTGACCTCAACGGGTGACCCATGGCCGCCCAGCGCTACTAGGTGTCCTCGAGGAGATAGGCGCGTGCGGGAACAAGGTCCCAGGGGAGCAACCACATTGTGTTGTCGACGACGTGGAGGTCGAACGGTTCCTCCGGGCCGACGCCGGGGAGCTCGACGACGATGGCCCCCGTTTCGGGATTCACGACGACGAGGTGGTCGCCGACGGGCACCCGCGCAAAACCACACCGGTCCTATCGTGCCGCCGTATCCGATGATGGCGATGTCGTAGTCGTGGCGGGGTCCTTCACTGGAATTCTTCACACCGCGCATCGTCGGGACCGGGCCGACCTCGGCGGGCTCGGCGCACCACCAGTTCCCCCGGCACCCAGAAGCTACCCACGCCGAGACAACCTCCTTGAAGACGAGACAAAAGCCTCGCACAGGCCAACGCAGAGCCGATGCAGCCCGCGGCCAGGATCAGCCGGTGGCGGGAGGCTCGCGGCGGGCCGTGGCCGACACGATCGCCGAGTCAGGAGGGTTTTCGCCCAGGCTGCCCTCGAACGGGAGGTCGGAGAACACGAAGACCCCACCATCAGCGGCCACCAGGAAGTAGCCGGTGCCGTAGGGCACGAGACCCACCATCGGTTGGTTGAGCGGATGGCCGCCCATCGAGCCGCCGAAGAGAGCGTCGCCGAAAGCGAAGACCCCACCATCGGCGGCCACCAGCCAGTAGCCCTGACCATTGGCTGTGGGAGCCAGACCGACCACGGGCTGGTTGAGCAGGATGCCGCCCATCGAGCCGTGGAACCCGGCGGAACCCAGGCCGAACACCCCACCGTCGGCGGCCACCAGCCAGTAGCCGGTGCCGTCGACGGTAGCCATCGAGTCGATCACCGGAGCATTGAGGGACAGGGCAGTGAGGTCGCCGTGATGGACGGCATCGCCGAAGGGTACGGTCCGGCCGAGGCTGGTGAAGATCCAGTAGCCGTCCCCGGTGGCCGTGGTCGAGATCGACACAGCCTTCTCACCCGCCGCCAGCGCCGTGTTCTCGGTGACGAGGTCGCCAAGGTGGGGGGCGGAGCCCCGGGCGGTGACGAGGCCGGCCGAGTCGACGACCCAGTAGCCGTCCCCGGTCGGGTTGCCTTCGATGTCGACATGGCCGCTGCCTCCGCCGATACCGAGCTGGGCGGCACCACCGAATCCGTGCACGTCACCGTCGGTTTCGAGGAGCCAGTAGCCCTCGCTGGCCACCATGGGAGGGGGCAGGGGCGGGGTGAAGCCGCCGAAGTCGAGGAAACTGTGACGGCCGGTGATTGTGCCGCCGAACTGGTAGCGGTCGTGGCCGAGTAGCAGACCCCGCTCGATGACCTCGAGGTCGAAGACGGCCTCCTGACTGTTGACCCCTGGGTTCCAGCCCATCGGATCACCGGTGGCAGGATCGAGAGCTGCCACCTGGTACCGGGCCGCCACACCATCGGTGTCCTGGTTGCCGCCCGGCGCGCAGGCCGCGGGCTTGTCGACGAAGGGATAGGCAGCGACGTCGGCGGTTCGGATCGGGCCGAGATCGTCGAGGAAGCAGAAGTGGCCACCGACGTAGACGGCTGTGTCGGAGACGCCGACCGAATACACGGAGTCGAACGCGGCGGTGACCCAGAGGTTCTCTTCGAGACCCGCCGTGTCGGCGGTCGGGAAGGCGACCACCTTGTCGCACAGGTACGCACCCTTTTCGGTGACCACGAAATAGCTGCCATCGGGTGAGTACTCGGCGTCGCGGACCTGGACCGCCCCCTCGGTGCAGCGGTGGCGGGCCTCCCAGTACCAATCGGTCTGCCAGCCTGTCACCGTGTTGGTGGCGAGGTCGATCTGGGCCAGCGCCGGCTGATGCGCCCCGTTCACGTAACGACTGCTGTGGGCGATCAGCAGGGCGGAGCCATCGGGGTGGACATCGAGAGAGCGCACCGCACCCGAGTCGGCCTGGCCGAGAGGACCCGACAACTCGGCCACCAGAGCGTCGAGCGAACCGGTAACCGCGTGGACCGCGGCAAAGCTCGATCGGGTCGAGCCGTTGGCCGTCGTGAAGTTGCCGCCGAGATAGAGCCGCGAACCGTCGTCGTCGATGGCCAGGACCTTGGCGTCGACGCTGGCGTTGAACCGGGTGTCGATCTCACCCAGGGGAGTGAGCTTGGCCACCCGGCCCTTCTCCACCCCGTCGATCTGGGTGAACCTGCCGGCGATGAATACGCCGTCGCCGAGATCGGAGGCCTCGACATCGAGAACCTCCTTGTCGAGCACCGGGTCAAAGCTGGGATCGAACGCACCGGTGTTGACGTCGTAGGCGAAGAGGTAGGGCTGGTTGGTGATGCTGCCGTCGGCCAGCTCGATCTGGGTGAACGAACCGCCGACGACCACCCGATCGCCCAACAGAGCGTGGGCGTACACCTTGCCGTCGAGCACAACCGGCGTGTCGGAGCGGGGGGTGCTGGGAACGACCTGGCCGTGGTCGCCGGGCCCTGCCGCCGATGGCTGAGCGCCCGCCAACACCAGCAGTGGGGCCAGGAGCCCGAGAATTCCGAACAGAGCGCCCGCCACGCGCGCTCGACCGGTATGACATGTGACCATTACCGCTATTCCGCCCGAAGTCAGTCGTCGTGTCACCACTACTAACACATCGAGGTTCAGGGCGACAGAAGCACGCCGAGCTCCCGCCGATTGGGACGGGAGCTGCAGGAGGCCTCCAGGCGGCCCGCGCGAGGACCGAGCTCGAAAGATCCAGGCGGGCGGCGCTTCAGTCTGAGGTCAGTAGTGGCCGCACGCACACCATCGAAGTGGCGCTCGGTGATGAAGACGGCCCACCAGGGCGCCTCCACAGCGGTATCGGTGACCGGGTTTCCCCGGACCCCCACCCACCAAACCGCCATTGCCGCGCCCGCGACCACGCCAACCAGCACCCACGCGCCAACGATCGGGGAAGGTCGAAGGCGTCGAATCGAGAGCGCGGGCGGGCTTGCGGTCAAGGTGCTCCCCTCGACATGAGGGCAGGGGAGTGAACCCCGAGCCGGGACCATTCTCGACCGACCGAATCAGTATCTCGTCTGCCCTGCAAGAGGAGTGATCCCCCACGCCGGCGGGATCAGACCAACCCACCGTTGCTGTGAAGGAGCTGGCCATTGATCCATTGGCCCTCGGCCGAGCACAGGAAGCTCACCAGGTTGGCCACATCGGCGGGCCGCCCGACCCGCGGCTGAAGGTTGGCCTCCAAGACCCGCTGCTCAGTGTCGGGGGACATCCAGCCGGTGTCGGTACCGCCGGGATTGATGACATTGGCCGTGACCCCGAGGTCGGCCAGTTCGCTGGCGGCGGCGATCACGATGCGGTCCATAGCGCCCTTGCTTGCCCCGTAGGGGATATTCCCGACGGTGGCGTCGCTCGTGATCGAAACGATGCGGCCCGACCGACCAGCCCCTCCGAACTGGCCAGCGAAGCTCTGGATCAAGAGCCACGTGGCCCGGGCGTTCACCGCCATGTGGCGGTCGAAGCTGTCCACAGTCGTCGATCGGATGTCGCTGTCGACCGATTCGGTGTGGCACAGCACCAGAGTCCGGAGAGGCCCGAGCTCTCGGGTGACGGTGGGAACCAACGCGGAGGCGGCGGCCGGGTCCTCCAAGTCAACCTCGTAGAACGGGACGGCGAGGTCAGGAGCCGATGGATCGGCTCCCCAGGGCATACGCTCGTCGTAGTCCCGCCAGCCGCTGACGGCGACCCCGAAACCGTCGGCCACGAGCCGGCTGGCCACCGCCCAACCGATGCCGACGCGACGAGTCACGCCGGTGACCAGAGCCAGACCGACGTCAGTATCGGAAGGTCGCGTCATTTCTGGGCCATGAACAGGCTGGTCGAGATGGCCGTGGCGACCAGCGAGCCGGCGGCCCAGACCTCGCTCTCGACGGTGGCAACTCCATGAGCCACTCGACGGCAGGCGGCCACGGCGACGAGGTCGGTGGTGGTGACGGGGCCGGCGAAGCGCAGGGAGATGTCCGGGTTGGGATGGGGCACCCAGGTGCCCTTCGGCAGTACCGCGTCGACGGGTGGGCCCACCGACAGGTCGGCCGCGAGGCACGCCCCTTCGGCACCGTCGTCCCGAGCCTCCCAGGGTGTAGATACCACAGTGGCGATGGCGTCACCGACGCGCTCTGCTCGAGGCCGCACGGTGTCGATGATGGGGACCTCGACCCCCTTGGGCGCCCTCCAGGGCTTGCTGGTCTCGACCACGTCAGCAGGGGGTGGCCCCAGGACACTGTGGGGGGCGGCCACATCGATGGGTTCGAGTGCGGACGGCTCGGCGTAGGCGACCCGGGCCACGGTGGTACGCCGACCCTGGTCATCTGAGAACTCGACCCCAACCATGGTGAGGCTGCGCCCGCTCGACAGCACCTCGACTGTGGCCTCAGCCTCCTCGCTGGCCAGCCCCCTCAGGAAGTGGATGTCGAGACCTACCGCCAGCCGATCAGGGGCCGAGGCCCGTCCGATGGCGACAGCCGCAGCCGCCAGAGCACCACCGGTGACACCCCCGAATGCTCCGTGAATGGCCCGCGGTAGTCGTAGCCGCCACGAGGTCTCATCGCTGGCCTCGGCCCCGAGGTAGTCGAGGGGTGTCCTCACGCGGTGAACCGGACGTGGGCGTGCGACAGGACGACCGCGCCGTCCTGGGTTTCGGCCCGGAACACGGCCTCGCCGTCACCGAGCTCCCAGATCTTGGTGCTGATGACATCGTTCATCCAGACCAGATCGGCGAAGCGCCCGGTCATCGACCGGAGCCGCTCGGGTTCGTTGCCACACAGGGCCCGCAGGACCGCCCGACCGGCGAAACCGTAGGTGCAGAGCCCGTGGAGAAAGGGGCCCGGATAGCCGGCCTGGCGGGCGAAGTCTGGGTCGATGTGCAGGGTGACCCGATCGCCTGAGAGCCGATAGAGAGCCGCCTGCTCAGGCCGCACGACATCGTCGATCACGTGATCGGGCTCGCGGTCAGGTGGCTGGTGGACGTCCCCGGTGTCGGGGCCCCGGCTGCCTCCGAAGCCGCCGTAACCCTTGGCGAACAGTGATGCGTAAGTGGTGGCAACGGGTCCGTCGTCGTCAGCCAACTCGGACTCGACGCCGATGACCGCGGCCTTCCCCTTGTCCCAGACATCGACGATGCGGCCCTTGACCGTGAGCGTTCCCTGGGCCGGGAACGGCCGATGCACGGTGACGGCCTGCTCACCATGGAGGAGCCGGGCCACATTGAGGTCGACCACTCCGCTGACCCCGTTCAGGGCAGTCATGCCCGGGATCACCGCGAACGTCGGATAGACCTTCGGCCCCCGACGCTCGAACAGGAAGTCGAGGTCCCCTTCGTCACCGTCGGCGTCGACCAAGGCGCCGTCGCCCGGCCGACCCCCGATACCCAGCGCGTAGAGGACGGCGTCACGCCACCCCCACGACCAGGTGCTCTCCGGCAACTCCGTGCCGACCAACTCCGACGACACCGGCAACGATCCCATGATTCCCCCATGTCTTCTGGACAACAGCGGCCAGACTACGACGCCCCCCTCGGTCGGGGGCCGGATTGTCGCCACCACCGGGCCAATGGTCATCGAGCTCACGCATGGCATCGGGCCCGCCCGCCCGCCCGACAGGTCCGCGGCGGCCAGACTGAATCCATGACGAATCTTCCCCCTCTCGACGGAGTCCGGGTCCTCGACTTCTCGCGGATCATCGCCGGGCCTCTGTGCACCCAGCATCTGGCCGACCTCGGGGCCGACGTCGTCAAGGTCGAACACCCGGTCACCGGCGACGACATGCGGGCCCGGTCGGCAAAGGGTGACCGCCGGGGACCGGCCTTCCTGGCCTTCAACCGGTCCAAGCGCAGCATCGCCATCGACCTCGGGGGAGAAGTGGGCCAGGACCTGGCCCGCCGGCTCGCCGCCCGGTCCGACATCGTCATCGAGAACTTCCGGCCAGGGGTCATGGATCGTCTCGGACTTGGACCCCAACAGCTCCGCGATGCTGACCCCCGCCTCATCTATGTGTCGATCTCGGCGTACGGCGCCAGCGGTCCGTTCTCCGACCGACCCGGGCTCGACCCGGTGCTCCAGGCCGAGTCGGGGATGATGTCACTCACCGGCCCCATCGACGGTGGCCCCACCCGTCACCCGCTCTCTCTCATCGACACCCTGACCGCGGCCCACGCCACCTCGGCCGTCTGTGCGGCCCTGATCGGGCGCGGCCGGCACGGCACCGGTGACTTCATCGACCTCTGTCTGCTCGACACCGCGATCGGCGCGTTGGGCAACGCCGGCCTCCAGTACTTGTCGACCGGCCGGCCCCCCGAGCGGGCCGGCAACCGCCATCTGGTAGCCGCCCCCATCGATCTCTTCGCGACCGTCACCGAGCCCATCTACCTGGCCATGGCCACCGACCGCCTCTTCTCCGACCTGTGCACGGTTCTCGGCCGACCCGACCTGCCGGTCGACGAGCGGTTCGAGGGGCCGGCGGGTCGGTCCCGGAACCGCGATGAGCTGAAGGTCGAGTTGGAGGCCACCCTCACCACTCGGCCGGCGTCCGACTGGCTGGCCGAAATGGGCCACCTCCCGGCGGGGGCGGTCCGCACCATCGACCAAGCCCTCCAGGCCCCCGAGGTGCTCCACCGTGACATGGTTCGCCACATCCCCGAGGACGACAACGACATCGCCGTACTCGGCACCCCGTTCAAGTTCCGGGAGAACACCGTCGCAGCCTTCCGGCCCCCTCCGCGTCTGGCCCAACACACCGATGATGTCCTGGCCTCGGTGCTGGATCTCGACCACGACACCATCGCGGCCCTACGCGCCGCTGGCACCGTGGTCTAGCCGCAGTGCTGGTCCGGCAACCGGGTCCGGGGTGTCACTCGCGCCCCAGGACCGCCACCAGAAAGTCCGAGTCGGGTGTCCACGGGCGCAGGTCCCAGGTCGACAACTCGAGCTGGGGGGCCAGACCAGCCACCATGCAGTCAGCCCGGAAGTCGTCGAAGTCGTAGCCGCGGCCGGCCCCGAAGCCAACCACCAGCCGGCCCTCGTGGCGGAGATGACGACCGAGACGGGTGAGGACCTCGAGCCGGGTCGACGGGGCCAAGAAGGTCATGACGTTGCCGGCCGAGAGGATCATGTCGAAGCCCTCGCTGATACCCGCGGCGGGCAGGTCGAGCTGGGCGAGGTCTCCCACCATCCAGGAGGGACCGGGGTGGTCCTCCTGGGCGGCGACGATCAGGGCGGGATCGACATCGACCCCCACCACCTCGTGCCCGAGGGCGTGCAGGGCGCCGCCCACCCGGCCCGGGCCACAACCGGCGTCGAGGACGCGGGCACCGCGGGACACCATGGCATCTGCCAGGCGAGCCTCACCGGCCAGATCGTTGCCGTCGGCCGCCATCTTCCGGAACCGCTCGATGTACCAGGACGAATGTCCGGGGTCCTCGTCGACCTTGACCATCCACTTGCTCTTCTCGACCATGCCCTCTCCTATCGCGTTCCGGCCCTCCCCGTCACAACCGCGGGGAGGATGACCACGGTGGCCAGCCAGCTGAGAAGGATGATTCCGGCCAGGAACAGGCCGACGATCACGTACGGGGTCAGCGATGAGAGCAGTAGGGGCAGGAAGCCCACGGCGACGACTGCAGCGTTGCGGCTGAGGGCGCGCGCCGGCTCTTCGGCGAACGCCTCGATGGCGAGGTGGGAGTTGGCGAGGTCCGACCGGAGCTCGCGGAACCGTTCGACGAAGTGGATGGCGAAGTCGACCCCGATGCCGAGCACGAGCGTGGACAGCACGGCGATCGGCATGTCGTAGTCCTTGCCCACCAGTCCGATGACGCCATACACGATCAGGATGGTGAACAGTACCGGGCTGATGCCGATGAGGGCCCACGAAACGGATCGGAACAGGACAGCCAGCAGGGCGGCGACCACGACCAGGGTGACCATGAAGCCGACGAGCATCCCCGACACCATCTCGTCCTGCCAGACCAGGTTCAGATAGGTCTCGCCCGCCCACTCGGCGGTCACCCCCTCGGGCAGGGGGGCAACAACCAGCTGGTGCTCGGTGGTGGCGAGAAGGGCGGCCATGGCCTGGTTGTCGCCGTCACGCAACTGAAGCCTGAGATTGGCCCGGGTGCCGTCATCGGAGATGAGGGTGGCCACTAGCGGCGATTGTGCACGGGCGGTGGCCAGAGCCTCGTCGGCTGCCGCGCTCGTGGCGCCATCCACCAGATCAACATACGACGCCGATGTGCCCACCGCGGCCTCGCCCAGCCACCTCCGTTGGAGAGCAGCCACCGCCGCCATGGTGTCGTCCGAGGTGAGTGTTGAGGAGTCGTTGGCTGTGAGCAGGAGGTTGGCCGCGAAGGTCCCGGGCAGCTCGTCATTCAAACGCTCGGTGGCGACCCGCACCTCATGGCCGGACCGGAACCAGTTCACCGGGTTGTCGTTGACCTCGATCCGCGCGATCAGAGGTCCGGACACCACCAGCAGGGCGACACTGGCCAGCAGAATCGGAACCCGACCACGCGCCGCGGTGAGCGGAACGGAACGCACCACGGCTGCGAAGCGGCTGTCACCCGACGCCCCCGTACCGACCGCGCTGGCGATCGACTCCTCCTTCACGAGCATCAGGAGGGCCGGGAGCACCGTCAGAGTTCCGAGCCAGGCGATGAACACTCCGATGGCCACGAAGATGCCGAAGACCCGAACGGGGGGGATGGGGGTGAGGGCCAGCGCACCGAAGCCCACCATCGTGGTGACCGTGGTGAAGGCAATCGGGCCGGCCAGCTCGTCGTAGACCGTGCGCAGAGCCTCGCGCCGCTCGCGGATACGTCCGTAGCGGTCGAAGAACTCGCTGATGATGTGGATGGCATCGAGGATGGCGATCGGCATCAGGAAGATCGGGATCATCGAGCTCATGATGTGGAGGGTGTTGCCGGTCCCGATGAGCAGGCCCATGGCCCAGACCACCGACAGCATCGCCAGGACCATGGCCGGCCCCACCAACACGAGGCGCCGGAAGAACACCAGCATCAGTAGGAAGATGGCGAGCCCGGCCAGCGGGGCGAAGACGGCCATCTGCACGAACATCTCATCGCCGAAGGCCTCCTGGGCGAGTGGGAGCCCAGCGATATGACGCTCCAAGCCCGCCAGTTCCGGAGAAGCATCGAGCAGCTCATTGGCTGCGTCTCGTACCGGTTGCGCATCAGCCTTGGACCGGAGAGGCACGAAGAAGGCGAGGGTGTCGCCATCGTCCGACAGCACATTGCCGCCGAGAAGGGGATCGTCGGCGATGCGGTCGGCCAGGGCGGCGGCGGCCTCGGGGGAACCCGGAGCCTCACCCCCGTTGCGCACACTGATCATCGTGTCGGGCACGACACCGTCGACCATGCTGAGCTCGTCATGGAAGCGCATGGCGGCACCGAGGGAGTCCGGGTTGACGACGCTGCCTTCGGAGAAGACGCCCACCACGATCATCTCGCCGGTACCGAAGGTCTCCCTGAGGTCCGCGTTGCGCACCCTGACCGGGGAGTCGGCGGGCAGCATGTTCTCGGGATCGGTGTCGATGGTGATCCGGACGAACAGGGCGGCAAACACCACGGTGAGCAGGAGGGCGGCACGCAGGGTGCGCCCGGGGCGATCCATGGCCCCTTCCACCAACCCCATGGAGACGCGTCCGACCAGGCCGGTGGGGCGGTGATGGTGGGGTGGGCCGTGGCCCGCTGGGGGTAGAGAAGTCGTCATTCGCTCAAGACGTTACGGGCCCTGGTGGCCGTTCAGTCCTCCCCCAGGTAAGAATTCCGCCACTAGGTTCGGCTTCGTGATCGAACCTGTCGCCCAGTATTCCGACCTGGCCGGACGTACCGTGTTCATTTCCGGTGGGGCCACGGGCATCGGCCGCGGCCTGGTCGCCGCCTTTCACCAGCAGGGGGCCGAGGTGGCTTTCGTCGACATCAACGAGCAGGCCGGCAAGGAGCTCGCCCATGAGCTCGGCGATCGGGTCGCTTTCACCCCCTGCGACGTCACCGACGACGCCTCCCTGGCCGCGGCGCTGGCCCGAGCCGAAGCAGGCGACGGTATCGAGGTCCTGGTCAACAACGCAGCCAACGACACCCGCCACCGGTTCGCCGAGGTCGACGTTGACTTCTGGGATGCCGCGGTAGCCGTCAATCTGCGGCACCAGTTCTTCGCGGCCCGGGCGGTGGCTGAGGGGATGCGGTCGCGGGGGCGAGGTTCGATCATCAACTTCGGCTCGGTGGCCCCCACCCTCAAGGTCGCTGACCTCTCGGTCTACAACACCTGCAAGGCCGCGGTCAGGGGCCTGACCCGATCCCTGTCGCGCGAGCTCGGACCGCACGGAATCCGGGTGAACTCGATCATCCCCGGATCCATCCTCACCCCGCGCCAGAAGGCGTTGTGGTTCACCGACGACGACGCCATCGGTCGGGTCCTGGACAAACAGAGCATCAAGCGCGAGTTGAATGAGGACGACGTGGCCCAGATGGCTCTCTTCCTCGGTTCGGACGTGTCCTCGGCCTGTACCGGCCAAGAGTTCACAGTCGACGGCGGTCTGATCTAGCTACCAGCTGAGCCGGGCTTCGGTCTCACCTTCGATGATGTTTCCGGTCGGGTCGAATCCGTAGCGTTGGTAGAACGGCCGCGGCGAACCCGGCCCCTCGGCCCAGCTAACCGTCATCGTCGAGTCGCCGTGGGCGCTGAGCTCGTCGACCAGGAGGTCGAGCACCCGATTCCCGATGCCTCGTCGTTGATGGCGGCGGTCGACCAGCAGCCGCCAGAGGTAGGGCTCGGGGTGGTGTTCGGTGGTGAGCGCCACCAGCATGAACCCAACCCACTCGCCATCGGCCCGGACGGCCCGCATCCACGGAACGACCGCAGCACCGTCGACCACAGCAGGGAAGAGGGCATTGGCGTAGGACCGGGCCACCGGGGCCACCAAGCGTTCCTGCGACTTGTGGGTCTCCAGCCGGCAGATCTCCGCTTCGCTGTCAGCGTCGATCGGGACGAGCTCAACGACCTCAGGGTTCTCGACCGGTCGCGACCCCCAGTCGAGCCACCCCTGCCGCGTCAGCCCGTACAGCCAATCATCGCTGTTCTCGTCGCCAACCCAGTACGACAAGCGGGTGTGCCCCTCGAAGCGCATCCCGAGGCGTTCGAGGACCCGGGCCGCGGCCAGATTGTCGGGATGCAGCATCCCACTCACCCGGGACACCCCGATCTCCTCGAACAGGTAGGCGACCAGGGCAACGGCCCCTTCGGACGCGTATCCGCCACCCCAGTGCTCGGTCGCCAGTGTGAAGCCGATCTCGGCCGTGCGCCCGGCGTTTGAGAGATGCACCGCCAGGTCCCCGTAGATGTCCGTGTCTTCCGGGTTGGCGACCGTGATCATCCACCACTGGCCATCGGCGGGTCCGCCCTGAGCGACC
>JAAEMS010000232.1 GCA_024225275.1 Actinomycetes bacterium
AAGAATGAACGAAGGGGGCTGATCGCGAAGTCATCACAGCCAAGCGACGGAAGGCTCTGTGAGCAGAGGCGGTTGGTGTTGATGGTCGGGAAACAGTTCCGCACGTCTCCCGTGCCGCGTCCCCCATGGGGTGACACCCGCTCCTGTTCAGCCAGCCACTCCTTACGCCGGCGTCGCACTGGGCGCCAGGGCTCGGCCCTCCAGGCGCCATGCCGCTGGATCTCGGCCCTCCTGCTCAATGCTCGGATGGGTACCGTTCGAGCAAGAGTCGAAGCGACAGGGGTGACCGCTGCTCGATAGCCGAGCTCCGTCAGGGGGTCGAACACGGGAAATCTCCGGATTCCCGATGCCCCTTTCGGGTGGTCGAAATACGTGACAACCCCAACCGCAGTACCAGTAGCGCTTGCTCGCCTGCGAACCGCCTCCACAGCCGCCTGAGGCTCGGCGTGCATGTCACGCCAGCGAAGCACATCAGGAACCTCGACGTCCCGGTTCCACTCCGCGTTCGCTCCAACGGCGGAAACGGAAAGTCTCTCAGCCAGTCGGCGGTCGGGCATGAGCCAAGATTACAGTGCTGTGACTTAAATCTCATCTGAGTATTTCGTCAGGCCGAGTGGCGAGGTCTCGCGCCGCAATGCCAGATCCTCGACCGCCTGCTGTACCTCCCACTTGTCGCCTGGGTTGGCTCCAGCCCACTTGGTTTCGTCGACATCGGGATCGGCAAGGAAGCCGAACCTGGATCTGACCGCCTGCTCCCAGCCACCGATGTCGACCGGCGTTGTGAGGTAGCCGATCTGTTCGGAAGCGAACGACGACTCCTCTCGAGCGTTGAGAACACCGCTCGCCGCGATGGGCTTGGTCCCGAGCCTGTCGTCGACAATGTCGAAGTAGCACTTCAGGATCCAGACCCGGCGGACAAGGGCGTCGTCGAACGGGCGCTGGGCACACCATGCGAGGTCATAGAGGTCGCGAGCGAGGCTGGCCCGGCGGTACCTCGCCAGCTTCTCTGCGATCTGTTCCTCGAGGGTCATCACCGCGGTGTTCGGGACGGTGACGTCGTAGCGCTTGTGGATCGGCAACGGGACCAGCGCCTCTTTGACCGGCGGCAGCCAAAGGCCCCGAGTCGACAGGTCGATCTTCGCCGGAAGGCGGGGTTGGCCGAACGGCGTATCGACCACCAGGTTGGCGCGGCGATCGCCATCGCGATCCTGAAGCGAAAAGCTGAACCCATCGATCTCGTCACCATCGAGAGCGTCGAGGAGCAATGCGGCCGTCGCATCGTCTTCGACCGCGAAGTCGAGATCGGTCGAGAACCGGCCTGCGTTCCCGGCCCGGAACTTCCGCAACGCGGTGCCACCCTTCAACACGACATCGAAATCGAAGACTCCCTGCTGGTGCAGCAAAGCGAGTGCGTGGTCTTGCGCGATGTCGAGCAGCGCCGGGTCTCGACCGCCGGATCGGCCCTGATAATGCTGAGAGAGGTAGCCCTCGGTGATCCTCATGGTGTGGCCTTGATCGACCACCATGTCGGGAACACATGGTCGATGACCTCGAACCGAGCGGTGTACTTGGACGGCTTGTCGCGTGGCCCGAGGTGGAACGGCCCTTTGCCGGCGGGTGCCGCTGACAGCAACTCACTGGCCATCTCGTCGCGCCCGCCACGAAACATCAGGTAGCTCGTCCGTGCCCAGCTGCTACGAGGCTGGTTGGCGAGCTCCTCTTGCAACGCCGTGGCCGAGACTCGCTGTACAGCGTCGGCGAGCCACTCGCTCACGTTCGGCCAGTCCCGAAACTTCTCCGGGCGCGCGCCCATGAAGGCGAGAAGGGTCGTTACCGACCAAAGAGGCAGCCCATCGAGGTCGGCAAGGTCATCCGCCGCTGCCCATCGCACGACGCGAAACTCTTCCAGCGACTTCGGGAGTTTCGCACCCGCCGGAAGGGCGATGACGTGAGGGGCTGGAGCGCGCGTGGACAGCCCGTGAAGCCATGCGGCTGACTCAGCCGCAACCGCAACCTCGATCGGCCGCGTGGCCAGCCGCGCTCGCAACTCGATGAAGGGATCTCCGCCCCCCCACGCTCCTGCCCGCGCTCCCGGCGCGAACTCCCAGACTCCCGAGGTGCGAAGCGGCAAGAGCCAGCCTCGCTCTCGCAAGAGTCGAGCCGCGTGCGTCGCGGTCGTGGGCAATTCGGTCTCGGCCACGAGCTCCTCGAGACGGCTCAGCGTGACAAACGTCGGCTGGTCCAGCTCAAGCGCTTCGAGCAGAGGTGCGACGGAACGAGGGACGGTTCTCGGGGTCATGGTCATTGACTCCCTAGTCAGCGGATACCCACTTTAGACGCATATAGGTCCGAAGTGGTGTTCTGGTGACAACGAATCGCTAGAACGAAACGTATCATCGTAGGAAAGCATGCTCGGCCCTGACGTCTTACAGTCGCACCGCATGCCGAAGGATCAGCCAGCTTCGATACACCCACGGCAGTTTGAACTCACCGAACCAATGAAGACGCTGTGGAGGGCCGCGCTGGCCGATGCCGGGATCCTGCCGGGCGAGGCGCTTGTCTACCCGTTCCCCGGGACACAATCGTCCACGGAGCAGTTCAGTGCTGTGACCTGGCTCCCTGGGCGAGTCGACGGCATACAAGACCCGGAGGTGGATGCGATTGTCGGCGAGCTGAACCACTCGGAATCCGTCCGCACAACTCGCGTCGCTGTGTGGATCGATCGATCCGAACCCGACGTCGCAGGATTGACAAGGCACGAACTCCAGCATGCGCTCCAGTTCGCAGCCGAGAGACGCCTGGCCAGATTGCACGAGATCGCCGAAGACGTCGTGCGGCTCGCCGCTGACAGTGCTGAGCGATACCAGCTCATCCCGACCGAGATGGACGCGAATCGGGCTGCTTCGCAGTTCGTGCGGAGCTACTTCCCCGACGTCGGTGTGGACGAGATGATCGGTGACCAGGACTCAGCGCTACGACGAGATCCGGGCCCAGAAATCCCACTGGAGACTCTCCCCGAGCAGATGATCCTCTTCCTCGTCGACAACGGAGGGCTCTGCGAGCAATGGGCCGGGACGAAGGCCGACATGCGAAGACGACTCAACTCGGCGTGGCCAGGCGCAGGCGATATCTGGGAGGCTGCACTGAAAGGTGAGTCTCCGACGTGACGCAGTTGAAGGCCGCAGCTGGCGCCGCCGTGGTCACGAGGTGATCACAGTACATCCCTGAGAGCCCGCTGTTCACAGGTATCAGACGTGATTCAGCACCACCAGGAAACCTGCGTTTCCCCAGCTCACAGGCCACTTTCGGCCACGATTCGGTACAGGCCGAAACTGGCCTTCGGCTGCTCTTAATCCGCAGGTTCTGGGTTCAAGTCCCAGGGGGCGTACCACTCTCCAGTCTGTCGAACTCAGCGGCCCGAAACCGGGGCTGCCTTCTTCACCCTGATCGTGGCACCGTCCAGAATGCTCCGATTCAGTTCCGCCACGGCGGCCTTGGCGTGGCCGGCCTTGGGCATGGTGACGAAGCCGAAGCCCTTCGACTGCTTCGTCTCCGCGTCCATGACGATGGTGCACGACTGCACCGGCCCGTACGCTGCGAAAAGAGCACGAAGGGTCTCCTCGGTTGTCGACCTCGCCAGGTTCCGTACCAGTAGGCGCATGCCCCAGTTTGTCGAGTGCTCGCTGACTTGCCGCGGACGGTCTCCCCTTCGGACCTATCAGACCCCGGGAGTAGGGTTCCAGCCATGATCGAACGCGCCCCTTTCGGATCCACCGGCCACTACAGCAGTCGGGTCATCTTCGGGGCCGCGGCCCTCAGCCGGATGAGCCCGGAACGCACCGATCAGCTCCTGTCCACCTTGCTACCTGCCGGCATCAACCACATCGACACCGCGGCGTCATACGGCGAGAGCGAGCTACGGCTGGCTCCCTGGCTGGCCGACCATCGCCACGAGGTGTTCCTGGCCACCAAGACCGGTGACCGCACCGGTCCCACCGCCCGGGCCAGCCTCGAACGCTCCCTCGAGCGCTTGGGGGTCGACCACGTCGACCTCATCCAGCTCCACAACCTCGTCGAACCCGACGAGTGGGAGACAGCCCACCGGACCGGCGGAGCGGTAGAGGCGCTGGCCCAGGCCCGCGACGAGGGGCTCGTACGGTTCATCGGAGTGACCGGTCACGGCACACGAATCGCCGGCATGCATCTCCGCAGCCTCGACGAGTTCCCGTACAGTTCGGTGCTGCTCCCCTACAACTTCGCCATGCTCGACAACCCCGGATACCGGGCCGATGTCGAAGCCCTGCTGGCGGTCTGCGCCAACCGCCAGGTCGCGGTGCAGACCATCAAGGCCGTGGCCCGCCGCCGCTGGCCCGATCCCGAGCAGAGGGAGTTCAGCTGGTACCAGCCCCTCACCGATGAGGACGCCATCGGTCGCGCCGTCCGGTACGTGCTGGGTCAATCCCAGCTGTTCCTGAACACGACCTCGGACGCTCGGCTGCTGCCCCTGATCTTCGAGGCCGCGGCCGGCGACTTGACCGCTCCGTCCGACGACGAGATGGGGGCCGACATCGAGGCCCATGACATGACTCCCCTGTTCGACGGGGCCGACCTCGAACGGATCTGATCAGGCGCCGGCCAAGAGAACACCGAGGGTATGCCGCTGGGCACGAGTGCTATCAGCGAGGTGTGCCGCGGTGGTGCTCTCGAGTTGGGGGGACGACTGGTCCGTCGCGAAAATGTCCGGACGTCTGGCAGACTCCAGTGGTGACCGCCATTGACGACCAGGAACGGGCCGAGCTCCAGCGCCAGACCCTACGCACCCTGATGGTCGGGGTCCTCCCCGCCGGCGCGGCGATGGCGGCCGGCTACTCGGCGGCCGCCCTCCTCGGCAAGGACATCACCGGCGACGCCGCATGGGGCACCCTGGCTGCGGCCTGCTTGACCATCGGCGGTACCTTCAGCACCATCCCCCTGGCCCGCTACATGGCCCGCAAGGGCCGGCGCGCCGGCATACGGATGGCGTGGTCATTCGGTTTCGTTGGTGCGACCATCGCGTTCCTCGCCGCGGTCCTCAGCTTCTACCCCTTCCTGATCATCGGGATCATCGGCATCGGGATCGGCCAGGGGGCCAACCTCGCCGCCCGCTACGCCGCCGCCGATCTCGCCGTCGAAGAGGACCGGGCCAAGTCGATCGGCTGGCTGGTCTGGGCGGGCGCGTGGGGTTCGGCGCTCGGCCCCACCCTCGGCCTCGGAGTGGTGGGCAACGCGGCCGACCAGATCGGTCTCCCCAAACTGGCCGGCCCCTACCTCATGGGCATGGTGCTGTTCGCCGCCGCCGCCATCTGGATGGACCGCAAGCTCCGACCCGATCCCCTCGAAGTCGTGGGCGGCCTCGAAACACCCGAGGACAGCCCGGGCAGCGCCGGGGGCCTCCAGCTCATCATCGAGCACCTGGTCAAGACCACCCGACCCCTCGGCGAGATCTTCCGTCATCCCTCGGCCCGTCTGGCTGTACTGGGCATGCTCATCGGGCAGGCGGTAATGGTCGCGGTGATGACCGCCACCCCCCTGCACATGGACGACGGGGCCCACGAGGTGCAGATCATCGGTTTCGTGATTTCGCTGCACATCATCGGGATGTACTTCTTCGCCCCGATCGTCGGGATCCTCGTCGACCGGATCGGCCCCCGGCCCCTCATCGCCGCCGGCGGGATCGTGCTGTTCCTCGGCTCCGAGCTGGCCTCCCACACCGAGGCCCAGCACAGCATGGGCGTGTTCTCGGGCCTGTTCCTCATCGGTGTCGGATGGAGCTTCGGCCTGGTCGCGGGATCGTCCCTGCTCACCGGTTCCTTCCCGATCGAGAAACGAGTGACCATGCAGGGCTCAGCCGACCTGATCATGAGCGGAGCCGGTGCCATCGCCGGCCTCTCGTCGGGCGTGGTCTACAAGATCAGCAGCTACCACGCGTTGTCCCACTATGCCGGTATCGCCGCCCTCGGTCTCACGGCCTACGCCATCTGGCGAATCAGCCGGATGGGGTTCTCGAGCAAGCCGTCGGCGATGACCCACACCTGAATCCCTGTCGCGACCGGGTGCCGGTGCTGTACATTCAGACGACACCACGCGCCTCTAGCTCAATTGGCAGAGCATCGGACTCTTAATCCGCAGGTTCTGGGTTCAAGTCCCAGGGGGCGTAC
>JAAEMS010000233.1 GCA_024225275.1 Actinomycetes bacterium
GCGGGGACGGTCGGTGGCGAACCGTTCGACCACGAGACGGTCTTTCACCTCCGGACGTCGAACGGGGTCGTGGTCGCGATCACCGAGTACAGCGGCGACCAATACCGCGCAGACCGCGTAGCCCGCAGGAGATGAGTGGCAGAGGCCATCGAGCTCCCGGACAAGTGTCTGAGGACCAGCGTGTACTAACGCTTGTGTCGGAAGGGCGAGTTCAACCCAAAGTACACGCGCCCTCTGGAGCGTGGAATTGGGCGCCGCCTGACGCAAAATCCCGGGCCACGGGCTCGCGGCCGAGTTTCCAACACCGGACAGGGTGGGGAATGCGCCGATCCTTCCGGGAAGGGAAGTCGACGGATAACGGTTAGATATGCCTAGCCAGTCCGAAGGGCCTCGAATAGTTATACCTATGCATTATCCTCGTTCTCATGTAGTCTCAGGTAGACGCCTTCCACTGAGGAGCGACACCATGATGGACAGGTCGAAGGCCAGAGCAGCACTCGAACGCGATCTCCGGCGCCACCGCGACGCACCCACCATCGCGCCGCGGAGCGGGTGGATCCGAGCGATCCGTGATGCGCTCGGAATGTCCACCAACGAGCTCGCCCGACGCGTCGGGCTGTCAAAAGGGCGGATCAGCCAGATCGAGCGAGGCGAGCACGAACGCTCACTCACGCTCAACACGCTCGAACGAGTCGCTGCCGCGCTCGACTGTCGGGTCGAATACATACTCGTCCCCCATCGACCCCTCGACGACATGGTGTGGGAGCAGGCACGAGCTAAGGCCGCCGCCGAGATCGCCGCGGTGGACCACACTATGGCGCTCGAAGACCAGCGACCCGGCGCCGAATCGATCCGCCAGCGCATCGACGAAGCGGCCCGTCGCTACGTCGACAAGCGAGGCCTTTGGTCGTGAGCGACCCCCTGTTTGCCAACAGCGACGGCAATACCCCGATCGATGAGGACGAGGCCCGAGGACTTCGACTCAGCTGGGTGCGGACCCGAGGCGATCTGAACGATGCCGAGGCGGCGAACATCCTCAAGGGACGGCGGGCTATCCGCTCACCTCCCCTCAAGGTCGTCACCGATGATCTCTGGCTACGACGACTCCACAAACTGATGTTCGGCGACGTCTGGTCCTGGGCTGGGACGTACCGGCTGACCGACCGAAACATCGGCATCGACTGGACGGCGATCTCCGCAGCGGTCCGAGGGCTTGTCGAAGACTGCCAGACCTGGGCCACCTTCGACAACACCGAAATGTCCGTGGCCCGGTTCCATCACCGTCTCGTGGCCATCCATCCCTTTCCCAACGGCAACGGTCGACACGCCCGCGCCGCAGCCGACTACTTGTGCGGCGCGCTGGCCCTGCCGCCACCCACCTGGGGCGCGAACACGTTCGATGACACCACCGAGCTGCGCGCGGCGTACTTGCGCGCCCTACGAGCAGCCGACCGCGACCCAGGGGACCTCGATCAACTCGTCAACTTCATGTGGTCCTAGCCTGTCGGTGCCCGAAACTCGGACGTGGCTGTTGAACAGGGCAAATCGGCTCTTCGGATTTCAGCGTGTGGGGGCCGAATACTCGGTCGTGTGGGTTGACCAGGCGAAACGCGGACGATGCTGATCGGCTGTGTCTCGCATTCTCTACCACCTCATGACTGCCCTGGCCCGGTTGGCAGTCCGCTCCGGTCGCTCCAAGAACCTGGA
>JAAEMS010000234.1 GCA_024225275.1 Actinomycetes bacterium
ACCGGTGAACGGTGACATGGTCGACGTCGATGCCGCGTCGGCGGCTAGTTCTTCCACGTCTCGGTACGAGAGTCCGTAGCGGAACTACCAGCACATGGCCAGCAAGATCACCTCGGGTGGGAACCGGTAACCGGCAAACGATTCGGACTCAGCAACGCCACGACGATTCGTCCGAGCACCCTCACTTCTGGGCACCTGATCCGACACCGAAACGGTGCCACTTCAACTGCGACTGGCCCGGGTTCTTCCGTGTCTGGTCAGAGCCAACTGAGACGAAACGCCGAGCCATGCGAGCGAGAGCAGGGTCGCTCCGAGGGTAACTGTCAGTTGTTGTTGGGTTGGTGTTTCGTCGAGCAGGACCGCCCACCATCGCTGAGCGGACCTGTCCTCGGAGGACCCGAACAGCATCACAAGAAGGGCGAATCCGGTCGGCGGGACCCAGATGTATTGGCCTTGAGCGAGTGTGCGCATGGGAAGTGCGATCGCGAAGAGGAGACAGACGTTTCGTACGACGGACATCCCGACGGCGTTGTGGGCAAGTAGTGGGCCTAGCTCGGCGGCTGCGACCGCAACGACGAGCCATAGACCTGCCCAGGCAACAAGGCAGAAGCTATACGAGGACCTGATCGGGAGTCTGAATTGAAGGGCGCTGACCGTAGCTGTCGCTGCTCCTATCGCGGAGATCACCGGAACGAGTAGAAGCACCGACACAGGGTCCGGAAACACGATTGGTCCGAACTGCTGGATGGTTGCGCCGTGCCAGATCACGGCCAGGAACGCGGCGACGCCGACCTCGATCGATGCGAGTTGCGCATTGTGAATGTGTACCCAGGCCCGTAGCAGCGTTGTGTCGCCGACCGTGCTGTTC
>JAAEMS010000235.1 GCA_024225275.1 Actinomycetes bacterium
GGCCGGGCCTGGCCCTCCATCTCCAGATTCGGCCCGACCAGGCCGAGGTGGCGGCCGCCGAGTTGTGGGCCCGGGGGGCTACGGCCATCGAGGAACGAGGTGACCACCGCGGCACGAACGTGCTGGTGGCCGGCTTCGCCGACGACGCGTCGACCCGTGATGCGGCGGTGGCGCTGGGGCCGGATGCAACCGTGCAGACGATCGACGCCACCGCCTGGGACGCGTGGCGCGACCACGCCAGTCCGGCCGAGGCCGGACGCCAACTCCTGGTGGTGCCGGCCTGGGTGACGCCGCCCACCACCAGTCGAACGGTCCTCCTCCTGGACCCCGGACCGGTGTTCGGGTCAGGGGCTCACGCGTCGACCCAGTTGGTCCTCGCAGCCTTCGATCAGTTCGACCTCTCGGGCCGCGCCATGCTCGACGTGGGCTGCGGCAGCGGGGTGCTGGCCATCGCCGCCTGTCTCCTGGGCGCGGGGCGGGCCGTTGGCATCGACATCGACACCGATGCCCCGGCGATCACCCAGTCGAACGCCGAGCTGAACGGTGTGGCCGATCGGGTCGAGGCCTCGACCACCACCCTCGAGCGTGTCGGCGGCCTCTACGACGTGGTGGTGGCCAACATCCTGCGGCCCGTATTGCTCGACCTTGCTCCCGAGCTGGCACGCCGGGTGGGTGACGGTGGACGGCTGGTGGTGTCGGGGCTCCTGACTGATCAGGCCGATGCCGTGGTGGCCGCGGTATCGGCGGCCGACGGTGACCTGCAGGAGATCGACCGTGTCCACTCAGACGGCTGGGCGGCCCCGATCATGGGCCGCACCTGACCTTCAGCAGTCAGTTCCCGGCAGCACGTGGCGGAACTGGTCGGTGTCCTTCCAGTCCGGCTCGGGTGGTTCGTGGCCCGGCCGCGGCGCTGAGGGCGACAGAGTGCCCGCCTCCAGGTCGTGGAGGTAACGCGGGCAATTGGGGAAGACCCGGGCCACCGTGATCTCGACCACCGCGTCGCCGCTGGGGAAGGTGTCCACCACCTCTGGGTCGGTGCGCACGATCGCCGTGCCGTGGATACGCATGCGGGTGGCGCGGGCGCCGAAGCGGGAGAACAGCAGGGCCACCCGCCCGGTGTCGACGATGTTGCCCAAGCTCCGGTACATGCCGTTGCCGTCATAGTTGGGGTAGTGGATGGTCTTGCTGTCGGGGCACCGCACGAACCCAGGGGCGCCGCCCTTGTAGGAAACGTCGGGGAACCCATCGGAGTCGACGGTGGCGAGATGGAAGAACGACTGCTCCTCGATGAACCGGCGCTGCCGCTCATCGAGCTCTTCAGCCATGATGACCTCGGCCATACGGTCGGCCAGCCGGCGGGCATCGAACTGGTCTTGGAGCTGGCGGGCGCCCAGCGGGTACAACTTTCCAGCGGCGGGCTGATCGTCGGTCATGCCCTCACGCTAGGTGGCCGGGTCGACGGCTGCCCGGCGCAAGTTGATCTCCATGATCTGAGCCTGCCACAGCGCCGGAGGGCCCGACGCGCGATGCTTCGGCCGTGGAGCTCTACGACGCCATGCGCACCAACCCGTCCTGCCGGTACTTCACCGATGAACCGGTCGGCGACGCAATCATCCACCGGATCCTCGATCACGCCCGCTTCGCCTCGAGCGGGGGCAACCGCCAGGGTTGGCGGACCATCGTGGTCACCGACCCCGACCGTAAACGGCAGGTGGCTGATCTACACCGGAAGCAGTGGGACGTCTACATCGACCATGCTCGCGAGGGGGTGGTGGGCTACAACGACCGCGACGGCGCCCGGATGGCAGCCGGCGACAAGGCCCAACAGCGTCTGACCCGCACCGACGACTTCACCGCCGGGCTGGCCGATGTGCCGGCCCTGCTGGTGCACTGTGTCGAGCTGTCCACCTTGGCCGTTACCGACAAGGACCTCGGCCGCCAGAGCATCGTTGGGGGTGGATCCCTCTACACCTTCGTGCAGAACGTTCTGCTGGGCTGCCGCAACGAGGGCCTGGGTTCGGCACTCACCACCCTGTTGGCCGCCGAGGAACCCGAGGTGGCCGAGCTTCTGGGCATCCCCGAGGGGATCGCGGTGGGGGCCCTGGTGGCCGTGGGTTGGCCTGATCCCGAGAAGCAGTACACGAAGCTCTCGCGGAAGCCGGTGGAGGAGATCGCCTTTCGCGACACTTGGGGTGAGCCCTTCACCGCCTGATCAGGCCACGATCATCTCGTCGGCCGGGCCATCCTGTCCTACCCTGGACCGGTAGAGCGAGCCAATGGCAAAAGGGGACGACATGAGCCGACCGGTTGATCAAGGCCACCGCACATTCGTGAGCTATATCGACAAGTCGCGCGAGTACTACGCGGCTCACGGCTACGAACGTCCCTACCAATGGGCATACAACGACGAGGTGCCGTTCCAGGCCCTGACCAAGCCACTGGCCGAGAGCCGGGTCGGGTTGGTCACCACCAGCACCCTCTATCTCGACGACCGGCCCGCCACCTGGCCCGACACACGAGCCAAAGAACCGTTTGCCCTCGACCTCGAACAGATCCCGTCGCGGATGTTCACCGACGACCTGTCGTGGGACAAGGACGCCACCCACACCAACGACCGCGAAACCTTCCTGCCCATCGACCGTCTCCGCGAGCAGGTCGCCGAGGGCCGGATCGGTTCACTGGCCCCGCGGGTGTTCGGGGTTCCCACCGACTACAGCCAGCGCCGCACCAATGAGGCCGACGGTCCGGCCATTGTCCAGTGGGCCCGCGAGGATGACATCGACGTCGTTCTCCTCATCCCCCTCTGACCGGTCTGCCACCAGACCGTGAGTCTGGTTGCCCGTCAGCTCGAAGAAGCTGGCATGCCCACCGTCGTCATGGGTGCCGGGCGCGACATCGTCGAGCACGCGGGAGTTCCCCGGTTCCTCTTCACTGACTTCCCGTTGGGGAACCCGGTGGGTCGTCCTGGTGACGCCCCCATGCAGAGACAGTGCGTCGAGATGGCGTTCGACCTGTTCGAGCACGCCTTCGCCCCTCGCACGACTGTGCAGACCCCGTTCGTCTGGAGCGAGGACCACGAGTGGCGCGACCAGTACATGCGGGTCGACGAATCGAATCAGGCTGAGTTGGCCCGGTTGGGTGCGCAACGTCGCGACGATCAGGCCGCGGCCAAGACCGACGGCCGGGCCCGCTCGGCCTGAACCGGCCAGCCGGTCAAACGGCTTCGAGCTCCTCGAGATGTCGCTGGTGTGATCCCGACATCCGAAAGGCAAGCCAGCCGGCGCCGCCCACCACGGCCCCAGTCGCGCCCACGAACACCACGGTTCGGATTTCGCGGGGCAGCAGGGTGTCGTCGCCGGCGGTGACCGTCGGGGCTTCAGCCGTCTCGGCCCCGGCCGAATCCTGTTCGCCGCCGGCCACCTGGGCGTAGAAGCCCACCAACGCCACGGCGGGCACCATGATGGCCAACAGGAGGCTCATACCCCGCCGCTCACCACGGGTGTTGGTCACCATCGGCCCTTCGGTCCGATGGAAGTGATCACGCCTGGTCATGACTTGTGTCCTTGGATCCCACGCCCAGCAGGATCGTCAGCCAGCCACCGACCATGAGAGCAGGGTCCCGAGAAGGTTTGATCCATGCAGGACCTCGAAGGCCGTACCTCAGTCATCACGGGAGCGGCGAGCGGGATGGGGCTGGCGTTCGCCCATCGGTTCGCCCGGGCTGGCATGGACATCGTGCTCGCCGACATCGAGGAGCCGGCGCTCGACGAGGCAGCCGCACAAGTGGCCGCTTCCGTCTCCCTGGTGACCGATGTGGCCGGCGGCGTCCCGAGGACCGATTCTGGGTCTTCACCGACATGGAGATGGCCGCTTCGCTCGAGGGCCGGTACCAGTCGGTTCTCGAGAACCGGAACCCACCACCCGCGTTCCCCGGTAAGCCCGTCCAAACTTGAGGCGGATCACGTCACGGGCGACGCGATCGGCCTCAAGTTCGAGAGGTGGCGTTGGTGAGTGAAACGAAGGGCGGTGTCAGTCGATCCAGGCCTTGACCTTTTCGATGGTGCCGAGGACGTCATCGCCGACGGGCTCGATATTGAAGTGGGTGACCCCCACCTCCTTGTAGACCTCGAGCCGCTCGCGGACCCGTCCCTCGTCGCCCGACAAGACGGTGAGGTCGAGGTACTCGTCGGGCACGGCGTCGAAGGCACCCTTGCGGTCGCCACCGAGGAAGAGGTCCTGGATCTTCTCGGCCTCCTCCTCCCAGCCGTAGCGCTTGAAGAGGTCGTTGTAGAAGTTCTTCGTCTTCGCACCCATACCGCCCACATAGAACCCGATGTGGCCACGGGCCTCCTCGCGGATGGCATCGACATGCGAGCCCTCACCCAACGCCACCTTGCCGCCGGCAATGATCTGGAGGTCGCCTCGGGCGGGGTCGCGCTTGGCGGCACCGGCGTCGAGCGACTCACCCCACACCTGACGGAAGCGGTCGGGTACGAAGTGGATGGGCTGCCAACCCTCGGCCAGCTCGGCGGTCATCTCGACGTTCTTGGGCCCGATCGAGGCGATGACCACGGGGATGTCGGGGCGGTAGGGGCGGCTCATCATCTTGAGCGGCTTGCCCAGGCCGGTGCCCTCCTCGGTCGGAAGGGGCAGCGAGAA
>JAAEMS010000236.1 GCA_024225275.1 Actinomycetes bacterium
CTTAGCCACCTCAACGCGCACGTGCTTCAGGATGCGGTGAGTCGCTGGCATCAGCTGTCACCCTTCAGGATGGGTTCATACTCGGCGACGATCTCGTCGGCGAGTAGATCGAGTTGTTCGAGAGCGGCGGCAGCTTGGTCCCCTGAGATGTCGCCTCGCATCCCTGGGTCGATCCCGATGAAGTCGTTCACCCGTTCGTGCACGAGCGCTATTGCAGCCTGCCGGTTTGGTTGATGGCCCTTGCCAGCCGCTTTCGACAGCTGCCTGCCATTGGCTCCAAGGCCGAGATCGACCAGGAGCCGAGCGGCGACGGACTGGCTGCGTTCGGCGAGTCGTCGTCGGGCCTCTTGCCGGCGTCGCTGAGGGCTGACCGGTATTGATGCATAGGTTGGTTCTGGTTCCTGTTGTTGCTGCCGCTCGATCAGGGCCGCTCGGAATGCTTCGCGATCACCGACGACGCTCTCGAGAGTCACGCCGGGAATGATCTCGTGGCTCAAGATCTCGTCGAGCACGCGATCATCGCTTGGGTCGAGGTATGTGCGGTCAAGGAAGTGGCTGATGATCTCGCTGTCGACAAGGGGCAACTGATCAAACCGACGAGGCTCGCCTCCTCCATCGTTCTCCCCATCACGGGCCTCACCGTTCTCGCCTTCGGTCCATGCGCGAACTAGATCTTGGTCGTCGAGGTCGAGCTCGCGGAAGTCCGTCCATCGTTGTTCGTTGTTGAGCCCAACGTGGGAAACGATCACACCTCGGTTGTCAGGGTGGTCGGCGTTGTTCTGGTGGATGACCCGCATGACCCGCCCGACGAATTGGATGTACGGGGCCAGCGACCTGTATGGCCGAAAGATCGCAGCAACGCTCAGTGCTGGATGATCGAATCCTTCGCCCAGCATCTGGACCTGCACGATGCAGTCGATATCGTGGTCGCGGAGTCGGCGCAGGATTCGTTCCTGCTTGTCGGGATCGAGATCACTGGAGATTGCTTCGGCGCGGTAACCGCACTCCTGGTAGATCGATCGGACCTGTCGGGCGTGATCGATGCTGCAGGCAGACGCGATGATCTGGTGATGGGTGCCTGTGCGCTGCCGCATCTGGTTGCACTCGGCAATACTCGCCTCGACGATGTGGCGATTGCATTCCGGTGAGAGGGCAACGCTCTTGCGGAACCACGCCTCTTCGCTCAACGCGAGAACTTCGTCGAAGGTGTAGCGCTTGTCCTCGCCGGTGACGGTGAAGTAGAGCTCGGAGGGTGCGGCGCTGCGGCTGCGAATCTGTTTGATGTACCCCATCAACATGGCTCTGGCGAAGCTGTAGCGATAGACGATCTCGCCGGGGAGTTCCTGTCGGTCAGTGCGAAAGGGAGTGGCCGTGAGGCTTACCACCTTGGCACTGGGAAATCGGCGTAACGTCTTTCGCCAGCTCTCAGCCGCGCTGTGGTGTCCCTCGTCGACGATGATCATGTCGAAGAAGTCCGGCGGGAACTGCGGCAGCCATCGGTCAGCCGAGCTTGCGAGCTGTTGGATGTTCGTCACCACGAAGTCGCTCTCTGCGCAGTCGTGGAGGTTCGCGTCCTTGCCGTCCAACACCGCCATGTGCGGACCCTGCTGGAAGTTGGACAGAACGCGAGTCTTGGTCCAGAAGCACTCGGTGCTTGCAATGTCGAGGGCCTCGGCGATGCCATCACGAATCGTGAGATTCGGTGCGATCACCAGCACGCGTCCGGCCGAGATTCCGAATGGCAGCACCGAGATCAGCCCGGTCTTGCCACACCCAACCGGGATCACGAGCATCGCCGCCTCGCTCGAGTCGGCGAAATGTTCCCGCACCGCGCGGTGAGCTTCTCTCTGCGGGTCGCGAAGGCGATCGTTCTGTTCGATGTCGCCGATCGCGGCGACAAACACCGAGGCCCGTGAATCCGGTCGCGTCTCGGCCCTGGCGTAGTCGAGGTGGAACGCCGCCAGGTCCTGCAGGGCGTAGTAGCGACGCTTCGAGTCCGGACGCCGAATCGCCACGAGTTTGCCGTTGCGATCCCAGCGACGGAGAGTCTCCGCCGACACACCGAGGTATGAGGCGGCCTCGCTGACCGACAAGAAATCACTCGAAGAGCTCATGACGCTAGTGTATAGGTATGTATAAGTCTGTGCGACTTACAGCGGTCACTTGTCCGCTGACATGGACAGAAACGGCAACTTGAACTGTTCTCGGACCGAAAATGTCAACCGACGGGATCCTTATCCGTCAGAAACGTACGGTTCGTAGGCTTTGGAGCCGATACTGTAAACCGATGGCCAACACAACCCCACCCCGTTGGCCCACCGGGCCCCGGACAGTCTTCTTCGACGACGTCGCATCACGGACGACGCTCTCCAAGGCAGTCACCGCCGGCCGAATCCAGCGCCTCGCACCAAAGATCTACAGCGCAGACATCACCAGCGCTCCCGAAACCATTGTGATCGCAAACTGGTCCCAGATCTGCGGACGACTGGTACCCGGCGCCGTGATCGTCGATCGATCAGCGGCGACCACTGGCGTGCTCGCCGAAGCAACCCTCACCATCGCTGCCAACACCACCCGCAAGAAAATCTCGATGCCTGGCCTTGAGATCCGCATTCGGCAAGGTCACCCGATCGACTCGGACTCGCCGTGGACCGATGGCCTCTCGATGTCCAGCCCGGCACGGACCCTGGTCGACAACCTCGATGTCTCACGCGGGCGCGCCGGTCGGGTAGCAAGGACTCTCTCACTTGCAGAGGTCGAGGATTGGCTGGCCAGAAAGGCCATCGCATGGGGTCCCGAACGCACCGACCGACTACGGGTCGATGCCAGGAACCTTGCCTCAACAACTGATCGTGCCCAGCACCTCGCAACCATTGACGCTCTGTTCGAACAGCTCACCGGTCTCGAGCCACCACGGCCACAAGCCGGCCAGCTCTTTCGGGCCGTCACCGAAGGGCACGCATGGGATGAACGACGCCTCGAGATGTTCGCCCGAGCAGGGGAAGCACTTTCCGTGCTCAGTCCCCCAGCGGTACCTGACTGGCTTGAAGGTGCTGACCCGCCCGGCGAATTGCCGTTCTACGAGAGCTACTTCTCCAACTACATCGAAGGCACCCTGTTCACCGTCGACGAAGCCCGCGCCATCGTCGAGTCGCAGACCCCACCCGTAGATCGACCCGCCGACGGTCACGACATCTTGGGAACTCACCGCTGCGTCGTTGACCCAATCGGACGCGCCGCCACCTCCTCTGACCCTGACGAGCTCATCGGACATCTCGTCGCCCGCCATCGCGAGATCATGGGAGGCCGACCCGACAAACGTCCTGGTGAATGGAAGACGACGAACAATCAGGTAGGCACCTATCGGTTCGTCGAACCCGACCTCGTTGAAGGAACGCTGCGGAAGGGACTCGACGCAATCGAACAGCTTCCGCAGGGCTTCGCGAGGGCGTTGTACATCATGACCGTCGTCAGCGAAGTCCACCCGTTCGTCGACGGAAACGGACGCGTCGCTCGTGTGATGATGAACGCCGAGCTATCTGCCATCGGTGCTGCTCGCATCGTCATCCCAAGCGTCTATCGCAACGAATACCTTGCCGGGCTTCGTCGCGCCTCGACAACGACCGGGGATCTCACCGCCTACATCAAGATCATGACCTACGCATGGCGCTGGACTGCCGCTATGCCATGGGCAGACCCAGCTGCGACCGAAGGTCAGCTCGCAGCGACCAACGCGCTGCTCGACTCCACCGATGCCCAGACCAGCGGGCTACGTCTCGAACTGCCCTAGGCAGCCAATCAGTGGAAGTCATTGGCCGCATCTGCAGCCCTGTGGGTGCCCGAAACGCTGTCGTGAGCCTGTGACCAGGGGCTTTGCCTCAGGCAGCCGCGTAGGCGCCGGTCCACGGGGTCCATGTACTTGGGGTTTGTGTCGCCCCTCCGACCTGAATCTCAACCGTGCGTGGAGTGTCGCGCGAGGGGCGAGGCATGTCGCTGGCAGACTGCCACCAGCAGATCGAGGTCTCGAGCGACATGGAGTGGCGGCCAGCATTTCGAGCCCGTCCAGAATCCCGCCAGTCGCGTGGCTCCGCCGCTCGCCGCCAGTGGCGGAGCAACCGGTGGTCGCTGCACCGAGGATCTAAGTTCAAGCCCCCCTCCGACGCGGCCGGCTCCGCACGTCGATCTAAGCAAACCCGGTTGTCGGGGACGGTGACGGCAACCTCGCCACCAACGGGCAACTGGCCTCACTCGACAACCGCTCGGTGCGTGGCCGGCGAATGCGGCCACTCGGCCTGTCGGGTACCCCTCAGCCCAGCGCTGCGGGAGCGTGAACCCGACGATGTGGGCGGCTCCCGCAGCCGGCTTGTCGCCGGCGGCGTAGTAGACCGCTCTACTA
>JAAEMS010000237.1 GCA_024225275.1 Actinomycetes bacterium
CTGATCAGGGGCAAAGGAATCCCGGTGATCGGCAGGATCCCGGTGCTCATGCCCACGTTCTGGAAGATCTGGAACACGAACATCGAGATGGCGCCGGCGCACAACATGGCCCCGAAGCCGTCACGGGAGATCTGGGCCGTTCGGAAGATGCGCAGCAACAGCAGCCCCCAACCGGCCAGGATCGCCGCGCCGCCCACGAACCCCAGCTCCTCACCGGCCACCACGAAGATGAAGTCGGTCTGCTGCTCGGGTACGAACTGGAGCTGGGTCTGGGGGCCCTCGAACAACCCTTGGCCAGTGAGGCCGCCTGACCCGATAGCCAGCTGGGCCTGCTCCTGCTGCCACGAAGCACCCGCAGGGTCAGCCCCAGGGTCGGCGAAGCTGAGCAGGCGGTCGCGTGCATACTGATCGAGACCATCAGAGGTGAGAACCGCTCCCACGATCAGCACCCCGCCCACCACCAGCAGGATCATATGGATCGAGCGCGCCCCACCCACCAGCAGCATGCCCATGGCGATGGCCGCGAAGACCATTACCGTGCCGAGGTCGGGCTGGCGAAGGATCAACACCATGGGCAGGCCCACCAGACCCAGAGCCAGGGCGATCCGGCGGAGATTCAGGACCGTGTCGCGACTGCTCACGAAGGCGGCGAGGGCCAGGATGACGATGGGTTTGGCCAGCTCGGACGGCTGAACGGTGAAGCTACCGATCTCGAACCAGCCCTTGGTTCCGTTGTTCTCGGACCCGATGATCAGCACCAGGATCAGCGACCCCACCGCGCTGATGTAGAGCATCGTCGACCAGTCGCGGAGATGGCGGTAGTCGACGAAGGCGGCGGTCAACATGACCGCCACGCCGATCACCACGAACATGGTCTGGCGGAGCAGGAAGCTGGTGCCGCTCTGGCTGTGGGTGGCGCTGTAGATGAGCACATCGCCTACCGCCGAGAGGGCCACCATGAACAGCACCAGTGACCAGTCGAGGTGACGCAGGGGCAACCGCTCGTGGCGCCGCTCCCGCTGGGAGGAGGACAAGACGGCCGTCACCCTCCCCCACCTCCCTCGGTGGTCGCCGTTGATGGGGGCACAGCGGTGGTGGTCGTAGCGGTGGTGGTGGTCGTAGGCACCGCCGTGGTGGTGGTGGGTGCTGTCGTGGTCGCCGCCGGTGGAGCCGTAGTGGAGCTGGCCGGCGGACTGGTGGAAGAGGGTGCACTCTCGTCCTGGCCCGATCCACCGTCGTCAGCGGTCGCGTCGCCCTCGCCAGCATCCTCCTCGGCGGGATCGGGTTCGGGCTCGGGGTCAGAAGTCCTGCGCGCCGCGGGCAGCTCGATGACCCCGGCCAGGGGCTCGAGAATGCGCCTGACCAGTGGAGCGGCCGAGCGACTTCCGAAGCCCGCCTCCTCGAGAACGACGGCAACGGCAAACCGGGGTTCGGTGGCCGGCGCCCAAGCTGCGAACAGGGCGGTATCGGCCTTCCCGTTGACCTGGGCGGTGCCGGTCTTGCCCGCCACCGCGAAGCTGTTCAGCGGGAACCCGGAGAACGCCTCATAGGCGGTGCCCAGTTCGTTGATCGTCACCCCCCGCAGGCCCCTCAGGATGGGGTCGGCCACCGCCTCGGGGTAGAAGACCTCGGTCAGGTCGCGCACCTCGAACTCACGGACGGTCTCCCCGTCGGGGCCGATGATCTCACTGGCCAGGCTGGTCGCCACCCGCTGGCCACCCCTTCCGAACGCCCCATAGATGCTGGCGATCTGGATGGGGGTCAACCCCATGTCGCCCTGCCCGATCCCGAGGTTCACCGAGTCGCCGACGAGCCAGTACTTGTACGGGAAGACATCGGGGTTGGCCCGGCTGCGATCGCTCTTGAATTCCGGATCGGAGATGAAGCCGGAGACCTCGCCCGGAAGAGCCAAGCCTGTCTGCTCTCCCACTCCCCAAGCTCGGGCCGCTTCCTGGAGCACCGTGTCGGACTCGTAGTCGAGGTAGAGGGCCTCGCTGAGCGAGTAGTAGTAGTCGTCGCTCGATCGAGTGAGCGACATGGCCAGGTCGACGGGGCCGAGCACCGCCCGTTGAGCGTTGTAGAAGCGGCACTTGCCGGACTCGTCGTTGCACTCACGGAGGGCATGGCTGCCGTCATCGGTGTACCAGAAGTCGGCCGGGCGGGCTCCGTTCATGACCGAGGCGTAAGCCGTCACCGGCTTGAAGGTGGAGCCGGGGGCGTAGACCGACTGGATGGCCCGGTTGATGAGGGGGGCGTGGTTGTCCTCGTCCCGAAGCTCTTCGAACCGGGCCTGGCTGATCCCGAACAGGAACTCGGTGGGGTCATAGGTCGGAAATGAGGCAATGGCCAGCACCGCACCGGTGCGCGGATCGAGCACCACTGCAGCCCCGGCCGGAGCCACGAACGGTGGATCATCGGGCTCCTCGATCTCCTGGAGCCGGGCCTCGATCAAGGCCAGGGCCAGCTCATCCTCGACGTAGGCCTGGAGGTCGATGTCAATGGTCAACTTCACGTCGTTGCCAGGCATCGCGGGCGTGTGGCTCACGGTCCGAACCGGGATGCGGGTGGCATCGAGCTCGAGCACGGCCTCTTCGGGCTGGCCGCGAAGATCGGCTTCGAACAGGGCCTCGACCCCGGTCTTGCCGATCTCGTCTCCCGGCTCGTAGCGCTTGGGATCATCGACTCGACTGTCGAGCTCGGCCTGGTTGACGGCGCCCACGTAGCCCAGGACATGGGCCAGGCGCGGGCCGTAGGGATAGGTGCGCACGAACCGCCGCTCGACCTCTATGGCCGGCACCCCACCCTCGGCCAGCTTCAGCCACAGCTCGAGCTCTATGTCCTCGGCCAGCGGTACCGGCTTGAGCTGGTCGTATCGGGGATCGGCGATGCGAGCCTCGAGATCGACGACCTTGACCGGCAGACCGCCCTCGACCAGCTCGCGGGACAACTCGAGCAGGAGATCGTCGCGTTCGGAGCCGGGCAGATCGCGGAACTCGCCCCGGTCGAGGGTGACCACCAACGATTCACGGTTCCCTACCAACACCCGACCCTGGGCATCGAGGATGCGGCCCCGCGGGGCCTGGGTGTAGATGGTCTCGTTGCGCAGGGTGGCGGCCTCGGCCTCAAAGGCGGGGGCCTCTGAGACCTGGAGGAACCACAGGCGCAGGAACAGGGACGCGAAGAGGCCGATCGTGACCACGCCGAGGACGGCGAAGCGGCTACCGGACGGTCGGGGTTCCACGCCGCACCCACTCTTGCATCGACTGGGCTCGAACGGTCATCGGGCGCTCGAACCAGTGGTGGCCGCCCAGTTGAAGAGGCGGTAGGCCCAAGGTCCGAGGATGAGACCCCACCCTGCGACCACGGCCGCCACCACCAGGGCGGCCCGGTCGAGGTATTGGTCCTGGCCGACGATGACGCCGAGGCCGACGAACAACAGCACCGATGCGACCCCGGCCAGAGCCGAGGTGATCGAAGTGTGCACCCCGCTGGGGTCGACGGCGACCATCCGGAGCGTGCCGACGGCCCAGCCGACGATGGTGTAGGTCAGAACCCAGAGTCCGAACGGTGACACCACCACGAGGTCGGCTACGAGGCCGATCGCGAACCCGGCCACGGCCCCCCGGTCGGGGCCGCTGGTGAGGCCGGCGGCCACCACCAGCAGCACGAGGAGATCGCCCGACGCGTCAAACAGCCGCAGCTCGTCGAACAGGGCGTGCTGGAACACCAGGACAGCAATGACCAGGGCGCTGATGCGCAGCAGCCTCAGGGAGCGCTCACCGCTCACTGGTCCGCTTCCCACAGGATCACGGCGACGAACTCGAGCCGATCGAGGTTGGCGAGCGGAACCGCTTCGGCCACCGGCTCACCCTCGGGCCGCACCGTGATGCGAGCGACCGGAACCCCCGCCGGATAGGCCGCATCGACGAGGCCGGAGGTCTCGAGGATGGTGTCTGGTAGCAGAGCATCGGCTCCCCCCTCACCCACTTCGACGACGAGAGGTTGGCCCACGCCGGCACCACTGGCCAGACCCAGGTCGCCGGTCGAGACCAGTCTGACGCCCACGTCGAACCGGGGGTCGGTGAGCAGCACCACGATGCTGTGGTGGGTCGCCGCTCTCTCGATCCGGCCCACCAGGCCCGAGCCGGAGGCGACCGTCATACCCTCGCGGACGCCGTCGGCGGTTCCCTTGTCGATCTCGATGGTTCGATCAAAGTTCGAGGTCCGGCCGGCGCTGACCCGAGCCGCCGTCGTGGGCAGGTCGGGCGCATAGTCGATGCTGGCGTCAGTCAGGAAGGCCTGGAGCGAGCGCGCCGCCGATTCCTCCTGGATCTCCAAGGCCTCCAGCTCCTCGATGCGGGCCCGCAGGGTGGCGTTCTCGGCGGCCAGGTCGTCGTAGTCGGTCACTCCCTGCCAGGCGTCGCCGACCGGGCTGACCACCGCGGTCACGGCCGAACGGGCCGGGGCGAAGAAGCGGAGGGCCGTTCGCCGAGCGTCCTCGAGGGGCCCGAATCCGCGCAGGTCGAGGGTGAGGAAGGCCACTGCGGTGAGGATCAGAAGAACAACGATGATCCGGCCGCGTGGGGAGCGGACAGGTTGGGTCACCTAACCGCTCGGTCAGGGAGAGCTGGAGGAGAACAGCACGCCCTTCAGGGCCTCGAACTCCTCGAGGGATTGGCCCGAGCCCAAGGCCACTGCCTTGAGTGGGTCGGCGGCGATACGAATGGGCATGCCGGTTTCTTCGGCCAGCCGTTCATCGAGGCCGTGCAGAAGGGCGCCGCCTCCGGCAAGGGTGATGCCCTTTTCCATGATGTCCGCGGCGAGCTCGGGAGGCGTCTTGTCGAGGGTGACCTTCACCGCGTCTACGACGGCGTGCACCGGCTCGGCCAGGGCCCCGCGGATCTCGATAGAGGTGCAGGCGATGGTCTTGGGGAGGCCGGTGACCAGGTCGCGGCCACGGATATCGGCTTCGATCTCCTGTTCGAGTGGCCAGGCCGACCCGAGCTGTTTCTTGATCTCTTCGGAGGTCCGCTCACCCAGGGCGACGCTGTATTCCTTCTTGACGTACTGGACGATGGCATCATCGAGCTCGTCGCCACCGACCCGCACCGACTGGCTCGCCACCACACCACCCAGTGAGATGACCGCCACCTCGGTGGTGCCACCGCCGATGTCGACGATCATGTTGCCGGTGGGCTCCTGGACCGGCAGCCCGGCGCCGATGGCCGCGGCCATGGGCTCCTCGATGATGTAGGCCGGCTTGCGGGCGCCGGCGAACTCGGCTGCCTCCTGCACGGCTCGCTGCTCTACGCCGGTGATACCCGAGGGCACACAGATGACCATACGGGGCTTCACAAACCGACGTTGGTGCACCCGCTGGATGAAGTACCGGAGCATCTTCTCGCAGATCTCGAAGTCGGCAATGACGCCGTCCTTGAGGGGCCGCACGGCCTGAATATGACTGGGCGTGCGCCCGATCATGTTCTTGGCTTCGCTGCCCACGGCGAGTGGTCGACCATCGTTGACGTTGACTGCCACCACCGAAGGCTCGTTGAGAACGATGCCCTGGCCGCGCAGGTACACAAGGGTGTTCGCGGTGCCGAGATCTACGGCCATGTCGCGACCCAGCATGGGTCCGAGATTCATGTCAGCCATCCGTGGTGCCCCTCGCGTAGGTCGGGCGCCGCCCGGAGCAAGGTTACGTCGCGTGGTGATGTAACCACAAGACGGCTTTCAATCAGAGCCCAGGGAAGAAGATGTCGATCTCACGCAAGGCCGATTCGGCGGAGTCGGAACCGTGGACCAGGTTCTCGGTGAACTGGGCGCTGAGATCGCCCCGAATGGTGCCGGACGCGGCCTCGGCCGAGTTGGTGGCGCCCATCATGGTGCGGACGATCTGCCAGGTATCGTCGGGGCCCTCGATGACCATGGACATGGCCGGTGAGCGGCCGATGAACTCGACCAGGGAGTCGTAGAAGGGCTTGCCGATGTGCTCTGCGTAGTGGCGGGAGGCCAGCTCGGCATCGATGGTGCCCAACTGGGCGGCGACCAGGCGAAGGCCCTTGGCCTCGAACCGGCCGATGATCTCACCGACGAGACCACGTTCGACGGCGTCGGGCTTGCAGAGGACGAGGGTTCGGTTCATCCCGTGGAGGGTATCGAAACCCCACGATGAGGCCTCGGCCGAAGAGCCGACGAC
>JAAEMS010000238.1 GCA_024225275.1 Actinomycetes bacterium
CGAGAGGGCCTCGATGAACACGCGGTCACGAGCCGCCCGACTGGACAACTTCTACGACTGTGGCCAGAACGCGTGCTCGGCCACCGTCGCAGCTTGGCTATCGTTGAGCCTGGAGAGTCCATCTCCGTCGCCGACCAGAAAGCCCCGCCCATTGTGCTTTGGGATCAGAGCGACCGGCTCCCCCCCCAATCTTGCCCAGCAAGGCCCCCACATCACCCCGATACCACCCACTCCCCAGGTGGACCTTCCTGAGCCCTCAAACCGCAGTTCGCAGGCATCTACCAGATCCGGGTCGCTGGTGAAGGTGGTGTGTTCATTCATGGCACGGAACCATCCAGGAGACACCTTGCCGAAACCTTCCGGGCGCCAGAAAGCCATCGGGGGGACATGTGCTCGACATGGCCGCTACGTGTGGCTGGTGTGCACGTGAAGACAACCCGACGGGGGAGGGGCGACAAGACCCACGGGTATCTGTCGCTGGCCGAGTCGGTCCGGGGAAGGGGCGCAACACCCATCGGACCCTGCTGGGGCTGGGTGAAGTGAGCGCACTGTCGAGCCCGGCTCCATGGGCAGAGGCATTCATGCGCTGAGGGAGAGAGTGCACCCCGGTCCGAGAGGTGACAGCATCGCCGGGTGACGAAGCTGCCCTCGGCGAGAACCGTGCTCATCGCGTTCGTGGGAGCCCACATCGTCAACGACTTCTACGCCACGATCCTGCCCGCGTTCCTCCCGGCCCTCGCCGAGGAATTCGAGCTGGACTACGCCGAGCTCGGCATCCTTTCGTTCGCGTTCACCCTGCTCACCGGCGTGCTCCAGCCGGTGCTCGGCAACTACGCCGACCGCGCCGGGCAGAGGCGGGCCGTCGTGGTGTTCGGATTCGTGGCCGGCGCCGGCGGCTTCGTCGCCATGGCGGCGGCTCCCACCTTCTGGTTCATCGTGGTCGTCAGCCTGTTGTGCGGGTTGGGGGCCTCGACCTACCACCCCCAAGCCACATCGTTCATCGTCCACGCATACCCCGAGGACCGGGGACGCATGCTCGGCATCCATGGCTGGGGCGGCTCGATCGGTCACTTCCTGGCGCCTGCGGTGGTCGTGCTGGCGGTGTCGGTGTTCGACTGGCGATGGTCGATGCTGGGAATCGCGGTGCCACTGGTCATCACCGCGTTCATGCTGCGAGCCACCCTGCCGGAGGCCGACCCCAACCCCGGAGCCTCGCTGCGCGGCGCCATCTCTGGTCAGCTCATTCTGGTGGCCGCGACCTTCGGGGTCATCAGCATGGTCGGCCGCAGCTTCATGACCTTCTTGGTGAAGATGCTGGTCGACGAGGGTTGGGCCGACACCAGCGCCGGGTTGGTGCTCACTGCCCTGCTCCTGGTCGGAGCCGTCGCCCAGCCCGTTGCCGGCCGAATCTTCGACCGGGTGGGAGGCCGTACGGTCTTCCTGGGCGCCGCCATCGGAGTGGCGGCATTCGTCACCCTGTTCGCCGTCTCCGACGGGGCCCTGTCACTGGTCGCGGTGGGCGGTATCGCCCTGTTCATGTTCGCCCTGTTCCCGGTGTCGCTGGCGTTGGCCAGCCGGCTCGGCGGCGAGGGTCAGACCGGGGCGGCGACCGGAGTGGTGTTCGGCGTCTCCGGCCTCATGACCGCGGGAGTGCAGCCGGTGGTGGGCGCCATCGCCGAGTGGGCCGGCGACCTGCGGGTCGCCCTCGCCTGGATGCTGCCCATGGCCCTGATCGCCGTGTTGCTGGCCAGCCGCATCGAACATGGCACCCACCGGAGCGAACCGGTGGCTTCTTGAGAACCGGCCCGGCTCCCGGCACGGATCATTCCTGGAAGCAGCTGACCAGCTCGGCGAGGTGCAGGAAGAGGGGATCGGGGCCGTTCTCGTTCGGGGTCTTCCCGAGCCGGACGATCACCAGGTCGAGGCCGGGGACACACACGATGGCCTGGCCCTCGTAGCCACTGCACCGGAACGACCCGTGCGGACACGGGTACACCCACCAATGGTCGCCGTAGCCCTCGAGCCGGTCAGGCTCGTCGCCCTGGGGAGTCCGGGCCCGGTCGACCCAACCGTGGGGCAGGAGGCGCTGGCCGTCCCACACACCGTCACGCAGGTAGAGGAGCCCGAAACGGGCGAAGTCCTGGGCCGTGGCGTACACGAACGACGAAGCAATCCAGGTTCCGGCCTCGTCGAACTTGGGAATGGCCGACTCCATGCCCAGGGGCCCGAACAGCTCCCGATGTAGGAAGGCCTCGGTGTCGGCCTGGCCATTGCCGACCTTGCGCCCGATGAACCGGGCGAGGATGTTGCTGGTACCGCTGGAGTACACGTAGCGCTCCCCCGGTTCAGCCACCGGGGGCAGGGCTGCCGCGTACCCCGCCACATCAAGGGCTCCTGAGCCGAACAGCATCTCGATGACATTGCTCACCTCGCCGTCGACATAGTCCTCGAGCCACTGGAGACCGGGCCGCATGGTCAGCAGGTCGTGGACGGTGATGCGCCGCCGAGGGTCATCGGGACCTGACCATTCGGGGTCGAGCACCGGCTCGACCGGGCTGGCCTGGCCGGCCAACACCAGCCGGCCGAGGGCGGCGTGGGCCATGCTCTTGGCCATCGACCACGAGATGAGGGTGGAGGTCTCGTCGGTCCCGGTTCCATAGCGTTCGGCCACGATGCGGCCGCCCTGGACAACCACGAGAGCCTGGGATTGGCCGAGGGGTCCGTCGTCGGTCGCGAAGGCTCGTTCCATCTCGGCGTCGAGCCGCCCCTGGTCAACCTCACCAACCAGGCCGCGCGGCCAAGTGTCGGTGGGCCAGGGCACCCCGTCGGGCTGAGCAGGCAAGGCGATCATGTGTGATTCCTATCGCGGATCAGGTGTCCGACACCGAGTTGGAGATGGCGTCGAGGGCGGGGGCTGCGAAGGTCGCCAGACCGGCCAACGACCCGAAGAGTGATGTGGCCCGTTCGTCATCGGGGTCGAGTCGGCTCATCATCTCGATCCCCAGGAACAACGCAGCCATGGCGTAGGCCATGTCGTCGGTAGGCACCAGCTGCCCGAGGGGATGCTGACCCAGAACCCGACGTAGGCCGTCGGCCACCATGTCGTTCCACGGCTGAAGGGTGCCGAGCACCTTCGGACCCAGGTCGCTGGTGGCCGACCAGCCGGCCACGATGGCGGCCAGTGCGCTGAGGTCGGCGGCGTCGGCCTCAGCGTGGAGTTCGCGGGCGATGCCGACCAATCCGGGCAGATCGGCGACCCCTTCCAGCCCGTCCCGGAAGTGCTCGATCCGGCGCGGCCAACAGGAGTTCGTCGACCGAGCCGAAGTGGTAGAAGACCAGCGCCTGGTTGAAATCGCCGGCCTTGGCGATGGCCCGGGCGCTGGTCCCCACCAGACCCTCGACTCGCACCGCCTCGAGCGCGGCATCGAGGATCTTCTCGCGGGTTTCCTGACCTGACTTGCTGGGACGCCGGGTTGCCATCGCTGCCAGTCTGGCCGCCCCGGTCACGCGGTGTCAGCTCCTCGCGCTTGTGGCACCTCGCAGACCCGGACGCTGGGGTCGACCGAGGCCGCCAGCCGTTGAGGGTCGGGGCGCAGGGCCCGGAGCACGGTGATGAACGCGCCAGGACCCTGCCAGACGGCCCCGGTACTGGCGATGACCACCAGATCGTCGCCCACCGGGATGTGGTCTCCGGCCCGGGCGGCATGTAGGTGGTGAGGGGCGGAGCCAGGACGTCCTTGCGGTCGCGGTGGGTGCGGATGCGCCAGAACACGTACATGTTGGCGAGGTGGATGAGCCCGAGGCTCACCAGCAGGATGCCGAGCCTGGTGATCAGGTGGTTGACCTGAAGACTCATCGATTGGCGGCCCGGCGTGGGCAGCTTGTAGATGAGCAAGGCGTAGCCCAGGTTCAGCAGGTAGAAGCCCACCACCGTCTGGTCGGTGGCAGCGCCGAGCGTGAGCGTCGATACGGACATGAGAGGGTTTCCACTCCGTTTTGAGTGTTTGCTCAACTTGGGAGGAAGGCAAGAGATTCCGCCAGCGCGTAGGGTCGGGCGATGGCATCGTGGGGCGAGCTCGAAGCACGCGAGACCGATCTGGCCGAGCTGGGCCGGTGGTTTCTCGACGCCAACAAGCACAAGGTTCTGGCCACGATCAGGGCCGACGGCAGCCCCCGCCTGAGTGGCACGGAGGTGCAGTTCTGCCTCGGCTCCCTCTACTTCGGCACTATGGCGCGCGCCGCCCGCCTCACCGACCTCCGACGCGACCACCGGTGTGCGCTACACAGCTCGTCCACCGACCCGGGGCCCGACAACGACGGCTGGGACGGCGACACCAAGATCAACGGCCGGGCTATCGAGGTCACCGACGGGACTGAGATCAAGGCCTGGGCGGACGCGACAGACCAGCCCATCGACGACGGCCAGGAGCGGAGCTTCCACCTCTTCCGAGTCGAGGTCGACGAGCTGGTGGTCACCACGCTGAACAGCGATCGAACCGGCCTGATTGTTGACCTCTGGAACCAAGCGGGTAGGCGTCAGTTCAGGCGCTGAACTGGTTCATGCCCCCACTCGTTGAGGAAGCAAGTCGTTCTTCGGAACTGGCCGACCCTGACCCGAAAGCCGATCACCGGCGCGGCCGGGCCAGCCCCATCGAAGACGAGAGATCGAGGCCCGTTCAGGTGGATCCGGCGACGGTGAAGGCGGGCTCCTTGCGGTGTTGGGTGAGGCGTTCACCAACACCCCCAGCTACCCAGAATCGGTGGCTCCTTCAATAGCACCCATTGTCTCAGGTCAGGGGGGTCCTTCGCGAACCCAAACCAGAATCAGCGGCGACAAACCCGGGATAGGCTCAAGCTTGACCTGCTTCCTTTCCGCGAATTCGACGGTGAGCCACCTCCAGTAGGGAAGCAGCACCCAGCAACAGCCACGCTGCTAGCTCCAACCAGCCAGGCGTGGTGCTGTCTGTCAGTAGCCCCCGCAGGCCGACGAAAACCGCGACAAGTGCGAGTACATAGATGAGTAGTCTCGTGATGAGCCTCATGATTGGCCTCCCTTCCCTTGGGGTTCGCGTCCAGACATCTTGAGTATTATTGGGCGTATCGTACCTGATCAGGGCCCACAGGTACGGAACTTTTCCAGCGGTGGACCCGCAGGGTGCGCAACAGATCAGCTTGCCATCCGACCATCCACCCGAGCTCGTGAGCTACCGGGCTGACCGACAGTCCCGTCAGTTGTCCCGGAAATGAGTCAGTTGTGACCGATCCTGACTAGCCCCCCTTCTGCTCTTTCTGACCCAGTTGTCGTTCTCGACCGATAACAGTACTGGCCACGAGCACGAGAGCTATGAAGATCGCTTCAACTAGCTCTGGACGGGGTTCGGACCCCGTTATGAGGTCGAACAGGAACCCGCCTGCGAGAGCACCTACTATCCCACCAACCATGATCCATTTGTTCTCTCGATGAGAGTGTTCTCATTGTTGGGGATTGCCAGGACCACCCGTCAACGCCGACCCCGCCACCGGCGGCCCCGGTCCGCACAATCTGGCCAGCCACACAATGGCTGCTATCTGGAGGCCCGGATAGCAGCCACTACTCCACGAGCTCGAGGACCGTTCCGTCGGGGTCCCGGAAGCAGACAAATCTGGTGGGGGGCTGACCCTCCCATTCGACCGTGGCCGGCTCTGACAGGAACTCGACTCCGGCCGCTCTCAGCTCGGCCATGTCGGCGTCGAGGTCGGCAGTGCGCAGGGCGATGCGGGCCAATCCGAGGTGGTAGAGGTGGCCGTAAGGCGGCTCGTCGCTGGTGGGGTCCTGCCACTCCAAGAGGTCGATGAGCATCGACTCACCGGCCAGCTTCAACAGGCCGCCCTTGACCCGGTAAGGAGGCATACCCACCGCCGCCGCCACCTCAGCCGTGTTGGTGGTGGGCACCATCGTGAGCAGCTCGAACCCGAGCACACGATAGAAGGCCAGCGAGCGATCGAAGTCGGAACAGTTGACGTTGACATGGACGACCGAGGTGAGATTCACAGTGTTCAAACCCGGGGTACGGCTCGGTGTCTCACGCCCCACGTCGCCTCAACCGCCACCACGGGTTCGTCACCCTCGCCCACTGCGGCCTGCCCGTCGACGATGAGGCTCATCTCACCTTCGGCCGGGGCCGCAAAAAGGATGGTGATGTCGGGTCGCTCGGCCACGTTCCTGGTGCCACCTGGGCCCAGACGGAACCGCAGGTTCCGTCCTTCGCCGGTGACCTCGACATGGGCGATGCGGGGCCGACCGTCAGGGGCGATGGTGACGGCGTAGCCGGCCGAGCCGAACTCGGAGGCGATGACGGCGGCCAGATCGTCAAGTTCCACTGGGATGCTCACACTCGCCACCGTACTCCCCCGATCAGACCCTGGTACCCGCCACCCTGTGGCCTCGATGGGCCTCTACCCTCGATGTGATGGACCTCGACGATGTACTCGGCCCCCCGGTCGAGGGTCTGCGGGTCGCCGCCGGCGGCGCCCTGCGACGGGCTCTGAGCGGTGGAACCGACGCCGGTCCCCCTGACTGGAGCGACCGGGTGGACGACGGCCTGTTCGGACCGGGGAGTGTGGCCTGGCGAATCCATGCCGACCCGTCCATGTTCGTGGGCGGCCTCCGTGCCCTCCTGCTCCAGACCCTGCATCCCCCCACCATGGCCGGTGTGGCGGACCACTCGGACTACCGCAATGACCCGTGGGGCCGCCTCCACCGCACCGGCCGGTACCTCGGCACCACCACGTTCGCTGACACCTCGCGGGCGGAACGCATGATCGCCACCGTCACCCGCGCCCACGACCGGATCGAGGGGGTGACCCCCGACGGTCAGCCGTACCGGGCCAACGACCCCCACCTGCTCGGGTGGGTGCACGCCACCGAGGTCGACAGCTTCCTTCGGGCCTACCAGCGCTACGGACCCGAGCGGCTACTGAGGGCCGACGGCGACCGCTACGTCGCTGAAATGGGCGTCGTCGGCGCCAAGCTCGGTGTGACCGACCCGCCCACATCGCGAGCCGAGTTGGCCCACACCCTCGACCAGTACCGGCCCGAGTTGGACGTGGGCGATCAGGCTCGGGACGCGGTGCGGTTCCTGCTATTCCCTCCTGCCGAGCTGGCCCTACGACCCGCCTACGCCGTCATCGCCGGGGCCTCCATCGGCCTGCTTCCCGCATGGGCCCGGCACCTCCTCCGTTTGCCCAGCCCCCCCGGCTCCGACCGCTTCCTGGTTCGACCGGCAGCGAAGGCCTTGCTCGGAGGGCTGGGGTGGATTCTGGGCGCTCCTCTCTCGGCCGAGGTGGCCCACCGGTAACGTCACCGGTCATGGAGATCGCCGAATTCCAGTCCCACATCGCGAGCGTCTACGGCGAAGCTGACGCCGAGCGGGGAATCCCGGCCACCGTGGCCTGGTTGTGCGAAGAACTGGGCGAGCTGGCCCAAGCCGTCCGGAAGGGCACCCCCGAACAACAGCTCTGGGAGTTGGGTGACGTGTTCGCGTGGCTGGTCAGCCTGGCCCACCAGCTCGACCTGAATCTCGAGGATGCGATCGAGCGCTACCTCACCGACCCGCCCTGACCAGTCCGGGACCCTGTTCAGTCGAGGACTTGGTGGACCGCAGCGATGTGGGCCGGACCAATTCCGCAGCAGCCGCCGACGATCTCCGCTCCCATTCCGATCCACCGATCAGCGCAGGCCACATAGTGGTCGGGGTCGATCTCCGGGGTGGGCCGCCGCGTCGACTGCTCGAGGTGGAAGTCCTTCGGTACCGGTGGATAGGCGTTGGCGTAGGCCCCAATGGGGCCACCGACCGCGTCGCGCAGAATGGGGAGCGCCTCCTCGATGACTTCAGGAGTCGAACAGTTGAGGAGGTGGGCGGCGGGGTCGAACTCGGCGACAGCCTCCACCGCATCGATGATGGACTCCCCGCTGCGCAGGGCGCCGGGCAGTTCGTCGCTGACGGTCCAGGCCACCCACACCGGGCGACCGTGGCCCGACGCCGTACCCACGGCGGCGACCGATTCGCTGATGGTCGACATGGTCTCACACAGGAACAGATCGACATGAGGTAGCAGGGCCGCGACCATCCTCTCGTACCACTCCACCAGCTCGGCCGACTCGTGGACCAGGTCGGGCCGGTAGCTCTCGTCGAGGGGAGGAAGGCTGCCGGCGATGCGGACCCCGGGCACACCCGAGTCGGCGCGGGCCTCGTTGGCCAGCCGTCCGGCCAAATCGATGAGCTCGTCGGCTCGCTCCAACAGCCCGGGCATCCGTGACAGATAGAAGGGCACACAGGAGTAGGTGTTGGTCGTGATGACCCGGGCACCGGCCAGGATGTAGTCGAGGTGGACGGAGCGGACGGTGTCGGGGTCGGAGATGAGGGCCAGGGTGGCCCACAGCTCAGAGCTCTTGAGCCCGCGAACTCCCAGCTCGTTGCCGATGCCGCCGTCGAGCAGGGTGATCTGGGGGTCGCTCATGACGGGGATGCTGTCCGGTCAGGCCCGGGCCAGCAACTCCTCGGCGATCTGCACGGTGTTGAGGGCCGCACCCTTGCGGAGGTTGTCGCCGCTGACGAACAGGGCCAGACCGTTCTCGACGGTGTCGTCGGGGCGAATACGGCCCACGATCGACGGATCAGTACCGGCCGCAGCCAACGGGGTCGGGACCTCGGACAGCACCACACCGGGAGCGTCGGAGAGGATCCCGTGAGCTTCGGCTGGGGTGAGGGGTGATGAGAACCGGGCGTTGATCGCCAGGGAATGGCCAGTGAACACCGGCACCCGAACACAGGTTCCCGACACCCTCAGCTCGGGGATACCGAGGATCTTGCGGGACTCGAAGCGCAGCTTCTGCTCCTCATTCGTCTCGTTCAGACCATCGTCGACGAGATCGCCGGCGAAGGGCAGGACGTTGAAGGCGATGGTGTCGGAGAACGCCGAGGCGTCACCGAAGTCGATGGCCGCACCATGGTGGGTGAGCTCGGCCATTCCGTCGGCCCCTTTGCGGACCTGGCCTTCGAGCTCGGCCACACCGGCCAGTCCGGCGCCCGACACGGCCTGATAGGTCGAGACGACCATCGACTCGAGTCCGGCCTGGCGATGGAGCGGTGCCATGACCGGCATGGCCGCCATGGTGGTGCAGTTGGGGTTGGCCACGATGCCCTTGGGGATGTTGGCGAGATCGTGAGGGTTGACCTCGCTCACCACCAGCGGGACATCGGGGTCCATGCGGAACGCCGAGGAGTTGTCGACCACGGTCGCTCCGGCTTCGGCTACTCGGGGGGCCAGGGCCTTCGAGGTGGAACCGCCGGCCGAGAAAAGTGCCACATCGAGACCGGAATAGTCAGCAGTCTCGGCGTCTTCGACCGTGATGTCAGTACCGGCGAACGGTAGGGTCTTGCCCGCCGATCGAGCCGAGGCGAACACCCTCAGCTCGTCGAGGGGGAAGTTCCGTTCGGCCAGCAGCCGCAGCATGACGCTGCCCACCTGGCCGGTCGCTCCGACGATTCCTACGCGCATCCCTCGAGGCTATCGATGTCACACCGCGGAATCGTCGGGATCATCGGCCTCCGGGCTCGGTTCTGTCCGGGCGAATGCCGCGAAAACACGCCCCTGGCCCGGACAGAATCACTCAGAACCAGAAGGGAGGCGTCAGCCGCCGAGACCGTAAGCAGAGTGGAGGGCCTGTACGGCATCTTCGACCTGATCGCCTTTGACGATGCAGCTGATTCGGATGGCGGAGGTCGAGATCATCTCGATATTGATCTCGTGGGCCGCGAGGGTTTCGAACATCACCGCGGCAACACCGGGATTCGACTTCATGCCGGCCCCCACCACGCTGACCCGGCCTATGCCGTCGTCGGTGGTGACCCCGTCGGCCCCCAGACTGGCCATCACCCCGTTCTCCAGCGCCCCGACCGCATCGTCCAACTGTTCGGTCGGGACGGTGAAAGAGATGTCGGTGACGCCCTCGGCCGACGCGTTCTGCACGATCACGTCGACATTGATCTCCTGGTCGGCCAGGGCCCGGAACAGCTTGGCCGAGATGCCGGGCCGGTCGGGCACACCGCTGACCGTCACCTTCGACTCGGAGACATCGTGGGTGATGGCGCGGATGACGGCTTGCTCCATGGCGGGGTCCTCTTCGGTTACCCAGGTGCCCGGCTCCCAGGTGAAGGCCGAGCGGATGTGCAGGGGGACGTTGTACGAGCGGGCGAAATCAACCGACCGCATGGCCGGCTTGGGGCACCCGGTGGCGGTCATCTCCAGCATCTCGTCGAAGGAGACGTTGTCGATGCGACGAGCCTCGGCCACCAGACGGGGGTCGGTGGTGAACACACCCGAGACATCGGTGTAGAGCTCGCAAGCGTCGGCACCGAGGGCGTGGGCGAGGGCCACTGCGGTGGTGTCGGATCCGCCGCGGCCCAGGAAGGTCACGTCGCGGTGAGTGGACACTCCCTGCGAGCCACCGACCACCGGAACCATGCCCTGGTCGACGGCGGCCCGAACCCGATCGGCCCGCACCTCGAGGATCTTGGCGTTCGTGTGGTTGGTGTCGGTGATGAACCCGGCCTGGCTGCCGGTGAGGGAGACGGCCGGCACGCCGATGTCGTGGAGGGCCATGCCGGTGAGAGCGGTGGCCTTGCGTTCGCCCGCGGTGACCAGCATGTCCATTTCGCGTCCCGGGCGGGTGCTGCTGACCAGGGCGGCGAGCCTCAACAGCTCGTCGGTCTCCTTACCCATGGCCGAGACGACCAGGACGACATCGTCGCCCCGACGCCGGCAGCGGGCGACATGGTCGGCCACCTCACGGATGCGGTCGGGGTCGGCCACCGAGGTGCCGCCGAATTTCTGGACGAGCAGGGCCACGTCGCCCGACGCTACCGGGCCCACACCCCACTCCACGGTGATTTCGGCCCAATTCGGCCCCAGCCCGATACCGGATCCGGAGGAGAGCCTTGTACCGTCGGACTCCATGGGAACCACGAAACGTGAGCGTCAGAAGGAAGGGCGCCAGGCCCGACTCGAGGCCGAGGCCGCGGCCCAACGGGCGGCAACCTCCCGCCGGAACCTCATCCGAGGGGCGGTTCTGGTGGCCATCATCATCGCGGTGGTGTTCGTCTACTCCCTTCTGAGTGACGATGATGCCGACACGGTCACCACCGAGTCCGCCCAGACCGATCAGGGCGATGGGGCCGAGGCGGCCGCCGACGAGGGGTCTGATTCCCAGCCTGAAGACACGGCTGGAGCCGACGACACCGATGCTGACGCCGCGCCCGGTGCCACCACTGCTTGCCCGGCCCCCGAGGGCCAGGAGCGGACCATCGACTTCGAGGGGCCCATGGAGGACTGCCTCGAGGATGGGGCCACCTACACGGCGGTCTTCGAGACCACCGAGGGCACGGTCACCGTCGAGCTCGACGCCGAAACCACCCCCAACACCACCAACAACTTCGTGGCCCTGGCCCGCTACGGCTACTACGACGACACCGACCTGTTCCGCACCGACCCGTCGATCGCCATCATCCAGGGTGGCTCACCCCACACCAACGGCGCCGGCGACCCCGGGCCCGGCTACACGATCCCCGACGAGGGAGGTGAGTTCAGGGTGAACGAGAGCGGCCAGTACGTGGGCCCGTTCACCTACCAGCCCGGTCAGCTGGTCATGGCCCGGTCGCCCGGCCCCGATGCCTCGGGCGCCCAGTTCTTCTTCACCGTTGGCCAGGAATCGGCCCTCCTCGACGCCCAGGGCACATACCTTCACTTTGGCGACGTGGTCGGCGGCATGAGCATCCTCGAGGCCATCCTCGACCTGCACCAGGCCGACGACAGTGACCTGGGTGGAGCCCCCAGCCGCACCGTCACCATCGAGTCGATCACCATCGAACAGTCCTGATCGACGTGTTCCCCCAGGCCTCACGGGTCGAGGCCGTCCTACGCCGCGAGGCGAACCGCCTCAGGGGCCGGCTAGCCGATGATGCCGTCATCGCCGCGGGAGTGTTCGGCTACCTGAACGACGGGACCGACGCCGAGACCGTGGCCCGAGAGCGGCTGATCACCGTCGGCGACGACGACATGTGGTTCGTTGACGTCACCCGCCGCTCCGGGTACCGGGGCCGACTCCTCGACGCGGCCGTCCGGACCCACACCCAGGGCACCCGCCGGGCCACCGATGTACCAGGCGTGCTCCGCGACACCGGCTGGATCGTCCTCGACATCGATCGGATCGACGTCACCAGCATGGCGCTCCCTTTCGCCCAGGTGGTGGTCGGGAGGGCCCGGCGGCGAGACGATTTGGGCTCCCAACCCCAGCCCGAGGCCTGATTCCCCGATGGCGGTCGAGCCCCCGGTGACACCCTGGTCGTTCCCCGATCCGGCCCAGGCCGACGCTGACGGCGTAGTAGGCGTGGGCGCGGATCTCGAGCCGGGCACGATCCTGGCCGCCTATCGGTCGGGCCTGTTCCCCATGCCCATCGCCCAGTCGGTGTTGGCCTGGTGGTCACCCGACCCCCGCGGGATCATCCCCGTCGACCAGCTCCACATCAGCCGCTCGCTCGCCCGCTCCCTGGGGCGGTTCACCGTCACCGTCGACAACGCCTTCGAGGCCGTCATCGACGAATGTGCCAACCCCCGGCGCCCCCACGGCTGGATCAGCGGCGAGATCCGGCAGGCCTACGTCGGCCTCCACGAGCTGGGCTGGGCCCACAGTGTCGAGGTCTGGGACGACGAGGGGCTCGCCGGAGGCCTGTACGGAATCGGGATCGGTGGCCTGTTCGCCGGGGAGTCGATGTTCCACCGCCGTACCGATGCGTCGAAGGTGGCCCTGGTCGGTCTGGTGGATCGGCTCGACCACCACCCCGACACCCTCCTGGACGTGCAGTGGGCCACCGACCACCTGAGAACCCTTGGCTGTGTCGAGGTGAGCCGTAGGACCTACCTCGACCGCCTGGCCCGAGCCCTCAAGCGCCCCACCCCCACCCAACTGGGCTGAGAATTCAGTCAAGTCGGACGCCCAGGCTGTCGAGAACCCGGCGAGGGAGCGATCCGCCCGCCAGCCGAAAAGGGCTCAACTCGGCATCCGCGTCCGTCGACACCACTACTAGTGGCCTCCGAGGAGCTGCGCGTCCACGAACGCGAGACAGGAGACAGTCGAGAGTGGCGGGACCGGAAATGGCTGGCCCGCCTCCTTCGGCTCGTCATCTTGCTGTTGCCGATTGGGATCGGCTTCCTCGTTGCGCGCGGCCTTCGTGACGCCCTCGGCCAGCCCGCCACCACGGAGGGCCTGATCTGGACCTGGACCGTCGTGATCGTCGGGTCGACCGCCACGGTTGTCGCCGTCGACCGGCTGACCTCCCACCTTCTCCCCCTCGTGACGCTCATGCGACTGGCGCTCGTTTTCCCCGACGAGGCACCGAGTCGCTACTCGGTCGCCCTGCGCTCGGGTACCACTCGCCAGCTCGAGCAACGCATCGCCGAAGCCCGCGACGGCTTCGCCGGTGACGCGCCGGTCGAGGTGGCCGAGAAGATGCTCAGCCTCATGGCCGCCCTCAACCACCACGACCGACTGACCCGCGGCCATTCGGAACGGGTGCGGGCCTACTCGAATCTCATCGCCGAGGAGATGGGCCTCGAGGGTGACGAACTGAACAAGCTCCGATGGGCGGCAATGCTCCACGACGTCGGGAAGCTCGAGGTTCCCTATGAGATCCTGAACAAGAAGGGGCGCCTCACCGATCACGAGTTCGACATCGTCAAGATCCACCCCGAGGCGGGTATGCGCTACGTCGAGCCCCTGAGCGAATGGCTCGGCGATTGGGTCAACGCCGTTGGCCAACACCACGAACGATGGGAAGGTGGGGGCTACCCGACAGGGACGGCCGGCACCGAGATCTCCCTAGGGGGACGCATCGTCGCGGTGGCCGACACCTATGACGTCATCACCGCGGCCCGCAGCTACAAGAAGCCGATGTCGCCGGAGGCGGCCCGCCGTGAGCTGGCCCGTTGTGCGGGAACCCAGTTCGACCCCGAAGTGGTCAGAGCCTTCCTGAACGCTGGCCTCGGGGCCCGCAAGGCCCGCCGGGCCGGCGCCCTGTCGTGGCTCTTCAACCTTCCCGGCCTGGCCTCAGCCGCCGCTCCGACCGTGGTCACCGCGGCGGCGGTGACCGCGGGCACCCTGGCTCCCACCTTTCCGGACTTCACGCTCGACCGGGAGGGGGCCGAGGTGACCGCTGAGGTGACACCCGACACCCCGCCCCCAGACGGACTGGCCTTCACCAACAACCCGTCAACCACGACGACAACCATCACTTCGTCGACCGAATCCACGACATCGTCGTCGACTTCGACCACCGAGGAGCCGGCCGCCACGCCGCCGCCCGCCACATCCCCGACCAGCACGCCGCCGCCCACATCGGGTTCGACCACCACCAGCTCCCCTGCGGCGACAACCACGACCACCACGCCGGCCACTGCGCCCCCAGCCGCGGGTAACGAGCCCCCGATCGCGGTGACCGATCTCCTCCACGTCATCAACACGATCACCACCGACGTCTTCCCGCTGGCCAACGACACCGACCCCGACGGCGACGCCGTGAGCCTCGTGTCGATCGGAACTCCTTCGGCGGGCAGTGCCTACAAGTTGGGTAGCCGAGTCCGGTACACCCCACCCTCGGGCTTCACCGGCACCGTGACCATCCCCTACGTCATCGGTGACACCGGCGGCACCACCGATGGCACGATCGAGCTCACCGTGGTCCACCCGTCGACGACCCTGCTGGCCGAGGACGACGCCGCCACCGTCGCGCCCGGCACCGCTGCGGTCATCGACCTGGTGGCCAACGACAACGGAGTCGGAGCCGGGGTGTCGATCACCCTCGGTTCATCGCAGAAGGGCGCCGGGCTGTCCCTGGCCGGCGGGGTGCTCACCTACCAGGCCGCCGTGGGGCTGAACGGGATCGACCGGATCTCCTACCAGCTGAGCCAGGGAAGCCAGCACAGCGTCGGCTACGTGTACGTCACCGCTGACACCGGCACCGCAGTGGTCGCCACCGGCTTCGATGCGTTGCGCTCGTCGCCGTCGCTACTGGCCGGACGCACGGTGAGCGGCCCCCTGTACGCGTTCGTCCTGCCGGAGTCCGACATCTGGCGCGTCGAGTTCGCCCTCGACGCCGGGTTCTCCCACACCGAGAACTGGTTCCCCTACGACCTGAACGGGACCCTCGACCACGTTCCCCAACCCAAGCCGGCCTACCCGTTCGACACGACCACCCTCGCCAACGGCGAGCACACCCTGACGGTGCGCGTCCACCGCGACGGCGGGGTCCAACAATTCGATGTGGGCTTCGAGGTGGCCAACTGATGAAGTACTTCCGCACCATGAGCCGCCAACGACGTCGCCAGGTGGGCTTCGACATGATGTTGTCGGTACTCCTGATTGCCGCCACTGCCGTCTACGCCCCCGTGCTCTGGGACTGGCTCCCGAAGGCCCTGGCCGGCGAGGAGGCTGCCTCGGATCAGGCGGGCGGTACCGAGGACGACGACACAGACCCCCCTGAGGCCCTGGGCTTCGTCACCCCCGCCGAGGCCGGCGATCCCCCAGCCCTGCCGGTCGCCGAGGACGCTGTCGATCCAACCGAACCCGCGATCGAATTGAATCGGCGGCTTGCTCCCGATCTGGTCCTTCGGCTCCAGGAGGACAGTGTCTCGACCTTCGAGCTCGGGATCATCGATGGCCGGCTGGCTCCGGTGCAGATCGTGATCCAGCCGGAACTGGGAACCGTCACCCGCCGGGGCAATGGTGAGTGGATCTACCGACCCGACGAGAACACCAACGGTCTCGACGAGCTCAGCTATCGGGTCTGCCTCGAGGACCGGTGCGAGGATGGCTTCGTCCTACTCACCATCGCCGGGCTGAACGACCCGCCGGTGGCCGAGCCCGACCAGCTCACCGTCGCCGCCGGCCAGACCGGCATCATCGATCCCCTGCTGAACGACACCGACCCCGACACGATCGAGGGCGATCTGACGGTCACAGCCGTGGGCCTACCTCTCCACGGCACAGCAGCCCTTCACCCCGACGGCACTATCGAATACCGGGCCCCCGGCGACATTGGTGAGAACACCAGTGATTCGTTCACCTATGTCGTGTGCGACCCCCAGGGTGGGTGCACGGCCGCGTCCGTGACAATCGCTTTCGACCTCTGAACCCTCAATAGGTCCTGAGGGCCAATGGCTGCCTAATTCTGGGCGCCAACGAGACGACACTCTGACTCGACGACGGCTACGGCCGGGAGATCGAGGGGAACTCGGCCCCATCCATTCCCAGAGCTAGAGGTGACGGACCAACCCCCTCGACCACCGTGCTGTCGTAGCCCACTCCCCGAGGCCCAAACCACACTCCCCAACCTGGAGAACCGACATGAAGATCCTCGTTGTCGATGACAGCCCGGTCATGCGCAAACTGATCAACCGCTCGATCCGCCAAGCCGGCTTCAAGAGCGCCACTGTCGTCGAAGCGGGCGACGGTGCCGAGGCCATCCAGGTGGCCGGGGCCGAGCGACCCGACGTGATCCTGGCCGACTGGAACATGCCGATCATGACCGGCATCGAGATGCTTCGCAACCTGCGGACTCAGGGCAACAACGTCAAGGTCGGATTCGTCACCTCTGAGTCAACGCCTGAGGTTCGGGCCGAAGCCAGCGCCGCCGGGGCGAGCTTCTTCCTCTCGAAACCCATCGACGAGGTCGAGCTCGAGCGGGCCATCGAAGGAGTTGTGGGCTGAGATGCCCCAGCTCGTCCTCGAGGAGGAGAACACCCAGCAGCTCCTCCAGAAGCTCATCGGCAAGGACATCCATCTGACCGAGCTCGTCTCGAAAGAGATCCACCCGTCGACACTCCGCGGTCTGGTGACCGACGAGAACGAACTGGTGGCCCTCATCGGGTCGGACCTCCCCTTCGCCCACTTCTCGGGCGCCGCGCTCGCCATGGTGCCCCTCGACGCTGTCGATGCCGACGCCACCAGCCCCGACGAGGACCTGCTCGAGGTCTACGGCGAGGTCGCCAACGTGCTTTCCAGGGTCGTGAACGAGGCCCTACCGGAACGGGTGCGCATCGACCCTGGTCTGGACCACCCGGTCGAGGAGCTCGCCCAGGTCATCAAGCAGGGCGAGCTGGCCTTTGGCTGTGCCGTCAACATCGACGGCTACGGCGCCGGCGTCCTGGCCGTCTGGCACCGGCCTGTGTCCTAGCGAACTCGGACCAGACCGCCGAGGTCCGAGGCCGGAATCCGACTGACACCACCACCCGAGTCGTTGCCTTCTGCCGGTCCCGCGCCCAGAGGTGGGATCAGACCGGTACCTCGAGCTCAGCCATGCGGCGCATGACGTTGCGGTCGGTATGGGCGAAGGGTTCGTCGAACTCTGTCATCTGGAGGGTCGTGGTCTCGTCGTAGGTGAGCTCGTCGTCATCGACCGAGATGTTGACTTCGTAGGCGATGCAACGGGCCTTCTCGAACAGGTAGGGGTTCTGGGTGATGCCGTAGACGTCGCTGTCGACCTCGGCCCGCAGGGTGAAGCTGGTGGCATCGGGGGCGACCTCACCGCCGGCCAGGATGGCTGAACCACGCGGGATGACGAAACCCCGCATGACATGGCTGAGACCACCACACCAGAGCCAGTAGCCCACCTCGGTGTGAAAAGACAGGTCTTCGCCGATTCGCCAGGCCGCCATCTTGTAGTCGAGGCCGTACAGCTGCTGGGTGCCGTTGTCCACCGGGCCGAACGGCTTGAACGTGATGGTCTCGCGGTAGGGAGTCTCGCCCACCTGTTCGTCGGCGTGGTGGTACGAGACGTCGAGTCCCTTCTCGCCCTCCCATTCGCCGACGAGCTGGGCCAGAGGTCCGAAGTGTGAGGTATCGGTCATGGTTGCACCATATCCCTTGTCTGGATATAATCTACTTTAGGATTCAATCTTGTTCCGGTACTGGGTTGGTCTGAGGGGCGGTCATCGCTCACAATGGTCTCATGACCGAGCGCGACCGTCCGTGGCTGATGCGTACCTACTCGGGGCACTCGACCGCCGAGGCCTCGAACCAGCTCTACCGGACCAACCTGGCCAAGGGCCAGACCGGCCTGTCGATCGCCTTCGACCTCCCCACCCAGACCGGCTACGACCCCGACAGCCCGTTCTCCCGTGGCGAGATCGGCAAGGTCGGCGTACCCGTGGCCCACCTCGGCCACATGGGCACCCTGCTCGACGGCATTCCGCCTGACGAGATGAACACGTCGATGACCATCAACGCCACCGCGGCGTGGCTGCTGGGCCTCTATGTGGCCAACGCCGAGAATCAGGGTGTGCCCTCCACCGCACTGCGCGGCACCACCCAGAACGACATCGTCAAGGAGTACCTGAGCCGGGGCACCTACATCTTCCCGCCCCTGCCCAGCCGCCGACTCATCGTCGACATGGTGGCCTTCTGCTCGGAGCACATTCCCAAGTGGAACCCGATGAACGTGTGCAGCTACCACCTCCAAGAGGCGGGGGCCACCCCGGTTCAGGAGATCGCGTTCGCGCTGTCTACCGCCATCGGGGTGCTCGACGCGGTGAAGGAATCGGGTCAGGTACCCGAGGGTCGGTTCCCATCGGTAGTCGCCTCGATCTCCTTCTTCGTGAACGCCGGTATCCGCTTCGTCGAGGAGACATGCAAGATGCGGGCCTTCACCGAACTGTGGGACCGCATCACCCTCGAGCGGTACGGGGTCACCGACGCCAAGGCCCGCAGGTTCCGCTACGGCGTACAGGTGAACTCGCTGGGACTCACCGAGGCTCAGCCCGAGAACAATGTCCAGCGCATCGTCCTCGAGGCCCTGGGGGTGACCCTCTCGAAGAGCTCTCGTACCCGATCACTCCAGCTTCCGGCATGGAACGAGGCCATGGGCCTACCCCGCCCCTGGGATCAACAATGGTCGCTGCGCATACAGCAGGTGCTGGCCTACGAGACCGACCTCCTCGAGTACGACGACATCTTCGACGGTTCGCACGTGGTGGAGGCCAAGACCACCGAGCTGGTCGAGGCCGCCACCGCCGAGCTCGACGAGGTGCTCGAGATGGGAGGCGCCTTCGAGGCCATCGATGAGCTCAAGAACCGGCTGGTCGTCTCCCACACCGCCCGCCTGCGCCAGCTCGAGTCAGGGGACCGGACCGTCATCGGCGTCAACAGCTTCACCGAGACGGCCGAATCACCGCTAGCCGGGGCCGACAACATACTGACCGTCGATCCCTCGGTGGCCGAGAAGCTCATCACCGACGTGCAGGAGTGGCGATCGGCCCGCGACGAGAGCTCCGTGGACAATGCCCGCCGCGAGCTCCGCGCCTCGGTGCAGGGCACCGACAACGTCATGCCGGCCACCATCGCTCTAGCCCAGGCCGGAGGAACCACGGGCGAATGGGCCAACCTCCTGCGAGAGGAGCTCGGCGAGTATCGGGCCCCCACCGGCGTGGCCGCCGCCGTCGGGGTGGGCAGGGGCAGCGATGCCCTGCGCGGCGTCGCCGATCGGTGCAGGACCATGGCCGGTGGGCCACCCCGGTTCCTGGTAGCCAAACCCGGACTCGATGGCCACTCCAACGGGGCCGAGCAGATCGCGGTGGCCGCCCGCGACGCGGGCATGGAGGTCGTCTACCAGGGCATCCGGCTGACCCCCGAGCAGATCGCTGCGGCCGCCCGCGACGAGGACGTCGACGTGGTGGGTATCTCCATCCTCTCCGGCTCCCATCTCGAGCAGGTTCCCGACGTCATGGACCTCCTGGCCGGCGAAGGGGTCGACGCCCGGGTCGTCGTGGGCGGCATCATTCCCGAAGCGGACCGTCCCGACCTGCTCGAGCGTGGGGTGGCCGCCGTGTACACGCCCAAGGACTTCGAGTTGGGGCGGATCATGGCGGAGATCGTCGATCTCGCCGAGGCTCGGCGGAGTTGACCGTCGATCCGATGGGTCGTCCGGCCCATGGTCCTGACCTGTCAGACTCAATCCGGACCGGCAACCACTTCAAGATGGGATTCTAGACGCCGATGGACCAACGATGGATGATCGCACGGACCAACGATGAATGATCGCAAGGCCCTCATCGGCGTTACCGCCGGCGCGATATGCCTCATCCTTGGTGTCACGGCTGTGCTGGCCGATGAGCCCCTGGTCGCCCTCCTCACCGGGTTGGTTGGCGCCGCTACCGGCGTGGTCGCCTGGTTGATCGGCGACGGTGCAGACCGCACCGAGACCGAGGCCCAGATGCTGCGGGTCGAGCTGACCGAAGCCCAGCGCCGGGCCATCCAACGCGAGCGTGAGCTCAGTACCGAACTCGAAGAAGCCCGCACCCTCACCGGGCCGGGCAGCGGGAACGCCGACGAGGCCCTGACCGATCCCGAGACCGGCCTCTTCTCCGAGAGCTACTTCATGGTGGCCCTCGAAGCCCGCATCGCCGCCGCCCGCCGCCACCTCCGACCCGTCGCCGTCGTCCTCCTCGACGTCGTTCAGGGTCTCACCGACGGCGCCGCACGCCCGGCCGACGCCGGGGTCGTCGCCGACGGGGTGCGCGGCACCCTGCGGGAGGCCGACACCGCCTGCCGCCTGGCCGACGGCCGGTACGCCCTGCTCCTCGAGGACACCCCCGAGAACGGCGCCATCTGGACCATCGAACGAATCCGCCGCACCCTCGTCAGCACCATGCCCGACCAGACCCTCTGGGCCGGCGTGGCCTGCTACCCGGCCCATGCCTTCGGCACCGACCAAATCCTGAGCCGGGCCGAAGAGGCCCTGACCTCGGCCCAGGAATGGCACCAGGACCGCATCGAGGTCGCTACCGCCGTGGCCGACTGACCGGCACGTCGGTCGAGCCCCCACCCCGACGGGTCCGCCGCCGCCCCACGGGCAAATTGGGCGACTTTCGTGCGCACAGCGCCGACAACTCACCCAATTTGGGGTTGATCAGAGCCACGTTGGTTCGGACGAGCCGAGGGGCTGACCGGTCCAGCGGACAGAGCCGGGGGTCTTCGAGAGTTGGGCGATGAGGCCCTGCATGGGGATGCCGTCAGGTTCGATGATGGCGCCGCGGGCTCGGTAGTGCTCGTTCTCGACGATGTCGGCCATGTCATAGACAGGGGCGATGGCGGCCTCGACCCGCTCGAACTCGGCGATCACCTCTTCGCTGCGACGATCAGCTATCCAAACAGCCACCGCCTCGTCGACCCGGGTGCGGTTGGCGATCCGGCCGGCGAACTCCTGGAGCTCCGGTACATCGCCCAGACCGACGAGGTCGAGGACCCGGCGGGCCACCGAGTCAGCGGTGGTGGACACCGCCACCCACACCCCGTCGGAGCACTGGTATGTGTTGCGGGGGACCGAGTAGCCGATCTGTGAACCCATCCGTTCCTGCTGCTGACCGGTCTTGGCGTAGACCGACACCAACGGGCCCATCATCTGGAACATCGACTCGAGCAGGTTCACATCGACCACCTGGCCGACCCCTGAGTGGAGGGCAACCATGGTGGCGAAAGCACCGGCCAGCGCGGTGGCCTCGTCGGTGAGGGCCACCGGGGGCAAGGTCGGACCCGAGTCGGCCGAGCCGTTGATGGCTGCGAACCCGGACATGGCCTCGGCCAACGAGGCAAAGCCGGCCTTCTGGGCGTAGGGCCCGTCCTGTCCGAAGCCAGTGACCCGGGTGATGACGAGGTCGGGGTTGCGCTCGTGAAGCACCTCGGGGGCCAAGCCGAGAGCCTCGAGCTTGCCGGGCCGCAGGTTCTCGATGAGCACATGGGCGTCGTCGACCAGGCCGAGGAAGATGTCGCGATCGCCGTTGTTGCGCAGATCGAGGACCGCCGAGCGCTTGTTGCGGCCGGCGAGCTTCCACCAGAAGGTGACGTCGTCATCGGGGTCGTGCCAGCCCATGTTGCGAGAGGTGTCGCCACCGGGCCGCTCGATCTTCAACACATCAGCCCCGAAGTCGGCCAGGTAGCGGGCACAACCCGGCCCGGCAATGACCGTGGCCATGTCAATGACCCGCAGCCCCTCCAGAGGCATGTTCACTTGGTCGCCTTCGGGCTTCGCTCCGTGCGGCTCATGTTCACCGGGTCGCCTTCGGGCTTCGCTCCGTGCGGCTCATGTTCACCGGGTCGCCTTCGGGCTTCGCTCCGTGCGGCTCATGTTCACCGGGTCGCCTTCGTCCACCACCGGCCACTGAACCGCCAGCGCGGCGAGTCGGTCGTCTCCTCGACAGGGGCCGACGGGCGCGGCCAGCAGAGCTCGACCGTGGCCATGATGGCGGCCACCTCTTCGGGCGTCGGGTCACCCTTGATCCCGCCGATCTCAGCCATGGCTAGAGGGGGACGTTTCCGTGCTTGCGGGCCGGGAGCTCCTCGCGCTTGGCGCGAAGCATGTCGAACCCGGCAATCAGTTTTTGGCGGGTGAAGGCCGGATCGATGACGTCGTCGATGTAGCCCCGCTCGGCAGCGATGTAGGGGTTGGCGTAGGTCTCGGTGTAGTCGTCGACCAGCTCGGCCCGTCGGGCCTCGGGATCAGCCGCGCTCTGAAGCTCGCGGCGGTACACGATCTCGACTGCGCCCTGGGGGCCCATCACCGCGATCTCGGCCGACGGCCAGGCCAGGCAGAGATCAGAGCCGACCGACTTGGAGTCCATCACCACATAGGCACCGCCGTAGGCCTTGCGGGTGATGAGCTGGATGCGAGGCACGGTGGCTTCGCAGTAGGCGTAGAGCAGCTTGGCGCCGTGGCGGATGATGCCGCCGTATTCTTGGTCGATACCCGGCAGGAATCCGGGCACATCCACCAAGGTCAGTAGGGGCACGTTGAAGGCGTCGCAGGTGCGCACGAAGCGGGCGGCCTTCGACGAGGAGTCGATGTCAAGGACGCCGGCAAGCATGGCGGGCTGGTTGCCCACAATGCCCACGACCCGGCCGTCGAGTCGAGCGAAGCCGCAGACGATGCTGGCGCCCCAACCGGCGTGGTACTCGAAGAAGTCGCCGTCGTCGACGATCGATCCGATGACCGCCTTCATGTCGTACGGCATGTTGGGCGAGTCCGGGATGAGATCGGCGAGCTCGGGAGTGAGCCGGTTGGGGTCGTCGCTCGCGGGAAAGGCCGGGGGCTCCTCGAGGTTGTTCGACGGCAGGAAAGAGAAGAGGTAGCGCACGTCGTCGAGAACACTCTTCTCGTCGGGCGCCACGAAGGTGGCCACGCCCGACTTGGTCGAATGGCTACCCGCCCCACCCAGCTCCTCGAGGGTGACCTCTTCGCCGGTGACGGTCTTCACCACATCGGGCCCGGTGATGAACATGTGCGAGGTTTCGCGGACCATGAAGATGAAGTCGGTCATGGCCGGGCTGTACACAGCGCCCCCGGCACAGGGGCCGAGGATCACCGAGATCTGGGGGGTGACGCCCGAAGCCTGCACATTGCGGCGGAAGATGCCGCCGTAGCTGTCGAGCGAGACCACCCCTTCGGGGATGCGGGCCCCAGCACCGTCGTTGAGGCCGATGAGGGGGGCGCCGACCGAGAGGGCCAGGTCCATGACCTTGTGGATCTTCTCGGCGAACACCTCACCCAGCGAGCCACCCATGATCGTGAAATCCTGGGAGAACACGAACACCTTGCGGCCATCGATGGTTCCCCAACCGGTGACGACACCGTCGGTGTAGGGCCGTTCTTCGGCGTCGGGGTGGCGGGTACGGGCCAGCATGTCGAGCTCGTGGAACGACCCGTCATCGAGCAGGTGGTCGATGCGTTCGCGGGCCAGCATCTTGCCCTTGGCGTGCTGGCGTTCGACAGAGCGGTCGGACCCTGCATGCAGGGCCTCCTGCTTGCGGGCCTCGAGCTGCTCGATTCGTTCGCGCAACGGGTGGTCGGTCATGGGGGCACACGGTACGTGAAACCGTGGCCGGCTCACCAAAGCGGGTGCGGATAAGGTCGGTTCGTGACCGATCTGAACCGAGTAGGTGTCTTCTGCGGCTCGTCCCCCGGCGGCGACCCCGACTACACCATCCTGACCGTCGAGCTGGGCCATCTGCTGGCCGCCCGGGGGATCGAGCTGGTGTACGGCGGGGGCGACGTGGGCCTGATGGGCACTGTCGCCGACGCCGTAATGGACGCCGGCGGAAGCGTCACCGGCGTCATCCCCTCCGGCCTGTTCAGCAGGGAGGTGGCCCACCGAGGCATCACCAACCTGGTCGAGGTGGCCTCGATGCACGACCGCAAGGCCCAGATGTACGAGATGGCCGACGGATTCATCGCCCTCCCCGGCGGGTTCGGCACCCTCGAGGAACTGGCCGAAGCCAGTACCTGGACCCAGCTGGGCATCCACAACAAGCCCGTGGTGCTGCTGGACCGCGACGGCTTCTGGTCGGGCTTGGTCGATTGGCTCGACGCTGCGGTGAGCGCCCGGTTCCTGAAAGACCGCAACCGGCGGATCATCATGGCAGCCGGCTCACCCGAGGAGGCCCTCGACATGATGGCCGGGTGGGCCGAGCCCTACGCCGAGAAGTGGCTCGACGCCGACGAGGCCTGAACGTCTGCGGGGTTCCAACACCAGCGTGTCCCAAATTGGGCGAGTTGGGTGTGCCTGCCGCACCCAACTCGCCCAATCTCGCCCAGCTCCTTGAGGAGGCGACAGAGGTCCGGCACTGCCGCGTTCGGGGCATTTTCCCTGGTCAGCCACGCACCCGAGGGGGGTTCGGGCCGCCCTGGCGCCCATCCGCCCCGCCTAGACTCAGCGCATGCGCACGATCGGCATCGAGGGCGACGAAGTGGTCATCGAGTTCACCCAGTGGGACAAGATCTGGGCCTTCTCGTCGGGGCTGCGGATTCCTCTGAACCAGGTGCGCTCCGTCTACACCACCCCCCGGTCCAACAAGGACCGCACCAAGCGCCTGCCCGGCACCTACTGGCCCAACAAGCTGATGGCCGGCACCTTCCTGTTGGTCGAAGGCAAGGAGCTGAGGAACTTCCGCAAAGCTCCGGTTCTCGTGAAGCTCGAGTTGACCGACCACAAGTTCCGGTCGGTGGTCGTCGAGGTCGGCCATCCGGAGGCCACGGCCGAGAAGCTCGACATCGCGGCCCGGGAGGCCCGGGCATCAGGGGCCTGACCGCGGCTTGTCAGCATCGGGGCCCCTGGCGCGTTGAAGAGTCGAGATGTCCCTTCCCGCTGACGATCCCCGACTCTCCCTCGCGGCCCGAAGCGGTGAGATGCTCCAAGTCGAGTCGGAGCTCGGCCCCTGGGCCATCTCGCGGCTCAGTAGGCCCGTCGAGGAGGCCAGCTACATCGACGGCTGCTCGACGACGACGGTTCGATCATCAAGGCCTTCCCCATGCCTGGTGCGCAACCCACGATCTCCCATGAGACGCTCGACAGCACACTCCTGTGGTTCCCCCGATCCCGCCGCGGCGTTCGCCGCCATCGAGCAAGCTGTCGCCACGATCCTGCCCCTCCCCCCCTTGCCGGGCGGGGCCGGGGTGGTCGTGCAGGTACTCAACGCCACCCTGGGAACCTCAGGTATCGCCGGTCAGCTCACCGGCGGGCTCGAAGGCTTGGGCTGGACGACCACCGCGCCGAAGAACGCCGACGCCCGGCCCGTCCACGGGAATCCGGTGTACTACCGGACCGGCTACCACCATCAGGCCGAGCAGCTCAGCTACACCTTCGACCCCCAGGCGGCACTGATCGAGTGGGTCGATGGGGCGTCGGTGCCCGGCCACAGCACACCCGATCCCTTGGCGACAATCATCGTCATCCTCGGCGAGCCGGACCCGGACTCTCCGCCGGGCGGCCAGACCTCGATGAAGAGGCCGAGGCGACGCCCCAACTCCCCCGATCTC
>JAAEMS010000239.1 GCA_024225275.1 Actinomycetes bacterium
GACCGCGGGCCCGGCGCGCCGGGTACCGAACCCGGAACGACGATGCTCTGCCAGAAGTTCCCGACCCTGGTCAGGTCGATGGGGTCTCCTCGTCGGACTCCGCACCGTCAGCGATGCCCTCGCGGAACTCCTTCTGGGCCTGGCCCAGGGAGCGGGCGAGACGAGGAAGCTTGGCACCGCCGAACAAGACGAGCACGATGACAAGAATGATGATCAGCTCTTGGGCCCCGAGGTTCATACCATCACGGTACCGAATAGCAGACCCCGGCGGGCGCTTCTGGTTGGGTGAGCTGGCTCTGGAATGGGGAGGCGAGAGGGCTGACCTGCCCGGGACGGCCCCGATTCAGGCACTCTCGGATTCGGCGGCGGCCAGCCGGGCCAAGGCCCGCTGACGGCGGATGCGGCGGCGCTCGCGCTCGCTCATGCCACCCCAGATTCCGAACTTCTCGCCGTTGGCCAGCGCGTACTCGAGGCAGTCCTCGCGCACCACACAACCCCGGCAGACTTCCTTGGCCTCGCGGGTGGACGCACCACGCTCGGGGAAGAAGAGGTCGGGGTCGACCCCTAGGCAGTTGGCGAAGTCCTGCCAGTTCTCGGCCGGAGTCACCCCGAACACGGTCTCGGTGCTGGTCGTAAGTAGGTTGTTCATGAAGTCGGCCGACATGCTCATCTCATCTTCCCTGCCGCCTGTGGACATTCTCGAAGGTTGGCCCGGTACACACCGCTGGTTACACAGTTGTAACTACAAGGCTGGGACGCATCATGGCGCGGTTCTCCAGCGAGCGCAAGCCCGGTTTCGTGCGAGTATCCACCCATTGTCCCTTGCTCGGGCCCCAGTCATGACACATGGTCGTCATATCTCACGAAAAGTGACTCAGGGGATCCCGACACCACAACAAGTGAAAATAGGTCATCACACCCTATGTGTCGCCCCCCCCGACGAGGTAGCTTGTTATTGCAGCGGACCACCGGAAACGGTACGGGAAAGACCCTGGGACTGCGGACAGGGAGACAATGATGCGACGGGCGACGCAACAGCGCGCGCGCCAACTTGGCGGGCAGGTCCTCTTGGCTCTGGCGATGCTATTGGGACTGTTGCCGGCCATCGCGGCCGAACCAGCAGCCGCGGCAGAGGAAACAATCAACCATGGCGGGCTGGTCGGAGAGATCCCCCGGCTGGATCTGGCTGAGTTCCAGGACGGCGAAGTGCTCTCCGGCGAACAGGTGGGGCGCTACCTGGTTCTGGGCGGCGACTTCACCACCATCAGGAAGACCGACGGCACCCTGGTCACCCAGCCCTACCTCGCCGCCATCGACATCGGTACCGGCGAACTGGTCGAGAACTTCGCGCCCCAATTGAATGGCGACGTGCTCGCCGTCTTCCCCGGCCCCGACGACGAGTCGGTCTACGTGGGCGGCAGGTTCACCCAGGTGAACGGCAATTGGCAGGTCCGCATGGTCCGCCTCAACCTCCACGACGGCTCCGTCTACGGCGGGTGGCAGAATGTCGACGCCACCGCCAAGGTCACCACCATCGACGAATCGGGTGGGCGTCTCTTCGTCGGAGGTGACTTCGCCAGGATCGGCGGTCGGTCCATCGAGCACCTGGCCGAGCTCAACCCCGAGACCGGTGCGGTCAACCCCTCGTTCTCGTTCAACTTCACCGGCTCCACACCCATGATCCACGCCGCCGAAATCGTGCAGGGCGGTACCAGACTGGCGGTCGTACACAAGGCCAACTCGATCAACGGAGCAGCGGCTCGCACTACGGCCGTGTTCAACATCAGTTCGCCAGGCAACCCAAGCCTCACTCCCCACCGCATGTCGAACCGCCAGGGCGTGGATGCCGCCAAGATCACCGGTGGCGACATTTCGCCCGATGGTCGGTGGATGGCGGTGAGCCAGGGATTCAGGACCGCATCCGACTATGTGTACCTCGTAGCCGTGAGCGACACCGCCAACGAAACCGGCGGGTGGACTCACTACATGCGCGACTCGAGCACCGGTATCACCGTTTCTGACGCCGCGGTCTACGTCGGCGGCCACTTCTGTAAGCTCGACGCGGGGCCCCGAGCCACCGACCCCGGCGTCTTCAGGGGCCAGACCTGCACCGGGTCATTCTTCAACGGCGGTGTATGGCGCAAGCAGCTCGCCGCCCTGAGCCTCACCGACGGCACCCCGTTGGACTGGGACCCGGGCAATGATGCCTTCAGGGGCGCCGAGCTGGTGCACGCCATTCCCCGTGGGCTGATCATCGGCTACGACGGCACCCGCACCGGCACGGGCGGTCATCGAGTCGGACCCCTGGCCTTCTTCGACCTCGGAGCCCCGGCCCTACCTCCCCCTCCCGATCCGCCTGATCCTCCGGTTCAACTGGCCTGCGCCGCCACCGTCAACGATGACACCGTCACCCTCACCTGGGACAACGCCGGCGTCGGCACCTATGTCGTACGCCGCGACAATGGTTGGCTCGCCAACGTCAAGACCCTCACCTACCAAGACACGCCCACGGCTGGCGACCACAGTTACGTCATCCGCGTCTGGGTTGGCGGCGGCATGCAGGACATCTCCTGCCAACCCAACCCCATCACCGTCACCGGTGACCCACCTCCGGCCGACCTGGCC
>JAAEMS010000240.1 GCA_024225275.1 Actinomycetes bacterium
ATCGAGGTGTTCGACGAGCTGCGCGGCGACGTCGCCACGCTCCCGGGGTTCGAGATCACCGAGGAACCCCCGGCGATGCGTCACTTCACCGCGAAGTTCGCCCCGCTCACGGCCTAGCGTCGGGGTATGCGCCCGAGCCCCCCCCTCCCGCCCGACGTCACCGGCGACGAAGCCAAGATCCAATGGACGGGGACCGGTCGGCAGTTCGTGCGTTCACCCGACCAGGCGTTCGCCGTCGGGTGATCGATGAGCTGATCTGCTCGGTGTGATGAGCCGTTTCGGGGCAATAGACAGCTCTCTCGAGCCCGGGCTGGGGTCGTGACCGGCCGTCGATTGCGAGCGGCCCTCTGCGGGTCAGGCCCGTGGAGCGTCAAGGTCCCCTAGGAGTACGAGACGTGGACCACGTAGGACCCAGTGGACGTCGCTCTCTCGGCGGCCCCGTGTCTGGTCCCTCCGACAGTGTCTTCGCGGTTGCCGCCGAGCACGATGAGCTGTCGGGTGTGCCATGCCTTGCTGGAGTACTGGGAGTAGTTCCCCGGTGTACCTTCGGCTAGACCTCGTCAAGAACAACCGGGTGCTGCTTTCCGAAGGGCCGTTCGTTGCCCAATGGGCGCAGGCGATCTCTCAACCGCCACCACTAGCGAGATCACCCGAGAGGCCCCGCGTCGGTTCCTCGACGTCGCTTGACCGGGCACCCCGATCCGTCAACGCAACGGCGCCAGTCGACGATGCCTGTTCGGGATCATGGGGTGAAGACGAGGTCTTGGTGAACGGGTGTGCCGGCCACCACGGTGAAGAGGATGGTGGTGTCATCGATGGCGGCGAGTGCGTCGACGGTGATCATCGGGCCACCTCCAGACTGGTGATGTCGTCGTGGGTGCGGAGCAGGACGATGCCGGCCCAGGCGAACCAAACGATCGAGCCGAGCCCGAAGACCATGCCGACATCGGAGAGTCCCGGGATGAGGGTGATGAGACCGGCGGCTCCGCTGGCGATGCCGACAGCGTTTAGCCCGGTGGGGAGGTGACGGCTACCCCACGCTGCGAGGCTAACCAGGAGGATCCAGGTTCCGCCGACGAGTTCGTTGCCGCCGCCGAGGCCGTTGGTGACGGTGTCGATGCTCGACCAGAGTGTTTCTGCGGCCGCGGGGTCTGTGCCGTTGAGGTCGGCGACGGCGGTGATGCCGATGTTGGAGATCATGCCGGTGGCGAACATGAGTCCGGCCCAGATATATGCGAACACAGCGCTGACATCAGCGAGTAGCGGGCTCACGTCAGTCAGACGCACCTGAAGGGCTCGGGCAAGGGGGATGATGGCGACGCCGAACACCAGGAAGATAACCAGGTACCAGGCGAACAGGATGCCTTGATGGCCGACGAGGAAGTCGACCGACTCGGCCGGTGTGCGGTCTCCTTCGGTGTAGTCAGTCAGGCTGGTGACGAACAGGGCGATGCCGAAGATGAACGTCGCAGCCGCGGTCAGTCCGCCAATGCCGCCGGCCGTGGTGAGTTCCAGTTTGCGCCGCGTCGGTGCTGGTGAGGAATGGGTGGTGGTCATTGTTGTGTCTTTCGGTCGGATGTTTGGGTTTGGGGGGGTTTGTTGGTCAGGAGGGTCTGTTGGGGTGACGCTGACGATGTCGATGGCGACCGAGGTGAGGTGGGACAGCACACCGTGAAGGTGAGCAGGGTCTCGGATCACGCCCATGAGCTGCGTAGTCCCGGGCTGTCGATGGGCGATGGCGAAGTCATCGCTGAGATGGCCGAGGATCCGGTCGGTGGCGTGGCCACGGATGACGATCTCGTATGTGGTCGGCTCATTCATGGCCCCATCGTCGGCGTCAGGGGTGTGAGGTGGCGTCGCTCCCCAATCGATCTCACCCGGGTGAGATCGAGTATGACTTGGATCAGACGTGCCGTGGGGCAGCAGTAGAATCAGGTCATGGAGGCTGGTGGCGCGATTACTCTGGTGACAACGAAGCTGACCGCGCCGACGCCGCCCTCGAGACTCGCCGCTCGGTCTAGCCTCGAGGCGACGCTCGATCATGCTGTCTCGGACAACGGGATTCGCGTCGTGTTGGTCAGCGCACCTGCGGGGTCGGGAAAGTCCACGCTGGTGGCCGCATGGCAACAGCATCGAACCGATTGCGCATGGCTACAGGCGGATTCGGCTGACAGAGATCCGGCTCGCTTCTGGGGTCACGTCGTGGCCGCGCTCGACGCGGTCGCCCCCGGAGTCGAAGCCGCCACGGCCGCGGCGATACGCGGATCTGGTGCTGACGCTGCCGCCGTCATCGAACGACTCGCAAATGGGCTGAGCGACGCCCCACCGGCGTTGCTGGTCATCGACGACTACCACCTCATCGCCCACCCAGCGATCGACCAAGCCGTGGAGCGCCTGATCGAAATGGCCCCATCAACGTTCACGTTGGTGCTCTGCACCCGGCTCGATCCGTCAATTCGTCTGGCAAGGCTGCGGGTGCGAGGTCAACTGGCCGAGATCCGTGCCGACGACCTGCGCTTCGCTCCCAACGAAGCCTCAGTGCTGCTCACCCAGCGAGGAGCGGCACCCTCGAACACGCAGATCGAGGCGCTGTGCGAGCGCACCGAGGGATGGGCCGCCGGACTCGTGCTCGCCGGCATGTCGCTCGCAGCCAGCGACGACGGCGACGCATTTGTTGCATCGTTCCAGGGCGACGACCGGCTTGTCGTTGAGTACCTCACCGATGAGTTCCTCTCCGGTGCCGCCGATCACGACCGCGACCGCCTCTTGCAAACCTCGGTCCTGGACCGGATGTGTGGCCCACTCGTCAACGCGGTCTGTGACACCACTGACGGCACCGAGTGGCTGAACAAGACCGCATCAACGAACCAGCTGGTTATCAGCCTTGACCGCACCGGCACCTGGTACCGCTACCACCACCTTCTCGGCGACCTTCTGCGCCTCGAAGCCAAACGGACCACGGACCTCACGGCGATTCACGGGCGAGCCGCCATTTGGCACCAACTCGAAGGCCACTCACATGCTGCCGTCGAGCACTCCATCGCCGCCGGTGACCTCACCACTGCCGCTGATCTGATCTACGACGAAGCCACCGAGCTCATGAATCGGGGCCAGCTCCGCACAGTCCGCAACCAAATCGACCGTCTTGGACCGGTCGCCGACCAACACGCCGGGACGATGGTAGTCCGCGGCTGGATCTCTCTGCTCACCGGGAGCGTCGCTGACGCCCAGACAAGCCTTGAACGAGCCCGAGCACTCGAACCCAACGACGACGTAGCCGGTCTGATCGTCGCACTAGCAACAATGGCCCACATCGCATCGGGCAACGTCACCCGAGCCCTCGACGAGGTCGCGTCGGCCAGTGACCCGGTTGAATCGACTCAGACCATGACCCTCGCAGGCGCCCACACCTGGGGCGGCGACTTCGCCAAGGCCCGCCCGCTGCTCAAACGAGCCAGCGAGATGGCACCGCGGGAGGGAAACACTTTCGTCGAAGCGGTCACTCCGATCCTCTCCGCAATCGCGCACCTCGAGTCCGGAGACACCCAAGCCGCCCATCGTGACGCCACCGCAGCCCTGGCAGTCGCATCGACCAACGGCTTCGACAACCTCGCCCAAATGGCGCTCGCTCACAGCATCGTGGCCCGCACCATCGACGACGCCGAGCAGGCCGTGGCCTCGGCCAAGCGTGGCGTGGACCTGGCGAGACGTTCACCCGAGTACGTCATGTTCGCCTATGCACTCGCCAGTGCCGGCGACGTGCTCTCCCATCACGATGACTCCCGCGGCGCTGATCTCCTGCGTGAGGCAAGAACGATCATCGACCGGTGCCCTGACCCGGGAATCGCCGGCCGCTACCTCGCCCGCGTCGAGGCCCGCCACCAACTGGCAGCTCCACCTTCCCAGATGGCCGGTCTGGTCGAGGAGTTGACCGACCGCGAGCTCGCTGTGCTTCGCTACCTGCCCGCACCGATGTCGCAACGCGAAATCGCCTCCGAGCTGTACGTGTCACTCAACACCGTCAAGACGCACTGCAAGGCGATCTACCGCAAGCTCGGCGTCGGCGACCGCAAAGCGGCCGTCCAAGCCGCCCGCGACATCAACCTTCTCTGAGTGGCACTGTTGCGTTGCCGTTGAAGATGGAGCACACCTGCCCGTTGGCGACCTTGCCGTTGGCGACATCGCTAGATGAGGCTTTTTGGAACACCTAGAGAACCCGCATCCGCTGGCATCCCTGGCCTGAGCGATGGCACGAGCAGAAGGCATCCACCGTCTCCTCGTCATCACCTCCGACTCACCGGCACCCATTCGACCTCGTGAAGCGGGTCTGCCGACCTTGCGTTCGTTCAATTTGGCGGGCGAATCCGGCGATCGTGGCGGCATCACCCGTGAGTCCGAGTGCCGTCTCGAAGCTCCGACGCAACGGCTCAGCTCTCCGATCTCTGCGAAGATGAAGCCGTGGACCTGCAACTCGCCGGCCAGAGCATCATCGTCACCGGCGGCTCATCCGGCATCGGGCTGGAGACTGCACACCTGCTCATCGCCGAAGGCGCGGTCGTGACAATCTGCGGTCGCAACCCCGATCGTCTCGAGGCCACCCGGGCTCAACTTGACTCGGAATAGCTGGGGACGGTCCAAGCCGATGTCCTCGACCCCGGACAAGCAGCAGTCGGGGTTCGTTGGGCGGTCGACCACGGCGGCCGGCTCGATGGAATAGCTGCCATCGCAGGTCGAGGTGTCCATGGCACATTGCTGGACCTGAACTCAATCGACGTTGCTGCCGAAGTCTCCAACAAGCTCGTAAGCCTGCTCAACATCGTGAAACCAGCGAGACCGCCACGCACGCCACACTGGCGATGTCTCGTACCAGGAGTGGCTCGCCGCGGAAGCGGCCCACCGATCGGTTCCGCTCAACCGCGCGGGAACCGCGACCGAGGTGGCCGCCGCTATCTGTTGGATGCTGTCACCGATCAGTAGCTACACCACCGGCGCAGTTCTCGATGTCACAGGCGGTCTCCGATCTCGCTGACCCAATGACAACAAGCCGGCAAACCACTCGATACCGCTCGCACAGAATCCCGGGACCGGACCGGCTGCGACCACTCGGGAACGGCCCATCCAGTAGCACCCGATAGCTACCGACCTGGTTGGGGCGAACTCATTGAGCGGCCTTGATTGTTGGTGGGAGCGTTGGTCCCGTCTCCCCAGGAGGCTGGGTCACCAAGGAGGCCACCATGACCTACAACACCAACCCACTGCCCGTCCAGATCGTCGGCCCAGACGATCCGCTCCTCATCTCCGAACGAGTGGCGGTCGCAGCGTTCCTCGCCGGGTGCTCGGGCGGCACCAGAGTCAGCTACACGACCGATCTGCGGATCTTCGCCAGCTGGTGCCAAGACCACCACCTCAACCTGCTCAACGTCAAACGAGCCCATGGTGTAGTGCCACGAAATCGCGGAGCGTCCGGAAGCTCACGGCACCGTATATCTCGATGGGCCAGCGGTATATACTCGGGGTATGACCAAGCGATTGATCGACGTCGATGACGATGCGCTCGATGCTGCACGCGCCCAACTCGGCACCCGCACTATCAAAGACACCGTCAACGAAGCGCTACGTAGCGCCGCTCACCAACGCAGCACCCAGCTCACGAACGCGCTGTCTGTTCTCGCCGACGCCGATCTCGACGACCGCTCCACGGCTTGGCGCTGATGTTCCTGCTCGACACGAGCGTCCTGACCAGACTCCGCGCCCAGTCGATCCTCCAGCGAATCGAAGAACTCGACAGCGACGGCCTCGCTCGCACATCCATGACCGACCTGGAGATCGGCTTCTCAGCGCGCAGCGCCGACGAATGGGATCGCCTCCTCGTGGCGCTCGGCGCGTTCCGTCGAATCGAGGTCGAGGCACATCATTTTGACCGCGCGCAACGGGTCCAACGCGATCTCGCCGCCGACGGGCTCAGGGGACGCAAGGTGCCCGATCTTCTCGTCGCAGCCGTCGCCGAGGCCGCTTCGCTCACGGTTCTGCACTACGACGCGGACTTCGACCACATCGCAGCCGTGACCGGACAACCAACCCAATGGATCGTCGAGCGCGGATCGATCGACTGACCAGCTCCTCACGACCTGCCACCATCGAAACGACCACCGCCCGATGACCCGCCGCAGAATCACGGCGAGCACGACGGAGACCGCGCCACTTCACCGCCCTTGTCCGGTGCCCGATAATCGCTGGGGCGGTCCAGCCTCCAGCAATCTTGGATCCGACGCTCCTCTGCACCACCAAACCGAGGCTGGCCTTGCCCGTGACCGAACTAGGCGTCCGTAGCGAGATTCGACAACGCCGGCTCATACCTGGAGGATCATCCAATGACCTCGCGTGAGCATGACGATCTGTCGAGCATGATCTGGCACCGCTCGTCGCTGAGCGCAGCCCTGAGACCGTTTCTGGTGTGAGCCTTCTGTGAGCTGACCGGTCTCGACCGGTTCCCACTCGCCAATGACAAAGCCCCGGAAACACTGTGTTTCCGGGCCTTCCGAGTGGTGGCGGGGGCAGGATTTGAACCTGCGACCTTCGGGTTGTGAGACCGACAAGCTAGTTTCCGATCTACCTGGCCTCACCAGCGATCATGGCCATTTCCGCAGGTCAGAGGGCATGTGTCGACCTGTCGGTGGTCCCCGCAGCTCCCCCCTGGACCCCGCTGTTTGCGGTTGTGCTGTTACCTCTGTGTTACCTCGACCGGCAGATCTCACCCGGATCCGAACCCCCCTGGACGGCCACGCAGAGTGCTGCCGGCTGTCGGTCAGGCGACCTGGACAGCATCAGTGAGCTTGTCGGGAACCTCCGCGGGGAACGACAACACGAGATGCCGATCGAGCGCGGTCGCGACCCGAGCGAGGGTGTCGATCCGGTTCCTCGCTCCCCCGCCCTCCTCGAGCCGAGAGATCACCGACTGGGTGGTGCCCATCCGCTCGGCCAGCTCACGCTGACTCAGCCCGGCTTCGGTCCGCAGGTCGTAGATGAGCTGCCCCAAGTCGAGTTCCTGCTCCACCCCAGCCCGCGCCTCGGCGGAGGGCTCACCCTTGGTCTTCTTGATGTCTTCCCACCGGGAGTAGTTGGCCATCGTGGTCTCCTTCCACGGATTGCGTTTCGCGCAGTCCTCAGCGATGTTGCGAGCCCGAACGACCTCGGCCCGCTCGTTGTTGCGTTGCTCGCGGAATGTCGTCAACAAGATGATTCGACCGTCGCCGGTGAACCGGTAGGTGATCCGCCGGACGGTTGAGCCGAGCGTGAAGCGGATCTCGAACAAGCCATCACCCAGGCTCCGTGAGAACGGCATCCGGGCTTGGGACCCGAGCCCAGCGAGTCGGTCGATCACAACCGACGCTCGTTCCCATTCGGTCTGGCTGAGCTCGTCGAACCACTCGACGACGGCTTCATCGTGTGCCTCGATCTCAGCCACACCGACCATCATCGCACAGACACGATGATCGCACAAGAGCGATCATCACAGGGAACCAGACCCGACAGCCAGGGCGGTGGCGCCGATTGACGCCTGCGTGAGCCCCGCCACAGCCGAGTATTGAGGCGACCCCGAGGCTGTCGCCTCTCACCGTTCGCGACACTGTCCCAACGCGATATTTCGCGTCCCAGTACGGCTCTTCGGGGGCGGTCCGTGGGGGTGGTTGGGCGGGTTGTCGGCGGCCACGATCAAACGGCGCCTGGCTGCGGTGTCGAGCTTCTATGGCTATCTGATCGTCCGCGGTGATGTCGGCGTGTCAGCTAAT
>JAAEMS010000241.1 GCA_024225275.1 Actinomycetes bacterium
GCTGGTGACGAGTCGTTCGAGCTGACGTTGGTTCCAGACGATGGTGCGGTCGAGCAGCTCTCGTCGGATCGATCCGATCCAGAGCTCAGCAAACGTGTTCGCTACCGGCGTGGGGACGGGGGTACGGAGGATCTTGAAGCCTTCGGTTCGGAAGATCTCGTCGAAGCTGTCGATGAACTGGCTGCCGCGATCGCGGACCAGGGCACGGGTGCCGTCGAGGTGTTCGGTGTGGCGGAGGAACAGGTTGCGGGCTGCTTGGGTGGTCCACGCACCGGTCGGGTTCGCGGCCACACCAGCGATGAACACCTGGCGGGTCTCGATGTTGATGAAGAACAGGACGTAGTAGCGGCGCATGGTTGTGGTGTCGACGGTGAAGAAGTCGCAGGCGACTGCGGCTTGGGAGCGCAGGAACTCGCTCCAGGTCACCGCTGAGCGCTCAGGTGCGGGGTCGATGTCTTGGTCCTTGAGGATCTGCCACACGGTCGAGGATGCGACCTTGTGGCCGAGGCCGACGAGTTCGCCGTGGATGCGCCGGTGCCCCCAGGTCGGGTTCTCAGTTGCGAGGCGCACGATCAGCCGGCGTAGCTTGACGGCGGTGGGAGGCCGGCCGGGTCGACGAGGCTGGGGTTGGGTCCAGTGACGGGTGACGCGTTTGCGATGTCAGCGAAGCAGCGTCTCAGGTGTGACGATCCAGCCGTCGCGGAGTCGGCGGGGGAGCGCGGCCGCGACCGCTCCGAGCAGGGTCCGGTCGTCATCGGTCAGTTTGGGGGCTCTTCCGGTTTCAGCGGGGTGTGATGGTTGACAGCAGGTCCCAGTTCGGTTTGCCGGCAGGAGCGGGAACGACTCCGTGTGAGGTGTATGGCAACTCACCGTGCACCGACTGTTGGAACTGGCCGTGCCGTTCTCACGGGACGAATTGAAAGCAAACACCAAGAGCACTACCTTAGGGCGTGGCGGACCCGCGCCACGGCCAACAAATGGGGTTCGTATTGGTCGATGTCGGTAACAGCTACATATAACTGTAACGGGCACGGGACTGACAACTACCGGACACGAGCCTACGGCAAAGATAAGCACGACAACAACAAGACCATCTACTCCGCTACCGCGTCACTGACGTGCTAGGAACGCATAGGAGTCTGAATGTCAAATAACAATTCCGGCGGCCAGTACCGATTGCGTATACTGGCCGCCGCATTGCTCGCCTTCATTGCAGCGGCGTGTACTAGCAGCGGAGGTGAGTCAAGCGATGCTCTGACCGCCGGCGACGTAGAAGCTGCGTGGAGGGCTGCTGCGGAGTGCCTATCC
>JAAEMS010000242.1 GCA_024225275.1 Actinomycetes bacterium
CCGGCGAAGGGGGATGGCCGGAGGGCGGGATTCGGGGACGCGCATTAGGGGACACCTCGTCGCGGTCACGGCCTGCCTCGTTGACTCCCAGGCTGGTTCAGTCGGTGGGCGGGATATCGGGCGGCAGATCGGGGATGATCATCCCCAGAGATCTGCTGGCTCTTGCAGTGGCTAGGAAACAGCCTCACCAAGCGGTCCCGCTCATCGTGGATGCCGAACCATCTCCAGCACGTCAGCTAGACGGCGGCTAGTTGCTCGAGATCGAGCTTCTTTGCCTTGTCGTAGCCCTGGCCTTTCGCCCACTTCGCTGCTGCTTCCAGTTCTGCCCGAGAGGGACGAAGAGGCTCGATGCCGAATCGGGCTGCGGCCGTGAGGGCCTCCTTGCGCCGGCGCGCCTTGATGACGTCGGATCGCACAACCAGGTAGATGAAGGTGGCGAGGAGTGCCGCGGCGAAGCCGGCCCCAACGAACTTGTTCTCGAGGACGATGGCAAGAACGAGCAAGAGGACAGCGGAGCCGAACCCGATCAGGGCCGGCTTCTTGAGTTCCGCGTTGACCTGATGGTCCGCCGGTTTAAGTTCGGTTGCCGTGCAGAGCTGGACCATTGCCTCGCGTAGTGCTGACGCTCTGTGGGCGGGATCGTGGCTGGCACCTCTCTGCCGCCACTCCGCATCGGAAGCAAGCTGCTCGGCGTAGCGAAGTTCCGCCGGGGCGCTGGCAATGGCCGCCGGGTCAACGGCACGCACATGGCCGCACTGCTGGCTGGTGTGGATCTCATGTCCGGCCAACCGCCCCTTGCCCACTGGAATGCCGTAGAGGTGCCACTTCGTTCGAACGGCAACGACGTCGAACTCATGCAGCCCCCGATGCACGGGGCAATATTCGGCCACCGTGTCGACAACCGATTCGCTTCGGCGTGTGCCCCAGAAGATGAACATGGCTTGCCTCTCGGATCCGGCGTGTTCAGGCTCCATCGGCGACCCTGATCAGAGCTTGAGCCAGCTGGAACCCGGGTCAGCGACCCGTCACCCCATCGATTCCTTGTAGCCCGGAAGCGCGCCTCGGTCAGAGTCTTGAGGAGCTAGCGGCCCGTCGAGGGCAGCACCTCGGAACAGCTGAACCCGTTCCGTGGTCAATCACCTACCCGGCG
>JAAEMS010000243.1 GCA_024225275.1 Actinomycetes bacterium
ACAACGTCCAGATTCGCTGGTCATAGCGGCCACCCGACCCGGAGCGAACCCGAACGAGTCGCAACAGGGCGCCATGTCGACGATGGAAGACCCTTCAGTCAGCCGAGTCATCGCGATCGATGCAGGGTTGGTAGCTGCGCCTGTATCTGGGCCGACGGGCTGATTGGTGACAGGAACCAGGTTCGACCTCATGTCTCAACCTTCTGACACTGATTCCGGCCATGTGCGAACGTCGGTGACCAGACACGTCGGATGGCTCGAGTTCGATCGACAGCCCATGAATGCGTTCGGTTGGGCGATGCTCAGCCAGGTGGGTGACGCCCTCGACGCTCTCGATGAGGACCCCGAGGTCCGAGTCATCGTGTTCGCCAGCGCGGTCGAGAGGTACTTCAGTGTCGGTGCTGACCTCGAGGTATTCGCAGAGTTCGACGAGACCGCGATGGCGCAGTGGTGCGACATCGCCCACGACATCGTCGCCAAGATACGCGGCGCCCGCTGTCCGGTGCTCGCCGCAATCCACGGGGTAGCCGTGGGCGGCGGGCTGGAGATGACACTGCACTGCGACGTCCGGTTCGCTGCGACCGACGCACGGCTCGGCCAACCAGAGATCAACACCAACTTCATCCCGCCGGTTGGAGCGACCCAGGCCCTCGTGCGTCTCATTGGTCGACCGGCAGCGTTGCGCTACCTCTACTCCGGCGAGCTGCTGTCGGCCCATGAGGCCCTTGAGCTGGGACTCGTCGACGAGCTGGTAGAACCGGAATCACTGCGCGCCACCGTTCAGGCCTATGCTGACGAGCTGTGTGAGAAACCACCGGAGGCTCTCGCGGGCATCCGCCATGCCATCAACCATGGGGGCGGGATGACCTTCGAGGAAGGGCTTCAGATCGAGAGATCTGTCGCGGTGTCATTGGCCGGTACCGCCAACTTCACCGAAGGTGTCGGTGCGTTCATCGAGAAACGAGATCCTCGCTGGCAACGCTGACCAGCAGACCCCCACGCCCGAGAACCGGCCTGCCGGTCGCCACGGCGACTCCGGCCCCATTCTGAGCGGCGACACCGGGCGGGGCGCGATCGGTTGGGATGGTTGAGCCGGTGCTGGAAGTCATGCCGGTCATCGACCGGGACTACGAGGTCGTTCGGGCTGGCGTTCGGTGGATTCGGGCTCGGTGGCTAGGGTGCGGTATGGACGACGTGGTGGTATTGGCTGCTGTTCAGGCGGCACCGGTCTATCTGGATCGCGAAGCGAGCGTGGAGAAGGCCTGCCGGCTGATCTCTGAAGCGGCCGCGGAGGGCGCTGAGTTGGTGGCCTTCGGTGAGACATGGCTGCCGGGGTACCCGTTCTTTGCGTTCTCAGGGCTGAGCGAACTGCGCTGGGCTGCAGCCGAGATGTATCTGGATCAGGCAGTGGAGATTCCGGGACCCGAGACCGACGCGCTGTGCGATGTCGCTCGTAGCGCGGGGATCGATGTAGTCATCGGGGTTGCTGAGCTGGATCGGCGCACCGGCGGCACGGTCTATTGCACGATGTTGAGCATCGGTCGCGAGGGTCAGATTCTGGGAACCCATCGCAAGCTCAAACCGACGATGGATGAGCGCATCGCGTGGGGTGAAGGCAACGGCGACGGCCTTTGTGTCTATGACCGTGCCTATGGGCGGATCAGCTCGCTCAACTGTTGGGAACACCAGATGGTGCTGCCCGGCTACGCGCTGATGGCCCAGGGCACCCAGTTCCATGTTGCGAGCTGGCCCGGCGGAGAACCCGACATCGCGCCGGACCCGCCGATCGCGTTGTGGTCTCGCCAAGAGCTGCTGTCGAGGGCGTTCGCGGCTCAAGGCGCATGCTACGTAGTGGCCGCAGGGGGGCTGATTGCTCCTGAGGATGTGCCCGAGCGGTTTCGCAGCCTCGCCTACGTCGGTACCGGCGACAGCATGATCATCGACCCGCGCGGCGAGGTCGTGGCCAGAGCACCGCGAGGAGACGAGACGATCTTGACCTACGAGGCCCGCCACTCGGTGATTCGTTCCGCCAAGGCCGCCAACGACGTGGCCGGTCACTACTCACGGCCCGACGTCTTCCAACTCCTCGTCAACGGCACGGACGCGCTCGCTCGCGGCCCGATCCCCGCTCCCGACGCTTCTGAAGGCTGACCCTTCATCACCGCGAAGCTGTCTTGGGAGGAACCGGATTCCAGAACATGGCCGCCGTGACTGTCGGAGTTATGAGTCTGGTCTCGGTCGGGTCTGACCAGCCAGGCGGCGACATCCCTGCTGGACTTGGTGGTCACGCGGCGGTGTGGACCTCTGTCGATGGGATCACCTGGTCTCGGATGTTCTCGTACTGAGTGCAGCCGACCCCACGTGTTGACCTCGCTGTTGGTTGACGCGGCCGTCACCGAGAGGTGTGCAACGATGGCCGATGGCTTCGAATGAGACGTGGCAAGTGTCGGGATCTGCTCCGGAGAACTACGAGCGGTTCGTCGCCTCGTGGTTTGTGCCGTGGGCAACTGATCTGATCGCGAGAGCCGGCGTGCAGCCGGGGTGCCGTCTCATGGACCTGGCCTGCGGGACTGATCGCTGACGAACTCCGGTTCTCGCAAGCGCGGTGCGGGTGGGACCTCTCTGCTCTTTCGGCGATATCGAACGTCCCCTCTCGCTCGGTCGTAGGTTGGGGGTGTGTCAGCGGCTGCGCAGATGGGGGTGTGGGCATGCGCAAGATTCTGGTGAGTGGGTGTCTCAATGGTCGCCCGATCCGGTTCAACAGTACGAATGTGTCGGTGGAGTCCGAAATCTGGGACCGGTGGGAATCAGAGGGCCGGCTGGTGTCGTTCTGTCCGGAGTTGGCGGCAGGGTTCGCGGTGCCGCGTGCGCCTGCGGAGATCGTTGGTTCAACGGCGTCAGTGGTGTTGCAGGACCAGGGCCGGGTCGAAGAGGACAACGGCACCGACGTGACCGACATGTTCGTCGACGGCGCCAAACTGGCTGCGCAACAGGCCATGGCGGAGGGCTGTGTGATAGCGGTGCTGACCGATGGGAGCCCGTCGTGTGGCACGACCTACACCTATGACGGAGCCTTCACCGGAGGCACCCGTTGCCGGCATGGGTGTCATGGCTCAGCTTCTCAGTGACCAGGGCCTCCGAGTCTTCCCCGAAGACCAGATCGACCAGGCCGATCGCTACCTCTCCTCCCTCAGCCAGTAGGCAGGTCAGGGGTTGGCGAGCGCGATGAACGGGAGATCTCGGTAGCGCTCGTCCCAGTCGAGCCCATAGCCGTAGATGAACTCGTCGCCGATCTCGAGCCCGTGATAGTCCGGCTCCGCGTCGGGTGATCTCCGACTGGTCTAGCTCACCAGCGCGACCGTGGCGACACGGCGCGGTCCCGCAGCGGCCACCAGCGCTGAGAGTTCCTCGAGGGTGCGGCCGGTGTCGATGATGTCATCGACGATCAACACGTCGCGACCACCCACATCGACGTCGAGGTCCCCGCGCAGGCTCAGCGATTCTCCTGGAGTGAACCCGTCGACACATGACGAGGCAGCGAGATAAGCAAGCTCGGTCTCGGTTCTCATCGCCCGCACCAGATCGGCCGCGAAGATCGCCGCGCCCTTCATCACCACGATCACCACGACACCGTCGTCGCCGTGATCGCGGTCGATACGCGCCGCCAACTCTTTGACGTTCTCGGCAATGGTGTGGGCGCTGAACAACACGGTGTGCTCGCTTGCATCGACAACCGATCTATCGCACAACCGACCTGTCGTCAGTGGGTACTCCAGATCACGAGATCGGAGGCACTGGGCAGTCACACCATCGACTCGCTCGCTTGACCCGAGTAGATCCGCCAATCGCCCGATGTGCTGCAGCTACCAGGGCCGCAAGCGGAGCGCTCGATACTGCTACTCAGAATCTCGGGCCTCGCAGCAAACCCAGCACTCGGTGTCGGCCCGAGCCGAGCACGACATAGTCCCGGTCGCTGACGAGCGGCTCCACCGGTTCCGTGGCGCGGCTCGGGCGGGTGGTGCTGCTCGAAGTGTGCGTCCTAGGCCGGCGACCGCCGAGGTCCCGACGAAATCGTTCTTCGACGTCGCGATACGAGAGCCCATAGCGCACCTACCAGCAGGATCACCGCTGGCGGAATCGGTACGCGGCAAACGACGCGGAGTCAGCGCAGCTATGACGAATCACCGACGCCCCATCGTCGCGAGCCACCTGACCGGCCAATGCAACCTATCGTGTGGGGTCCGAGTCGGAGAAGGGGAGACCAGTGTCGCAGGACCAGGCCCGTCTGCCCCAGCTCGATGGGGGTGTGTATCTCAGCTACTTCGGCATGGAGACCGATCTCATCTTCACTCGTGGCATCGACCTGCCGGGTTTTGCCTCCTATCCCCTCTTGGAGACGGCCGAAGGTCGCCAGACACTCCGCGGTTATTGCTCCGACCTTGTGGCACTGGCGCGTGACGTTGGCGCGGGAGTCGTGCTCGAGAGTCCCACCTGGGTGGCGAACCGGGACCGCGGCAAAGAGATCGGGTATGACCCTGCGCGGCTCCACGAGCTGAATCGGGCCGCCAT
>JAAEMS010000244.1 GCA_024225275.1 Actinomycetes bacterium
AGGTACCGAACATCGCCAACTCGCCTTGGGCGAAGTTGATCAGGGTGGTTGCCTTGAAGATCAGTACCAGTGCAACCGCCACCACCGCGTAGATCGCACCCAAGGTCAAACCATCGAAGAGACGCTGAAGGAACAGCTCCATGGTTGCGGCCTCCAAGCCGTTGCCCTGTAGTGCAGTGACACTGGTAAAGGGTTACTAGTAAAGGGTTACTAGTAACTTAGTACTAGTAGGTGCGTATTACAAGCCCAGATCTCGTTGAACCGCCACGATCGCGGGCAGGAGATCGTGAGGGTCCTCGAGCGTCACAGTCACCGACGAGTGGCGTCGCGGTCCGAGGGCGGGCCTGACCGGCTCGAGAAATACGAGGCGCTGCGCCGGGCCCAGATCGGTGGCCATGATCAGATCGGCCGAGAAAGGACCCCGTCGCACCCCCATCGATCTGATCGCCGACCTCAACTCGACCGCTTCCATGGCAGTGATGTTGTCGACCCCCGCGGTCATGATGCGGCGGCCCATGGTGACCACGACCCGGCCGTCGTCGTGGACCCGCAGGCCGTCGAGGTCCGGGTTCCATCGGGCGTAGCGCAACAACCACCGGTGGGTCCCGGATCGGAAGGGGAGGTAGACCTCGGCCACGGCGCTAGCTCTGCTGGCCGGTTCAGCCGTCGATGGTCGACTCGAGGCCGACCAGGGTGGCTTGCACGGCGGCTTGGACCTGGGCCTTGCGGCCGGCCAGCTGCTCGGGGCTGAGCTTGGCAAGGGTCGGGGGCAGTTCAGCCACGTCCCAGAGCCCGGTGAGCCTGGTGCCCGAGCCCGAGGCCAGGTCACCCCGGATCCAGGCGCCGCCGGTGTTCTCCGGACTCCACCCGCCCATGGGTTGGATCTGGCTCGTGTCATACACGGTCATGGCGCGAACCTAGCGGCTAGGGCGAGAATGCCCCGAGGAGCTCAGGCAGGAAGGAGCTCCGGGCCTGATCCCGCAGGTCGGCCGGCCCTTCCATGACCACCAGACCCACCCCGGCATCGAAGTCAGCGACGAAGAGCTCGATGGAAGAGCCAGCCACCTCGATCTCGTAGTGGTTCCACTCCGTCGGGCCGGCCACGACGGTGCCATCGGGTTCGGGCGGGCCGTCGAGCCCGAACTGACCAGCCAGGAGACCCAACAACAGACCCTCGTTGGCCCCGGCCACCCCCTGCTGCACGAGCACGAGCTGGCTGAGGACGTGACCCGGGCTGATCCATGTGCCGTCGCCCTGCTCCACCCATCCGGCCGGAACCAGACCCGACCCGGTCACGAACGGGCTGTCCAACACGAACGGCTCCAGTTGGACCGCGCCCAGGTCGGCCCCCAACCACAGGGGCGGGTCGGAGGCGGAAACACACCCGAGGTCGGGTGCCGATGCCGGGTCGTCGAGGAAGGCGACCGCGATGGAGGCAGCACACTCGTCGGCCACCGAACCGTGCCCTTGGTGGGGCATCTCGACGACCGTCACCGAGCTCAAGGTCTCGGCGACCCGCCGGCCGGTGGCGGGCGGGGTGATCGGATCGTACGAACCGGTGAGCACGAGAGTGGGCAGATCGGACACCACCGGCTCATCCTCCACCGGAGCCGCCGGTGCGGGGCCGAAGAGGTCACAGGTCTCCAGGTAGACCCTCTCGTTGCCGGCCCCCTCGGGCGAGAGGAGATCGCCCACGAACCCATCGCCCTGATCACCGACCTGAGTCGACGGATCGAGGAACCCGACCTCGTCGTTACAGGTGACCGCATAGTGAACCGCAGGCGTGAAGAAGTCGGCCTGGGCCAACGCCTGACCGGCCAAGACCGCGAGGCCGCTGGTGTCGCCGGAGTCGAGTCGTCGGACCACCTCGGGGAAGGCGGTGAAGAACAAGGGCGAGTAGAGCACCTGGAAGAGGCTCGCCCCCAGGTCGGCGCCGGTGGCCGCCACCGTCGTGGCTTCGAGGCTGAGAGGGTCGACGACCTCCATCTCGACCGGCTCGGCGTCGAGGGCGGCGACCACGGCCTCGAATCGGTCGGCCAGGTCGGGGTAGGCCGTCGCGCAGTCGGCGTCGGCCGCACACTGGGCGAACAGGTGCTCAGCGGCCTGTTCGCCACTGGCGGCCGTGCCATCGATCAAGGTGTCCTCGGTGGGAAGCACCGAGTCGAGGATGACCGAGCGGATCGAACCGGGGAACTCCCGCATCATGGTCTGGGCCAAGCGGGTGCCGTAGGAGATGCCCAACAGATTCCACGGCTCGACCCCCAACGCCCTCCGGATGGCCTCGGCGTCGCGGGCGCTGGTCAGGGAGCTGAACTGACCGAGATCGACACCACCGTCACTCAGCCGCTGGCCGCACTCGCGCAGGGCCGTGACCGCCTGTGCCAGCTCGACGGCCGGTTCGTCGGTGCTCGCCAGGAGCACGTCGTCGGCGGCGTCGACCTCGGGGCAGCTCATGTCGGGTTCGGAGAAGCTCGTGCCCCGCTGGTCCCACACGACCACATCGCCGCGCTGGCGGAAGGGCTCGAACAGATGAGTCGAGAACGCCAACCCTTCGAGGGCGTCACCCCCGGGTCCGCCTTCGAGATAGACGACCGGATCGGGGGCCGGATCACTGGCGCGACTCTCGAGTACCGCCACATGAAGATCGATGGTGTCAGGGGCATCGGGGTCGTCCCAGTGGACGGGAACGGTGACGAACCCACAGCGCAGGTCGGGATCGGCGGCCGCGAACTCGCAGCCGGCATCCCGCCAGGCAAACCGGCCGCCGATGAGGTCGCCGCTCCCGGCCCCGTCGTCGGCCTCATTGTCCCCGTTGTCGGCCTGAGCTTCCTCGGATTCCTCGGGCGGGTCCACAACCTCGTCGCCGGAATCCGGGGCAGGCGCGGAGATCGACCCCGAGGACCCGTTGGTGCAGGCCGAGAAGGCGAGGGCCGCGACCGCCCCCAGGGCGAGTAGGCGGGTGCGGGCGGGACGGGGGGCGAGACTCACCCCCTCATTGTTGCCAAATGTGCTCCCGGCTCCACTCTGCCTCGCTCCTGCCGATGGCTGGCCATGAGAGTTCGACGGGCAACCACCCTCCTCGCGGCGGCCGTCATCCTGGGCGCGTGCAGCTCCGACGCCGACACCGCGACAGACACCAACCCAACCATCGAGACCGGGACCACCAGCTCCCAGCCCGTCACTGAGCTCGGGACGACCACCACCCGCCTGTCCGGCGTCACCACTACGACCGCCTCCACGACATCGACGACCACGATCCCGGGAACCGATTCGACGACCAAGCCCACCAGTGGCTCACTCGAACTGAACCGGGTGAGCTACGACCCGACCACCGACGCGGTCATCGCCCACACCAGCCTCGGCGAGATCCGTTCCAGCGCCCGAGAGCTACCCAACGGGCCGGGCTCCGGAACCGTCTGGGGAGTGGTCGATTTCGACGGCAACGGGCTCCCCGAAATCCTCACGCTCGACCCCGAGGGGGCCCACCACCTGTGGACGTCGATCTACCGGATCACCCGTGACGGGCTCGTCCTGTCGGATGCTTTCAGGCTGGGTGGTAGTGAGTCGCTCACCGGTGCCGCGGACTGCCAAGACCGCACCGGAGACGGCATCGCCGATCTGACCATCCGCGACGCCTACTACGACGAGGGTGAGTCGCTCTGGCGGGGCACCCGCACCGAATACGAGTACATCGACGGGAACTTCATCGACGATGACTTCGTCGAAATCGAGCGGCCGGGCCCGAAGGCCATGGATGACGAGACCAAGCAGCAGGATGCTGATGTCTTCGGCCCAACCACCTGCAGCCCGTTGCCGGCCGGCCCCGAGGGATTGGCCCAGGACATCGCCTTGGGTGACGGAGGCCGGTTGGGAGCCGATGACATCCGCACCCGCTTCGACGATCCTTCGGTCGTCGATGAGCTCGAACGGGTCACCTCAATCCAAGGCCCCTTCTCGGTGGCCTCCTGCGACGAGCCCACCGATCAGGAGGGCGAGTGCTGGCTTCTGGCCGAAACCACCGAGGTCAGCCTGACCATGACGCGCTCGGACTGGGATACCGGCTGGCACGTCACCGACGCGCACATCGTGGACGGAGAGTAGAGCCGGGGGTCGGGTCCGCAGCCGGATCCCGGTGCTGGGCAGATCGAGTGGTTGACCGGGCGTGATCGAACCGCATGCGGCTCATGTTCTGCAGCTCATCTTGTTCGGCTCACGACTGGACTGCTTCGAGCTGGGCCGGCACGTACTTGTGCCACGGGGTCCCAGCGATGGGGTCCTTCCAATCGGTGGTGGTGAGCTCGTTGGTCGACACCCCGAAGATCTCGGGATCGCCGCCCGCGGGGGAATAGGCCAGACCGTGACCGTTGGGTAGCGAGATATGGCCGGGCATCATCGTGTCGTTGAGCTCAGCCACGGCCACCGCAGTGCCCCCGCGGGTGGTGACGCGGACGCGGGCCCCCGCCTCGACACCCACTCTCTCGGCATCGGACGGATGCAACCTGAGAGCCCCTTCGGCGTCCTTCTTCCGCCAGGCTGGGTCGCGGACCACGGTGTTGGCGGTGAAACTGCGACGCTCGCCGGCCGACAGGACGAACGGGAACTCGTCGGTGGTGTAGTCGGAGGGAATCTCGGGTAGCCGCCGGAGCTCATCGAGTAGCTCGGGGATGGCCAGGTGGACTCTTTGGTCGGCGGTGCCGAGCATGTCGAACGACTGGCCGTGCTCATGCTTGGTGAAGACCACACCATCGGGGTTCGAGATCAGGGCCTCGAACAGGGCGGTGCCCAGAGCCTGACCCTCGCCCCTGAAACCGGCCCGACGTAGGGCATCGGACTGCTTCATGGCCAGCTGCTGAGCGCTGAACCACAGGACGGCCGCCGGGGCCATGCCCTCGGGCAGGGTGCGGCCCAGGGTCTCGTACAACACGACCCCTCCGATTCCGGCGAGGGCCGGGTTGGCCGCGGCCACCCCCATGAACGCCTCAGCGAAGACTTCGTAGCCCTGCTCGGCTGCGGCCCTGAGTGGTTCGAGGTCTTCTTCGGTGACGACGCCCAGCGCCTTGGCCAGGCGACTGTGGATCTCGGCTTCGGGTAGGGAATCGCCGAGCGGTTCGAGGATGGGGGGCCGAACGGTGGCCTTGTTCTCGGGAAAGCCGGCCGCGAAGAAGGTGGTCTCGACCTTCTCGTACTGGGATGCGGCGGGCAGCACATAGCTGGCCTCCTGGGCTGTCTCGGTCATGGCCACATCGATGACGACGCTGAACTCGGCCGCCCGCATGGCCTGGCGGAACTTCTCGGACTCGGCCAGGGAGTGAACCGGGTTCGAGCTCTCGATCAACAAGGCCCGGGTGCGCTCGGGGTGGTCGCTGAGCATGCCGTCGGCGATGTCGTTGCAAGCGATGAGCCCGGAGATGATCGCGTTGCCCGAGACCGGGTCAAGGGGTTCGTTACCGGTGGCCGAGTAGTTGATCAGGGGGGCCAACGAGCTGTGGGTGGTCATGCCGCCCGGCTTCCCGAAACTACCCACCAGCAGCCAGACGGCCCGCTGGAGGTACGAGATCAGGGTCGAGTTGGGCGCCATCTCGATACCGAGATCCTCGACAACCGACACACTCTCGGCCGCGGCCAGACGGCGGGCGGTCTTGCGGACCAGATCCTCGTCGATACCGCTGCGCTCAGCGAAGTCGGCGATGGGAACGGTGGCGAAGGCGGCGATGGTCTCCGCGGAACCAGTGGCATTCTGGGCCAGCCACTCGGTGTCGACCAGGTTCTCCTCGACCAGGACCGCACCAATGGCGGCCAAGAGGAAGGCATCGCCGCCGGGCTTCACCGGCAGCCAGAAGTCCGCGAGGTCGGCGGTTTCGGTGCGGCGGGGGTCGATGACGATCATCGAACGGGAATCGTCAGCGGCGATCGCCTTCAGGACGCGGCGGGCCTCGTCGAACCCGTGGGAGTGCCAGGGGTTCTTGCCGACGAACACCGCAACCTCGGCTTCGGCGAACTCACCGTGGGTGTGGGCCATGAACAGGCGACCCTCGACCCACGACTCGCCGGTCTTCTCCTGGGCGAGGGCGTTGGAGCGCCGGGTGGCACCGAGGGCTTTGCGGGTGCCGGCCCCGTACGCTCCACAGAGGTGGTTCCCCTGGCCACCACCGCCGTAGTACATGATCTTGTCGGCCCCGTACTCGGACTGGACCCGCTGGAAGCCGGCGGCCACCTCGTCGATGGCAGTGTCCCAGTCGACCTCGATGTAGGACCCGTCGGGGAGACGTTTCATGGGCGCAGTGAGCCGGCCACGGGCGTTCTGGTAGTGATCGATACGCAGAGCCTTCTCGCAGGTGTAGCCCTTCGAAGCCACATGGGCTTTGTTGCCCCGCACCCGGGTGATGGTGCGCTCGTCGAGCCGGACCTCAACCCCACAGTTGTTGCTGCACAGGACGCACACCGTCTTGTGCCAGATCATGGTGGGGTCGGTCTCGGTGTCGGTCATGGGTCCCCCTGCGGCGGTTCATCGGGCGAGTGGGTTCTGTCGTAGAACCTAGTCCCCCCAAACTCCCGAAATCTGTAGGCTGAGGGTGGTGTCATCCCCCTTTCCCGACAGATTTCCCGTGTTGGGTGACCTACGTTGACACCATGACAGTTGCCGCGGACCAGCCCGCCCCTCTCGCCGGCCTACGGGTAGTCGACCTCGGCCAGGTGTTGGCTAGCCCGTTCGGGGCGTACCTGCTTGGACTCCTCGGCGCCGACGTCATCAAGGTCGAGCCTCCGGGCGGCGATTGGCTCCGCCGGGGCGGCAGCCTGGGGTTCGCAACCCAGAACGGCGACAAACGCAGCGTCGTCGTCGACCTGAAGCAGGAGGGGGCCGCCGACATCGTCCTGCGGCTCGTCGAGGGCGCCGACGTGTTCCTCGAAGGGTTCGCCCCGGGCACGGCCGAGGCGATGGGCCTGGGCTGGGAAGCGGTGCGGGCCCGCAACCCGAAGATCGTGTACGCCTCGCTGAGCGCCTTCGGTGACGCTGGGCCTTTCGCGGGGAGGCCCGGATTCGATCATGTGGTGCAGGCCACCACCGGCATCATGACGTCGACCGGATTCCCCGACTCACCGCCCACCAAGGTGGGGTCCCCGTACCTCGACTACGGAGGCGGGCTGCTGCTGGGGTTCGCCACCCTGGCCGCGTTGCTCGAGCAGAGGCGAACCGGCGACGCGGTTCAGGTCGACGTGACGATGATCGACGCCGGCCTGTTGTTCAACGCTGGTGGCCTGGTGCGATCGGCGAATCTGGGAATGGAGTTGCCCCGCACCGGCAACGCCGCGTTCAGCGGAGCCGTGGCTTCAGGAGCGTTCGAAACGGCCGACGGCCTGTTGATGGTGGCGGCCAACAAGGTCAGCCACTTCGTGCGGCTGTGCGACCTGCTCGGGCTCGACGACCTGGCCGACCGCACCGAGTTGGCTGCGCCCGGGGCTGACCCCGGCGAGGTCGAGACGGCCAGAGCACGCATGGCCGAGGCCTTGCTCACCGCGTCAGCCTCAGAGTGGGAAGACCGACTGGCCGCCGCCGGAATCCCTGGGGCGCGGGTGCGGAGCATGCTCGAGACCATCGCCGACGGCCATCCAGCCGGGCGCGGCCTACTGACCGAAATCGATCTCGACGGCGAGAAGACCCTGGTCCCCACCGCGGGGATCCGGCTGAACGGCATCATGCCCGGCCCCACCGGCCCGCCTCCGAGCGTGGGCCAACACACCACCGAGGTCCTACTGGCTGCCGGCTACACCGAATCCGACCTCACCGACCTCGAGTCCCGCGACCTCATCCACCGATAGTGGTCCCCCAAGCCGGTCGGCGGCTCGCAGTCGGGATCTCCGCGGTCGGGGTCGGGTGGTCGGGGTCTGACCCCTATCAACGTCTGGGGGTCTGACCCCTAGGCGGGACTCCTCGCTTGCTCAGCTACTGAGGGCAGTGGCCAGGCTGGCGGGATCGGCGCCCTTGGCCCCCTCGACCTGGACGGCCGTACTATCAGTAAGAGCGATGGTCAGCGGCGCCGAGATGGTCCCTGAATCGACCTGGATATCGACGACCTGACCGCGTAGCCACTCGGCGACGATCTCCTCGGGCTTGCCGCTCATGACCGATGCCGAGGTCACGATCAGCCTCTGGCGGGCAAGCACCACAAAGTTCTGGCCGTTGGGAAAACCGCTGGCCAGGCTGGTCTCAGCGTCGGTGGTGGCCTCGGTCAAGCCGGCTACAGCCGCCCCGGTGATACCCCCGAGCTCGCGGGAGAGCATCCGCTTCATGGTGCCCGATGGGTTGGTTGTACAGGCGGCGATCACCGGCTCCGCGATACCCAACTTGTCAGCTGATCTGTCACCCTTCTTCTTGATGCTGATGAATGCCATGACCTCCCTGTCGGTGCAGCCCACTCCTACCTGAGGATCAACAAGTGAGGCCCCACCCATCGACGTTTGTCGATCTGAGCTCTGGCACTTATCGGCCAATAGGGGTCGGACCCCTATCCGCGCCCAGGGGTCTGACCCCTATCTGTCTTTTCTGTTTCTGCCCAGGTGGGGCCTGATTCGGCTCCGGGCTAGCGGCCGAGGCCGCCGTGGACGTCGTAGGAGATGGAGACGTCGGTATCAGTGGCGTGGGATTGGCAGGTCAGGACGAACCCCTCGGCAAGTTCCTCGTGGGTCAGGGCGTAGTTCTTGTCCATGGTCACCTCGCCCTCGAGCACCTTGCCCTTACAGGTGGCGCACATCCCTCCCTTGCAGGCGAAGGGCACCTCGCTACGGACCGAACGGGCGTAGTCGAGCAGCGACGGCCCATCGGGATCGACCCCTACCGTCGAGCTGCGGCCGTCGACTGTGACCGTCATCGTCAACGAGTCCTCGCCCCCGTCGGCCTCGGGCACGACCTCGATGCGCTCGTCGAAGAAGAGCTCGTAGTTCACCTGGTCGTCAGCCACACCGAGCTCGGCCAAGGTCGCCTGCGCAGTCTCGACCATGTCGAGCGGCCCACACAGGAACCAGGCGTCGATATCGGCGACCGGCAACAGTGAGCCGGTCAGTGTCCGGATCTTGGCGGTGTCGATGCGGCCCTCGAACAGGGGGATCTCGTGGGGCTCGCGACTGAGGATGTGGATGGTCTGGAACCGGTCCGGGTATCGGTTCTTCAGCCCTTCGAGCTCCTCGAGGAACATGATCGAGCCGACCCTGCGGTTGCCGTAGACCAGGGTGCACCGACTGCCTTTCTCGACCTCGAGGATCGAGGTCAGGATCGAGAGCACCGGCGTGATACCCGAACCGGCGGCGAACGCCGCGTAGCTGCCGACCGTCGAGGGGTCGGGCTGGTAGCCGAACTCGCCGATGGGGGCCATGACGTCGAGGGTGTCGCCGTCGGCCAGCTCGGTGGTGGCCCAAGTCGAGAAGACCCCGTCGGGGATCCGCTTGATGGCCACCTTCAGCTCACCGCAGTCACGGCTGGTACAGATCGAGTACGACCGGCGGACATCCTCGCCGTCGAGGTCGGCCCGCAGCACAAGATGCTGACCGGGCACGTGACGGAAGGTGTCGCGGAGCTCGGCCGGGACCTCGAAGGTCACCGCCACCGAGTCGTCGGTTTCGGGTTGGACCCGAACCGGAAGGGAGTGGAACTCAACGGCCACCTACAACTCCTTGAAGTAGTCGAACGGCTCGTGACAGTCGTTGCATTGGTAGAGCGCTTTGCATGCGGTCGAGCCGAACTCGCTGACCGGCTTGGTGTCGGCCGAGTCGCAGCGGGGGCACCGCACCACGGCCCGGATTGTCAGGACAGTCTCGTCGGCGGACCCCACCGGGTTGGGTGGTGCGATGCCGTACTCGCGCAGCTTTCGCCGCCCATCGTCGGACATCCAGTCGGTGGTCCATGCCGGGCTGAATACGGTGCGGACCTCACCCTCGAAGCCGGCGTCGAGGACCGCCTCGATGATCCGGTCCTCGATGAACTGCATGGCCGGACAGCCCGAGTAGGTAGGCGTGATGGTGACCAGGATCCGCCCGTCGGCCTCCTCGACAGAGCGCAGGACGCCGAGATCGTCGATGGTTAGTACCGGCACCTCGGGGTCGGACACCGCGGCCACTGCGGCCCGAACCCGTCCCAGATCTGCACCAGTGGCGGACACCACTGCTACCAGCTGACCCCGGGATGGGCCCGGTGGAGGTTCTGCATCTCAGGCAGGATGTGGCCCAGGTGCTCGGTGTGGAAGCCGGTGCGACCGCCCGTGCGCTGATACGGATCGTTGGGCGCCTCGAGGGTGGCCTCGGCCAAGACCCGGGCCACCGTGCGCTCGAAGGTGTCGCGCACCACGGTCATGTCGGGAGCAATGCCGGCCTCACGAATCTCGTCGTCGACCCCGTCGACCCAGAAGAGATCATCGATGTAGGGCCACATGGCTTCGATGCCGGCCTGCATCCGTCGGTGGCTCTCGGCCGTACCGTCGCCCAGGCGCACCACCCAGGTCGAGGAGTGGCGGAGGTGATAGCGGGCCTCTTTGGCAGCCTTGGCGGCAATGCCGGCGAGGGTCTCGTCGGAGCTTCCGGTGAGGGCCTCGTAGACGGGCACCTGGTAGGCGTCGACGAAGAGCTGGCGGGCCATGGTCTGGCCGAAGTCGCCGTTGGGCTGTTCGCACATGACGGCGTTGAAGTACTCCCTCTCGTCGCGGAGCATGGCCAGATCGTCTTCGTCGCGGCCAAGGCCCTCGACCTCACCGGCGTAGGTGAAGAGGTTCCGGGCCTGACCGAGATGGTCGAGGGCCAGGTTGGCCACCGCGATGTCCTCTTCGAGCTCGGGCATCCACGACACCAATTCGCCGAGGCGCTGGGACAGGATCAGATTGTCGTCACCCAGCCTCAACAGGTAGGTGAACACGGGGGAACCCATCACATCTGCCCCACTTCATCGGGGATCTCGTAGAAGGTCGGGTGCCGGTACGGCTTGTGGTCGTCGAACCAGTCGCCCGCCTCATCGGGGTCAGAGGCGTGGATCTCGGTGGATGGCACCACCCAGACCGAGACCCCCTCGGACCGTCGGGTGTAGACGTCGCGGGCGGCCTGGACGGCGGTCTCGGCATCAGCGGCGTGAACGCTGCCGGTGTGCACATGGTTCAGGCCCCGGTTGGCCCGGACGAAGACCTCCCATAGGGGCCAGCCCTTGGTGGAGCCCCCGAACTCGGGCTCGTCCTCATCGTCGCTCTTGGGTACGTCATAGGACATGATCTGCTCCTCCTGTGTTCTCAGCGCCTACCGGCGGACCGCCTCGGACTTCAAGCCGTCTCCACCAACGCTGGGGACTGCTGTTTGGCGGCGTAGGCCGACGCGGCCTCACGAACCCAGGCTCCGTCGTCCCAGGCCTTCAGCTTGTGGGCGATCCGCTCGCGGTTGCAGGGGCCGTTGCCCTTGACCACGTTCCAGAAGTCGTCCCAGTCGATCTCGCCGAAATCGTAGTGACCGGTCTCCTCGTTCCACTTCAGATCGGGATCGGGGATGGTCAGGCCGAGGTAGTCGGTTTGGGGGACGGTCATGTCAACGAACTTCTGGCGCAGCTCGTCGTTGGTCTCGAGCTTGATGCCCCACTTCATCGACTGCTCGGTGTGGGTCGACTGCTCGTCGGGCGGACCGAACATCGAGATCGCCGGCCACCACCAACGGTCGAGGGCATCCTGGGCCATGGCCTTCTGCTCGTCGGTACCGTTCACCAGCTCGAGCATGATCTCGTAGCCCTGACGCTGGTGGAAAGACTCTTCTTTGCAGATCCGGATCATGGCCCGGGAGTACGGCCCATAGGACGTGCGGGTGAGCATCACCTGGTTGGTGATGGCCGCTCCGTCGACCAGCCAGCCGATGGCGCCGATGTCGGCCCAGCCGAGGGTGGGGTAGTTGAAGATCGATGAGTACTTCTGGCGGCCGGTGTGCAGGGCCTGGTTGAGCTCGTCACGGTCGACGCCCAACGTCTCGCACGCCGAATAGAGGTAGAGACCGTGGCCGGCCTCGTCCTGGACCTTGGCGATGAGGATGGCCTTGCGCCGCAGGCTGGGGGCCCGGGTGATCCAGTTGCCCTCGGGCTGCTGGCCGATGACTTCGGAGTGGGCGTGCTGGGCGATCTGGCGAACCATGTTCTTGCGGTACGCCTCGGGCATCCAGTCTCGGGGCTCGATCTTCTCGCCGGCGCCGATGAGGGCATCGAAGCGGTCCTGACCGGTTGGGGGCGCAGGGGGTGGAGCAGCCATGGAGAAATGATACACGATCTGTCTAGATCGTCAATATCGTGTATCATGATGCCATGATCTCGACACCGACCGTCGAGGAGCGGGCCCGATCATTCGGTCAGCACCCCCACATCTCGGCCCGCTCCGTCCTGGTCACCATCTTCGGCGACTCGGTGGTGCCGGCCGGAGGCGAGATCTGGTTGGGCGATCTCATCGAACTCTGCGCTCCCTTCGGTATCAGCGATCGCCTTGTTCGCACCTCGATGTTCCGGCTGACCGGCGAGGGCTGGTTCGAGACCAAGCGGACCGGACGTCGGAGCCGGTACCGGCTCACACCGTCAGCGACCGCGGAGTTCGCTGATGCTGAGGCCCGCATCTATCGCCCGTGGGAGCCAGCGACCGTGAGCGAGTGGGTCATGACGTTCCTCGATGGGCAAGACATCGCAACTGACCAGCTGGCGAGGTTCAACGCCGCCCTGCAGCAGCGGGGGTTCGTTCCCCTCGCTCCCGGCGTGATGGCCGCACCCCACGGACAAGCGACCGCCGTGCACGAGACCGCCAGCGACGTCGGGCTGCCCACCCCGCCACCGGTGGCCCACGGCCGATTCGAGATGCACGACCCGGCGGCGAGGGCATGGTTGGGTGAGAAGTTCGAGCTCCACCACGCGGCCCAGGCCTACGAGGAGTTCCTCAGCAACCACCGATGGGCCGAGGCGGAGGGCCTGAGACCGCTGCCCAACAGAGACGCGTTCTTGCTGCGGACCATGGTTGTGCACGATCTCCGAAGGGCCCGGCTCACAGACCCCGACCTCCCACTCGACCTACTGCCGAGCCACTGGCCGGCACGGGAGGCGATCGAGCTGGCCGGAGAGCTCTATTCGACGGTCACCGACGGCGCTTGGCGGTTCCTCGCCTCGGCCGCGGGATTCGCCGAGCCCCATACCCCAAGTCCGCGCTTCGGCACTGGTCCGGTCGATACCCCTCCTTCGCCTCCGAAGCCTCCCCGCTCTCCATTGAGAGGCTGACCCCATCCCTCTCGCCTGACTCCCTTGGGCCGATGAGGTTTCCAGGCCATTCGGAACTCCGTGGAGAGCAAGGTTGTGGACACAGCGCTGACCGATGATGCGACTCTGCAGATCCTTCGGACGGTCCCGGCCGCACTGCTGATCGTGGATGGACAGGGAACCATCGAACTCGCAACCGACTGAGCACACCGGCCGTTCGACTACCCGGCCGGCAGCCTCGTGGACATGGCGGTGGAAGTGTTGGTCCCGCCCGAAAGCCAGCCCGCCCACCCCGAGCTGCGGCGAGCCTTCAGCGAACTCGTCAACCGGCGATGCATGGCTGACGCTGCCCTCCCTGATGGCGTAACTCGTTCGGGTTCGAGAATCCCGCTGAGCATCAAGCTTCACGCCGTGGATCTCTGGACTCGACGAGTCGTCGTTGCCGCCATCACCGACATGACCAGAGTAGGTACCGAGGAACCGCACAGAGGCGTGTCACATGCTCGAACACGAACGGGAGGAACTTCTCGGCCAGCCCGTCGAGCTACCGATTTCCGCCGAGCTGCGGAAGACCCATCAGGTCCAACGCTCCAGCCATGTGGCGGCGGCCGGAGCCAGACCCATGGGCAGCGGTGTCGAACTACACGATCGCCGCGCCGACGGTACCGAGTTCCCGCTCGAGATTGGCTTGACCTCGCTCCCAGACCACGGTATCGGAGAAGACGTCACTGATACCGATTGGGGTGCCGTAGACCTGAACGCCGAGCGGGCACGGTTCATGTCGCATCGCCGGTCGGACCGAATCGATGGCCTGCTGGCCATGGCCCAGTCTCAGGGCTGCTCCGAGGAGGAGGTCGTCGAGGAGCTGGGAACCCTGATCGCACAGCAGGGCGTCCTGGAGCGGTGCCTACCGATTTCGGGATGATGGCGCAGCTGACATCCGGGCAGGAAGGCTGAACCCGAAGACAGCCCCCGACGGGCGCTCCTCTCCCTCGACCGCCGGGAGAGCGCCCACCGAGACTTCGGCACCGATGGACCGGATCAGCTCCGTCCTCTCCGTCCGGACTCGTTCGGCGACACGACCGAGGTCACGGGCTCGAAACGGCCCGGTGAGGGAGGGACAGACACATAGTCGACGACACCGCGGAGCCGAACGTCGAGGGTGTGAGCCGCATCCTGGAGGTACCCCATCAATCGGGACACCTCAGAGGTCGGGTCGAGCTCCCAGGACGGTCGGCCCGTGGCCGACCGGGGCGATTGTCACAGCGTCCAGTCGTCTGGTTCCCCGAACAGATCCAGGGCGTCGTCGACGAACGCCGGCTTGCTCACCAAGCATGTCGCCCCCGAGCGAGGGAAAGGTCTACATCCTTGTCCCAGGTCGAGGGACTGAAGACCACGACCGGCATGAGCGCCAGCCTCTCGTCGGTGCGAAGCTCGGCCAACACCTCGTGACCGTTCATCCGGGGCATCCGCAGATCCAGAACGACGATGTCCGGGAGCTCGGCCTTCCCGTCGAAGAGCGTGCTCACGGCCGCTTCACCGTCATCAGCGAAGCTCAGCTCCAGGACGTGGGCCGATGACTCTGCGGCCATGGACATCAGGAGCCGGTCATGGGGATCGTCCTCCACGATCACCGCCAGGCTCATCGATGGTCGTTGGATCGTCTCGCAGCCATGTGCGGCCTCACCTCCCGGGAGCTCGCAGAAATGGAAGCCGGGCTGCTCGAGCCCGAAGACATCCAGATGGCCCTGGTGATGGAGGCGTACCAGGCCGTGCCGAGATGGGCATCAGGTCTACCGGTGGGCGTCAAGATCGATCTGGATTCCGAAGTGGTGAGACTGGCAGATACTCCGGACCTCACGCCGACCGCATTCGGCGACGTCATTCTTGCCGGCTACCTGGTGCTGGCCAACCAGGGTCGCGGTGCAGACATGCGCAACGAGCTGGCGGTGCGAGAACTGGACCTCGGAGTCCTGAGGCGAGCCCTGGCCCTACGGCGTTCCGAGGTGAAGGCTCCGGTCACCGAGAGCGTGCTTCGAACCGCGGCCGCCAACTCGGCCCCACCCCGACCTCGCCCGAGTCCAGCGTCGCGGACTGCCATCGCGACAGGCTGCATGGCAGTCACGATCGGGCTGGCCGCGATGCTGGCGTTGACCGCCTCCAGAGCATCGGGAGCGGGTCTTCGAAGTCTTCCAGCGCCTTCATGGCCGCGGCGAGGTCGAGGGCCTCGGGGTAGGACTCGCGACGTGCGAGAGGATCGCGCGCCTTCACGGCGGCTCCATCTCTCTGAGTGATGGACCTGGGGGGCAGGGAACAACAGTGACCGTGGAACTGGGCCGGGGAGCCCAGGTTCGTCGGTGGCTGTTCCACTGGATGTGTACTCGCCGCCGAGATGGCCCACCGTGTCCCACCGCCTGGCCTTCTGAGGGCAGTTCCGCGGAACCGTCTCCGAGGGTGTCACACCGGGCCGCTCCGACGTTCTGTCCGGGAATCCGTAGCAAGAACACCCCAGAATCCCGGACAGAACGGGCTTCCGGTCCAACCGTGCTGACACCGGCCACATCGGCAAGGACCAACTGTCCTTGCCCGGTCCGGCGCTCTCGCCCAGACTGACCGGGTGACCGGTGAACACCGAACCCCAGGATTGTTGGCCGCGGCCGTCCTGATCACCCGCAAGGACCTGCTTCAGCGCCTCCGCGATCGGTCCGCCTACCTGATGGGCATCGTCGCCCCGTTCGGACTGGCCTTCATTCTCTCCCTGACCTTCGGGGACACCGGCGACGACTTCGGTTTCGAATTCGCGGTGTTCGACGGCGACGGCGGACCGGTGGCCGCCGAAGTGACGTCCCACCTCGAAGCTCTGGATGGCGACGACAGCTTCGACATCATGACCGTCGCCAGCCTCGCCGAGGCCCAACAGCTCGCCGACGACAACGAGGTCTCGGCCTCCATCGTGATCGATCCCGGGTTCTCCGCCGCCGTCAGCTCCGGGCAGGGGGGCTCGCTCCGGGTCATCTCGAACCCCCAGGCCGACATCGGCACCGACGTGGCTGCCGCCATCGCCAGCACCCTCGCCTCGGAGCTCGATTCAGTGGCGCGGTCAGTCGCCGCGGCCTCGCTCCTCGCGGGGTCACCGCCCAACAGCGAGCAGGCGGCCGTCTGGGCTGATCGGGCGGCCGCCGTGCCGTTGCCCACCAGCCTGACGATCGAGGCGGCCGAAGGCGAAGGGCTTGACTTCACCACCTACTACGCGGTGGGAATGTCGGTCTTCTTCCTGTTCTTCACGGTTCAGTTCGGGATCTTGGGCCTGGTGAGCGAGCGTACCGACGGCACCCTGGCCCGTCTCCTGGCCTCTCCCATCCGTCCGGTGTCGGTCATCCTCGGCAAGCTCGGTACCGGGCTGGTGTTGGGGCTGGTCAGCATGACCGTGCTCATTGTCGGCACCACCCTCCTCCTCGGGGCCAACTGGGGTGCGTTCCTTCCGGTGGCCATGCTCGTGGTGGCCGGGGTGCTCTCGGCCATGGCCATCGTTGCCCTGGTGGCCACCCTGGCCCGCAGCCCCCAGCAGGCCGAGTCGTATTCGGCCATCGTCGCGGTCGTGCTGGCCGTTCTGGGCGGCGC
>JAAEMS010000245.1 GCA_024225275.1 Actinomycetes bacterium
AGGTACCGAACATCGCCAACTCGCCTTGGGCGAAGTTGATCAGGGTGGTTGCCTTGAAGATCAGTACCAGTGCAACCGCCACCACCGCGTAGATCGCACCCAAGGTCAAACCATCGAAGAGACGCTGAAGGAACAGCTCCACGTTGTCATTCCTTTCTCGTAGTTTCCCGGGCTCAGGCGCCCAGGTAGGCCTCTTGGACGGCCGGGTCGGACTTGAGTTCAGTGGCATCGCCCGAAAGGACGATCTCGCCGGCCTCGAGCACATAGGCCCGGTCGCCGAGGTCGAGGGCCAGGTTGGCGTTCTGCTCCACGACCAGCATGGTCACGCCGGACTCGCGGTTGAGCTCACCGAAGACCCGGAAGAGGTCCTCGATGATCAGGGGGGCGAGACCCAACGATGGCTCGTCGAGCAGGAGGAGCTTCGGGGTCGACATCAGAGCCCGGGCCACGGCGAGCATCTGCTGCTCGCCTCCCGAGAGAGAGCCGGCCAGCTGATCCTTGCGCTCCTTGAGGCGCGGGAACATCTGGAACCAGCGGTCGATGTCGTCGGCGATGTTGTCCTTGCGGACGTATCCGCCGACTTCAAGGTTGTCGATGACCGACAGCTCCGGGAAGGTGCCACGACCCTGGGGGACGTGGGCCACGCCCCGGTTCACGATGTCGGCGGTGTCCTTCTTGGTGACGTCCTCACCGAACAGGGTGACCTTGCCCGCCGTGTTCACCATGTTGCAGATGGCCCGGAGGGTGGTGGTCTTGCCGGCACCGTTGGCGCCGAGGATGATCGAAACCTCGCCCTCACGGACATCGAAGTTGATGCCGCGGAGCACCTGAACGGCCCCATAGTTGGCGTCGAGGTTCTCGACGCTGAGTATCGTGTTTCCACTCAGTTCGGTCATGCTGCGGAGCTCCCCAGGTAGGCCTCGATGACCTCGGGGTCGTTGCGTACGTCCGCGGGAAGCCCCTCGGCGATCTTCTGTCCGAAGTTCAGTACGACGACCTTCTCCGAGATGCCCATCACCATCTTCATGTGGTGCTCCACCAGCAGGATGCTGAGGTTGTGGCGGTCGCGGAGGTCGCGGATGTCCTGACCGAGGTGTTCGACCTCGCTGTGGGTGAGCCCCGATGCCGGCTCATCGAGCATGAGCAGGCGGGGGTTGCCCATGAGAGCCCGGGCCAGCTCGATGCGCTTCAGGGTGCCGAAGGGAAGTCCGGCAGCCGGGTGGAAGGCGACGTCGGTGAGATTGAGCTCATCGAGGGCCTCCCAGGCCCGCAGCTTCAGGTCCTTCTCTTCTGCTCGGGTGCCGAGCTTGATCATGCTGGTGACGAAGTTCGCCTTGGAATCGGTGTGGCCACCGACCATGACGTTCTCGAGCACCGTCATTCCCGGCCACAGGGCCAGGTTCTGGAATGTTCGGTACACACCCTGCTGTGAGATCGCGTGCGGAGCCAGCGACAGCAGATCAGTGCCGTCGAAGGTTACGGACCCCTCAGTGGGGTCGTACACCCGGCTGACGACGTTGAACAGTGTCGTCTTGCCTGCACCGTTGGGGCCGATCAACGCGCAAATCTGTCCTTCGTCAATGGTGAAGGACAAGTCGTTCAGCGCGGTGATGCCCCCGAATCTGACAGTGATGTTCGAAACATCGAGAAGAGACATTCCGGACGTTCACCCCCCCGTAGTAGGCCATCGCTCATTGTGTCGAGCGGCACCGTAGGGGGTTCGTCGACACCGCGTCAATGTGACCGGCCCAGTCTTGGGCCGTCCGCACGGGGTTGAGGCCTTCGGGACCGGGATGCGCGACGATCTCCAGCGGGCCTGCGCCGCAAGGGCCGGCCCGGCCGCCCGAGGAGGCTGGAACATGGGCATCACGGTCGGCATCAACGCACCGTTCGGATTCTGGGAGATGAGCCCGGACCAGCGCCGCCTCCATGTGGGGGATTGTGTGGAGGCGGGCGTGAGCCGGATGTTCATGGCCGACCATGTCAGCTTCTGGGGCGGGCACGGGGTCGACGGTCCGGTTCAGTTGGCGGCCGCGTCCCAGTTGGCGGCGGGCCTCGAGGTCGAGATCGGGGTGTACCTCCTCGCTCTTCGCCATCCAATGGTGGCGGCCCGCCAGATCAGCACCCTCTGCACTGTTGCCGACGGTCCTGTCTCGATCGGTATCGGGGTGGGCGGCGAGGACCGTCACGAGTTCGAGGTCTGCGGTATCGACCCGGCCACCCGCGGTCGGCGGACCGACGAATCGCTCGGACTGGTCCAACGCCTGCTGGCTGGTCAGACCATCGACCATGAGGGTGACTTCTATTCTCTCGAGCAGGCCATCATCCGCCCGGCCCCGCGGCCCATGCCCCTGTTCGTTGTGGGTGGGCGGTCCGATGCCGCTCTTCGCCGGACCGCCCGGTTCGGTCAGGGATGGCTGGCCTCGTGGGTGACGCCCGGCCGCTTCGCCGACGCCATTGCCTCAGTCGAGGACCAGGCCGCGACCCATGGTCGTGAGGTCGACCAATGGCATCACGGCCTCCAGATCTGGCTCGGAGTGGGCCCGGACCGGGCCACGGCGCGGGAGGCGGTCTCCACCGCGATGGAGGACTTCTACCACCTGCCGTTCAGGGTCTTCGAAAAGTACACGCCGTACGGCACCGTCAACGGAGTTGCCGAGCAGCTCCAGCCCTGGCTCGACGCGGGTGTGACCCGGCTCAACCTCACGGTCATCACCGGATCGCCCGAAGGCGATCTCGAGGGGGCAGGTGAGCTGGCGGCTCAGATCCTCGGCTAGGAACCCGCCCGCCGGTTTGATGCCTGGGATCAACGACTGGCGGGAGCTCTCAGCCAGGGCCAGGGATTGGGCATCTCTCCGACAGAGACTTCCACCAGGCTGGGACCGTTGTGGGCGAGGGCTTCGGCAAGGGCCGGGCGGAGGGTCTCGGGGCTGTCGACTCGTTCGGCGTGCAGGCCGAAGCTTCGGGCGAGGGCTACGAAGTCGGGGTTCTGGAGGTCGGAGGCGATGGTGCGATCAGGACCGAAACGCGTCTGCTGGATGCGTTTGACGTTGCCGTAGGCGTTGTCGTTGAACAGGACAACGGTGGTGGGGATGTCGTGTTGGACGGCGGTGGCCAGCTCGGTAGCGGTGAACAGGAAGCCACCGTCGCCCACCAGGGTCAACACCTTGGTGTCGGGTCGGGCCGCCTGGGCTCCGATGCCCTGGGCCACCGCGGCGCCCAGGGTGCCGGCGGCGCCGGTCTCGAGCACGGTGCGGGGGTTGCCGATGTCGGGCACGAGGGTGTTGGCGAACGACATCTGGGTGACGTCGAAGACCATGATCCCATCGTCGGGCAGGCAGTCGTGTACGACGGTGAGGTAGTCGATCTGGGGTTGGAGTACGGAGATCTCGTCGTCGTACTCGGCCTTGAGCCGCGCCAGTTCGGTCGACCGATCGAGGCCCGCGTCGGCCGGTAGCGCGGCCAGTAGGGCTCGGCATACTTCGCCCGCGTCGCCGAGGACACCGACGGTGCCGATGCCATGGCGGTCGAGCTCGTCGGGGTCGATGTTGATCTGGGCGACGGTGATGTCGTCGTCGAGCCCCCACCCCAGTAGGGGCCATTCCATCCTGGTGCCGATGCCCACCACCAGGTCGGCGGTGCCCCAGAGGCGTTGGCCCACCGGTAGGGGCACGAACAGGGGGTCGCGCGAGTCGACCACTCCCAACCCTGCCCGGCGGGCGGTGGCGGGTACTCCGAGGCGGTGCACCAGGGCCCGGACATCATCAGCGGCGTCGAGGGCGCCACCGCCGATGCAGAGGAGGGGCCGTTCCGCCTCGGCCAGCAGGCCGGCCAGCCGGTCGGTGGCCGCCATGTCGAGCTCGGGAACGGTGCGGACCGGATCTTCGAGGGTGCCGTCGACGGGCGCGCCCCACACGTCGGCCGGTACCTCGAGGCTGACCGGACGGCCGTCTGCGGAGACCAGCCGATCGAGGGCGGCCTGGATCTTTTCGACCGCGTCGGCGGGGTCGTCGACGAGGGTGGCGTGGGCGGTGAGCTGGTCGAGGATGGCGGTCTGGTCGGGGAGCTCGTGGAGAGCGCCAATGCCCTTGCCCAACTGGCCGCTGGCGATCTGGCCGATCACCGCCAGGACCCGGGCGCCCGCCCAATACGCACTGCTCAGGGCCGCGCCGGCGTTGAGCATGCCGGGGCCGGGCACCACGCAGAAGGCGGCGGGTCGACCGGTGGCTTGGGCTGCTCCGAGGGCCATGTAGGCCGCACCCTGTTCGTGGCGGGTCACGATGGGTCGGATGTCGCGGGCGTCGACCAGGGCGTCGAAGAAGTCGTCGTTCTGGACGCCGGGAAGACAGAAGAGGGTGTCGATCTCGAGCCGGCGGAGTCCGTCGATTACGAGCTGGGCCACGGTTGGATCAGTCACGAAACAGTGTCTAGCGTGCTCCGACGCGAATCCCTTGCCATCTAGTTAGGTCCCTAACTAGATTGTCCCGAATCCACCAAAGGGGTCTTGATGTCGAACACCACCGGCGCCCGTACCGGCGACCAGTTCATGGCTGACCTGAACGACGGCCGCGAAGTCTGGCTCGATGGTCAGAAGATCACCGATGTCACTGACCATCCGGCATTGGCAGGATCGGTCCGGGGCATGGCCGGCTACTTCGACTACCAGCACGCCCACGCCGACGAGTGTCTCGTGCCCCACCCCGAGACCGGCGCGCCGATGAACATCAGCCATATCGTGCCGAAGTCGGCCCACGATCTGGCCACCCGGCACCGTGGCTTCGAGTCACTCGCCAGGTACTCCATGGGCATGCTGGGCCGCACCCCCGACTATGTGAACTGCACCTTCGCCGGCTTCACCGGCCGCCCCGACATCGTCTCCATGAACGGCAACGAGGAGTGCTACGAGAACCTCGTCCAGTACCACCGCTTGATCTCGACCAACGACCTCTCCCTGACTCACACGATCGTCCAGCCGGTGGTCGACAAGTCGGTGGGTGACGTCGAGGGCATCAATGGCGACCTCGCCCTCCACAAGGTGGGCGAGACGGCGGACGGGATCGTGGTCCGCGGCGCGAAGATCCTGGCCACGCTGGGCCCGTTCTCCGACGAGCTCACCGTCTACCCCGGCCAACCCCTGCCCGCGGATACGCCGCCCGAGTACGCCCTGTCGTTCGCCATCCCGATGAACACGCCGGGCCTGAAGACCCTGTGCCGCGACCACTACGGGGTCGACGGTCCCGTAGCCGATCGTCCTTTCAGCTCGCGGTTCGACGAGCAAGACGCCTTCCTCATCTTCGACGACGTCGAGATTCCCCGGAACCGAATCTTCCTCGACGGCAACCTCGAGGCCTACAACCGGCTCATGACCCACGGCTGGGTGGGCAACATCATGCAGCAGACCTCGATCCGGGCCCGGGTCAAGCTCGAGTTCGCCTACGAGCTCTGCGTGCGCATGGTCGAGACGGTGAACGGGATGCGCCCCGACGTGGAGCAGATGCTGGGCGAGATCTGGACCTACGCCGCCCTCACCCGCTCGGTGACCCGGGCGGCGGAAGCCGACGCCCGTGAGTTCGGGTCGGGTACCTGGTTCTGCGACGAGAAGCCGTTCCACGCCCTGCGCCCCACCATGCCGGGCTGGATGGTGCGCACGAACAGCATCGTGAAGGACCTGGGGTCGCACAACCTGCTGGCCACCCCCACCCGCGCCGATCTCGACCACGACGAATTCGGCCCCCTCATCTCCGAGTTCATCACCGGAGCGGGTGCGATCACCGCCGAGGAGCGGGCCGAGATCTTCCGCACCGCCTGGGATTTTGCGGGTTCGGCCCTGGGTTCGCGCACCGAGCTGTACGAACGCTTCTACCTGGCCAGCGCATCACGCATGTACGGCGTCAACCACATGATCGCCCAACGCGAGCGCGAGTGGAACCTGGTGCCGACCTTTCTCGCTTGATTCGACAACACGTCGGCGCCCGCGGAACGACACTGGGGTGGTGGCCCTCAGCTCGAGCGCGCGAGTGTGATCGGCGGAGCCCTTGTTCTGTTCAGCCCAGCTTCTTTCGTCATTCCCAGGTCAGGAGAACGGTCATGTCGGTACTCGAAGGTCCTCGTCGGGAGATTCGGCGCGTCTTGTTGAACGGGGGTGCCCAGTGGTGCACGCCTGACGGTGACTCGCTCGTGCTCGGCGACGGGCGTCGGATCGAGGAGGCCACCGCCACCTATCTGCCTCCGGTGACCGCCCCCTCGAAGGTTCTGTGCGTGCATCTCAACTATGTGTCGCGGGCCACCGAGTTCGGCAACGATCTCGAGGGCAAGACCCCCACCTACTTCACCAAGCCGCCCAGCTCGTTGAGCGGCCATCGAGGTGAGCTGGTGCGGCCCGGTGGCACCCAGTGGCTCAACTACGAGGGTGAGATCGCCGCGGTCGTGGGCCGGCCCATGCGCAATGTCGCCACCGACGACGTGTGGGAACACCTGGCCGGGTTCGCGCCGTCGAACGATGTGGGCTGTCACGATTTCCGCGACACCGACTCAGGCTCGATGCTGCGGGTCAAGGGCATGGATACCTTCTGCCCCATCGGGCCCGGCCTGGTGTCAGGGGTCGATGTCCGTCAGTCGACCCTGCGGACCTACATCAACGGCAACGTGGTGCAGGAGGGCAAGGTCTCGGAGATGGTGTGGGGGATCGACTATCTCCTGGCCGACCTATGCCGCTACATAACGCTCGAGGCCGGCGACATCATCCTCACCGGAACCCCGTGGCGGTCGCGACCGATGGCCGACGGTGATGTGGTCGAGGTCGAGATCGACGGGCTCGGCAAGATCACCAACACCGTGGTGCGCGGCGAAGAGCCGGCCCATGGGGTGGGCCATCGGCCCACCAACTCCAAGCAGGTGCGGGCCGTGGCCCTGGGCAAGGACTACCACCGCATGAAGGCCGATGGTCTCGACCTGGACTTCGACGACTACCTGGCCGTCCGCGACTCGTACCGGGAGATCGGCAACACCGAGGGTCCGGCCCGCTCCGTCTGACAGCTAGTAGCCGGGTGGTATCTGGTAGCCGCCGAGCTCGCGTTCCATGAGAGCGGCGAAGGCGATGGTTTCCCGGTCTCGTAGGTGGCCGCCCACGATCTGGAGGCCGCAGGGCAGGCCCGAGGCGGTGAGGCCGGCGGGTGCGACGGTGCCGGGCAGGTAGACGTTGCACGAGAAGCCGGCCCAGAACAGCTGGTCGATCGTCGATTCCTGGCCACCGTTGACCGGGATCGTGCGATCGGCGCGCTCACCGTCGTGGTCGTGGGGGTAGGCCGCGGAGGCCGCGGTGGGGCACAACAAGATGTCGTACTCGTCGAAGAAGGCCGACCAGATGAGGCGGTGCTCCTCCCTCTCGCGGTGCCACTGGGCCCATTCCCAATGGCTGGCCGTGACCGCCTTGCCGACCATCGCCCGGTAGTCGCGGTCACCCGCGTCCCATCGGGTCGCGTGGTCGCGCTGAGCTTCGAAGGCGTCGGCTGTGAACTCGGTGCCGGTCGCCGCTCGCAGGAGCATCAGGTACACCTCGTATGCCCTCTCGACGTCGAGGTCGGGTCGGGCGTCGTGGTCGACCTGCACACCGATCTCCGCCAACGCGTCGACGGTGGCCGCCAACTGGTCGGTGAGCTCCTGGTCCTGGACCACGCACGGGCTCTCGAGCATGACCGCGGCGCGGATCTCGTCAGGTCGGCTCTTGCGGGGGGCGGGGAGGTCGAGCTTCCAGGCCACCACGTCCAGGCCGCTCGCCCCGGCCATCACATCGAGTCCGAGATCCAGGTCGCACGCGTAGCGGGCCATCGGACCACCGACTCCGATATCGATCTCGGTCGGGTTGCCGGGACTGCCGTGGCCGGCGATGGGAACGAGACCATAGGTGGGCTTGTGGCCGAACACCCCGCAGTAGTGGGCTGGGTTCCGGATCGACGCCCCGATGTCGCTGCCGATCTCGAGGGCGGTCAACCCCGCGGCGAGGGCCGCGGCTGCTCCTCCTGAAGAGCCACCGGGGACCAGGTCGGGGTTCCAAGGGTTGCCGGTGGTGCCGTAGACGGGGTTGAAGGTCTGCCAGTCGGCCATCGAGACCGGCAGGTTGGTCTCGCCGTAGATGACGGCTCCCGCGGCCAGCAGGCGCTCGACCGCTTCACAGTTGCGCTCGGGTCGCCAGTCAGCGAGCTCGCCATGACCCGACGTCGATGGTGCCCCTACCCAGTCCCACGCCTCCTTGATCGTCATCGGTACCCCGTGGAGGGGCCCCCAGGACTCGCCGCGGCCGGTGGCGGCGTCGGCCTCGACGGCACGTGCCCGCGCCACGTCGATCTGGGTGAACACGACAGCGTTGATGGCTGGGTTGAGGCGTTCGTAGCGGTCGAGCGTGGCGTCGAGCAGTTCGGTGGCCGAGATCTGACCGGAGGCGACTGCGGCCGCCTGGTCGTGGGCACTGCGCAGGGTGATGTCCATAGGCGCCCGAACGTAGTCGCCCGTTGGGGCAAGATGATCCGGTGACCGATTACCCTGCTCCCGCGCTCGACCATCTCCCCGACCCGGTGCCGGCCGGGGCAGTCCTGGATCACATCGGGCCCGGCACCGACATCGTGGTGCCGCTGGCCAACGGTGAGCCGGTCACCGTCCTCGACGCCATAGAGGCGGGGGCCGAACAGATGACCCGGGTGCGCATCCACCAGATGCACGCCCTCCACGACCGTCCCTATCTCCACGGCGAGTATGGCGATCGTCTGCGTCACCGCGCCTATTTCCTCTCGCCCATCACCCGGCGGGCCTTCGCCGAGGGGAACTGCGATCTGGTGCCGGCGAACTTCAGTGAGGTACCGATGATCCTCCGGTCGCTGCCCTCACCGCTGGTGGTGGTGGCCGCCTCCGAACCCGATCGGCACGGCTACGTCAGCTTGGGGACCAACGCCGACTATGTGTCCTCGCTGATCGGACGAGCCCGCTTCTTCGTCGAGGTCAATCCTCGCATGCCTCGCACGTTCGGGCGGGCTCAGCTGCACCTCACCCAGACCGAGGGGTGGTGTCGGGCCGACTACCCCCTCATCGCGGTCGATCCCGACGTGCCCACCGAACGTGACCGGGCCATTGCCCAATTGGTGGCCGAACGCATCCCCGACGGAGCCACCCTCCAGACCGGTATCGGAGGCATCCCCAATGCGGTGATGGAAGGACTCATGGGCCACCACGACCTGGGGGTGCACACTGAGCTGATGTCCGATGGCCTGGTCGAGCTGATCGAGCGAGGGGTGGTGACCGGCGTCAACAAGGTCTTGAATCGGACCAAGGTCGTAACCACCTTCGCCCTCGGAACCCAGCGCCTGTACGACTTCCTCCACGAGAACTCGGCGGTTGAGTTCTGGCCGGTGCGCTACGTGAACAATCCGAGGGTGATTGGTCAGGAACCCGGCTTCGTCTCGATCAACGCCACCCTCGAAGTCGACCTGTTGGGCCAGTGCGCGTCCGAGTCATTGGGCTCGCGCATGTACTCGGGCAGTGGTGGTCAGGCCGACTTCGCCCGGGGGGCGATGTTCAGCGAAGGGGGCCATGGGTTCATCGTCCTCGGATCAACGGCCCGAGGCGGTTCGGTGAGCCGCATCGTTCCCCAGCTCACCCTGGGTGCGGCAGTCACGACAATCAAGAACACGGTCGACAAGGTGGTGACCGAACATGGTGTCGCCGAGCTCTTGGGCAAGTCGATCGCCGAGCGGGCCCGAGCTCTCATCGGTGTCGCCGATCCCGCCTTCCGCGACGACCTCGAGCGTCGGGCCTCTGAGCTCGGGTTCCTGGCCTAGGGGTTGGGCCCCAGCTCGACGACCTGAGCCCGCACCCACTCCACGATCCGGTCGATCAGCTGATCGTGGCCGGGCTCGTTCAGGATCTCATGGCGCAGGCCCGGCAGGACCTCGCGATCGACGGTGGCCAGGGCGTCGAGAGGCTCACCGGTATCGGCCGGCACGAGACGGTCGTCGCCGCCGTGTAGGGCAAGGGTGGGGATGGCCAGTCGGCCGAGACGCTCGAGGGTCACCTCCATACCCCTCATCAGCTGTTGGCCCATCTTGGCGGTGACCCCCCGGGTGACGAGGGGGTCAGCAGCGTAGGCCCGCCCCACCTCGGGGTCGGTGCTCAACATGTCGAGCTCGATCGAGCTGGGGATCTTCAGGCGGGGGAGGAGGTTGCCGAGGACCGGGGCCGCCTTCTTCTGCCACTCGGGAACGTCGGCGCCCAGTGCGGCTCCGCTGGTGACGAGCACGTCGGGGTGGGGCCGGTCGTCGACACAGTAGGCGAGGGCGACGAGGCCGCCCATGGAATGTCCGATCAGCACTACTGGCTCCTGGCCCATCGTCCTCAGATCGGCGAGATGGGCCTGGGTGTCGTCGAGCAGTTCGCGGAACGAGTCGATGTAGATGCGCCGCCCCGCGGTGCCGCCGTGCCCGCGGTGGTCGTGGGCGTGTACGTCGAGGCCGGCGTCGGCCATGCGCCCGCCGACGTGCTCGTAGCGGCCAGAGTGCTCGTTGATTCCGTGCAGCACGAGGACGCGGGCCCACGGTTGTTCGACCATCCAGCGTCGCCGCAGCTGGGCTTTCCCGTCGACGGTCTCGTGGGTGGTCGTCGTGCTCGGCGTCATGACGAGCAGTGTGCCCGATCACGCCCTCCCCCGGACACACACAGCCGCGACGGGCTCGAGATCGATCAACTCGACCGAACGGTTCTCGAGGCCACCTACCTCGAACTGGGCGATCAACTCGTGGCCCGCGGCAACCGTGTCGGAGTTGGTCGCGCCCTTCTGGCGGGGTTGGATGGTGATGGCAAGCACACCTCCGGGTCGTAGGCGGTCGGCGAGGCCGGCGATGACGGCCTCCTGGGTCGGTCCCCAGAACTGCCAGACGTTGATGGCGAAGATGCGGTCGAAGTCGCCGATGGAGGGGGGCAGGTTCTCGGCCTGGCCCTCCAGTAGCTGCATCCGGCCGTCGAGCACGGTCGAGGCATTCCGCTTCATGGCGACGTCGACCATGGTGGTCGAGTGGTCGACGCCCACGATCTCGCCGCCGGTGACCCGCCGAGCCACCCGTTCGAGGGCGACACCGGGGCCGAAGCCGACCTCCAGGACCCGGTGCTCTGGCTCCAGTTCGAGCAGGTCGACGGTCCCCTCGCTGCGCTGCACATTGCTGGGCCGGGTGGCCATGATGTGCCCGGCCACCCGGCCCAGCGCGCCGTGGGGCCGCCGGAACTGGTCGACCAGGTGCCGGGTGGCCCGCTGGGTTCGGCTCGGAGTCGGGGGTAGGCAGTAGTTCATCTGGTCGGCAGCGGGGGGCATGTGGTGGGCGGTATCGGGGCTCATGGGGTTCCTCTCTCGGAACGGTGTTCGGGTTCATCCCAATCTGTCGATCCCGGGCCACCGGACGCTGACGGGGGGCTGACGGCCCGCTGACGGCCTCTTCTGTCCATGCCGTTGGTGCCCTACGGTCATTGGCATGGTTCGTATCGAGCTTCTCGGTCCCCTGCGGGTCACCGCCGACGGCGACGAGATCACCCCCGCTGGTCAGCGCGAGCAGGTGGCTCTGACGGCCCTGGCGCTGGCTGGTGTCGACGGCATGTCCACCGACCGGCTGGCCGACGAGCTCTACCGCGAACGCGACTCCGTCGACCCCCGCAATGCGGTCCAGGCCGTGGTGTCCCGTCTGCGCAAGGCCCTGGGTGACCATGCCGCCGTAGTCGAGACCACCGGCGCCGGCTATCGCCTCGATCTCGCTGGAGTCGACATCGATCTCGCCGAGGTGGAGGACCTCATGACCGCGGCCCGCGGCCATGACGATACGGGTCGGGCTCGCCAACTGAGCGAAGAGGCCGCGGCCATGTGGCGGGGCCGGACCTTCGGGGACCTCGAGGGGGGTGATCTGGTCGATGCCGAGCGCCACCGCCTCGACGACATCCGGGCCACTGCGGTCGAGCTCGGACTCCAGCAACGGATCGCCGAGGGTGACCACCAGGGGGCGGTGAGTGAGCTCGAAGCCGCAGTCAGGGACGAGCCGCTGCGGGAACGGCGGTGGGAGCTCCTGATGCTCGCCCTCTACCGCAGCGGCCGCCAGGTCGATGCGCTTCGGGCCTTCCAACGGGCCCGCACCCTGCTGGCCGAACGTCTCGGGCTCGACCCTGGTCCGGCCTTGTCCCTGCTGGAACAACAGATCCTCGCCCACGATGTCGAGCTGGTCGCCGACACCTCACCGGTGGTACCCACTCGTCCGACCGGCTCCCGGGCTCTCCCGTCGGGAACCGTCTCGGTCTTGCTCTGCGATATTGAGGGCTCGGTCAAACGGTGGGAGCTCGAACCGGCGGGCACCGAAGCCGACGTGGCCGCCATGCTCGTGCGGTGGACCACTGCGGTCGAGGCCCACGGTGGTGTGGTGGTGAAGTCGACAGGAGATGGTTTGTTGGCGGCTTTCGATGCCGCCGCGGCCGCCCTCCACGCCGCCGTTTCGGCCCAGCAGGCCCAGCAGGCCGCTCCCCTGTCGGTCCGGGCCGCAGTGCACACGGCCACGGCCCGCCCGGTCGACGACGACTACCGGGGGGCCCTGGTCAATCGGTGTGCCCGCCTCCTCGACCTGGCCCATGGCGGACAGGTCCTGACCACGTCGGTCACCGCCCAGCTCGCCGGGACCGAGCTCGAATCGGACCTTCGGCTCCGCGAGCTCGGTCGCCACTGGCTGCACGACGTCGCCGAGCCGGTGGACGTGCTCCAGGTCGACGCCGAGGGATTGACCACCTCGTTCCCGTCCCTCCGGTCGGCCGGCCCGAGCGGCCTGCCCCGCCTGCGCAACCCATTGCTCGGACGGGCCGGGATCCTGGAGGAGGTCGTCGAGGGCGTGAGTGAGCATCCTCTCGTCACCCTGGTCGGGCCGGGCGGCGTGGGTAAGACCAGCATGGCCCTGGCCGTGGGCTGGGAGATCGCCGAGCGGAGGCGGGTCTGCTTCGTCGACCTCGCCGGTGTCCGATCCGACGAGGCAGTGCCGGCTCGGGTGGCCGAAGCCCTGGTTGCCGGCGATGACGCCGAACAGGGCCCGGCGGTGCGCATCATCGAACGGCTGACCACCTCCACCGACCTGGTGGTCGTCGACAACGCCGAGCACCTGATCGGCGCGGTGGCCGCTCTCATCGACGAGGTGCTCACCCATGATCTCAAGGGCTCGTTCCTGATCACCAGCCGTCAGCCTCTGGCCGTGCCGGGCGAGCAGGCCGTGCCCCTGGCCCCGCTGGACCTGCCTGGTATCGACTCCGACCTCAGGGTCACCGGAGCCAGTCCTTCGGTACGCCTTTTCCTCGACCGGGCCCAGGCCGCCCGCCCCGACCTGGAGGTGTCCGACGGGCTGCTCCCCATCGTGGCCCACATCTGCCGCCGTCTCGACGGGCTGCCCCTGGCCATCGAGCTGGCCGCCGGTCGGGCCTCGGTGCTCTCGATCCAGGACATCGCCTCACGGCTCGACGACCAGATCCGGCTGTTGCGTCAGGTCCCGGCCACCCGCGAGGGCCGTCACCGCAGCATCGAGGCGGTGGTGAGCTTCTCTCTCGATCAACTCGACCCTGTGGTGAGGAGGCTGTTCGGTGCCCTGGGACCCGTCATCGGTGAGTTCGGCCTGGAACACGCAGAGGCAGCCGGTGCGGGGTACGACATCGACCCTCTCGACGTTCTCGACGGTGTGGCCGAGCTGGCGGCGGCGTCGCTACTGGCCGTGCAATCGGGTGGTAGTCGGTACCGCATGCTCGAGCCGGTCAGGCAGCTGGCGCTGACCGAGCTCAACCGGTCGAATCGACTGGCCGACGTTCACGCCGCCCTGATCGGTTGGGCCGTCGAACGGTTCGCCGAAGCTCATCGCCGGCGCGACGCCACCCGGGCGGTCGCTCACGAGGAGCTGACGCCCGACCTCGATCTGATTCGCGCGGTTCTGGGATGGGTCGGCGAGGGGGCGACCGACCCCGAGTCGGCCGGACGGCTGGCCCTCACCAGCTCCTGGTTCTTCCTGGTGCTCGATCCGGTATCCGGTGATCGGCTCCTGGGTTCGGTGGTGGGGTCGATTGACCCCACCACCCACCCTCTGGCCTGGGCCCAGGCGGTGATGGGCTGGGGCATCGCCACCGCCACCCACCCCCAGTCGGGGGTGGCCGACAAGATCGTCGAGGCCCTGGTGGTCCTCGACGCCCATGATGATCCCGATCGGGGATTGGCCCGCATTGCTGCCGCCTTCGCCCACACCGCGGGCCTCGACATCGAGGTTCCTCTCAGCCTCATCGCCGAGGCCGACCAGCTGGTGTCGAGCGACGACCTCTGGGGCCGGGCCATGGTTGACATGTCCGCCATGGCGTTGAAGGTTCTGACCTTGTCTGTCGATCATGAACGGGCCAACCTCGACGAGGCCATCGACCGTGGCGAGCGGGCCGTGACGGCCTTTCGGGCCCTGGGTGATGTGTGGGCCCTGGGGGCAACGCTGGGCGAGTTGGGGCAGATGTACCAGATGCGGGGTGATTTCGATGAGGCCGAGGCGTCGTACCTGGAGTCGCTCGAACTGTTCGGCGACCGGGAGTTCCACGGCAACCACCACATCCTCACCGAGCTGGGCCGACTGGCCACCGATCGGGGCCACCACGCCCAGGCCCTTCGGTATCACCTCGAGGCCCAGGTGCTGGCCACCGAATCGGGTAGCCCAGGGTGTCGGGCCGAGTCGTTGGCCGGCCTCGGTCACGCCGCGGCCGCCCGCGGTGACATCGGCGAGGCCATCGACCGATACCGCGATGCCGTCACCATCCAGTTCGAACGCTCTTTGGTGGAACCCGGCGGCCATTCCTGGGAACAGGAGCTGGCACGACTCGAGGAGTTGGGCGCGGTGGCGGCGGATGATCCAGACTCGGAGGGTGACTGACGAACCCCGAGAGCTCACCGTCGAAGGTCTCCACGGTCTGACTCTGGTGGGCGACGAGTACGGCGATCCCACCGGCTCGCCGGTTCTGATGTTGCACGGCGGAGGTCAGAACCGGCACGCTTGGAAGGGTTCGGCGGCGGCTCTGGCGGTGGCCGGCTACCACGTGGTGGCGATGGACGCCCGGGGCCACGGCGACAGCGAATGGTCTGAAGCCCACGACTACGACATGGCCGACTTCGCGGCTGATGTTCGCTGCGTCCTGGATCGTTTCGACCGCCCCCCGGCCGCGGTGGGAGCATCGATGGGCGGCATGAGTGCTCTGTTGGCCCAGGGGTCGGCGGGCCATGAGCAGTTGTTCTCGTCGGTGATCCTGGTTGACGTGACGCCGCGGATGGACGTGACGGGCGTGAACCGGATCGTGGGTTTCATGACCGCCAACCCCGAGGGTTTCGCGACCCTCGAGGCCGCCGCCGCCGCTATCGCCGAACACAATCCCCACCGAGCGCGGCCCGACAACGTGGACGGACTGGGGCGGGTCCTACGCGAGCGTGATGGCCGGTGGCACTGGCGGTGGGATCCGGCGTTCATGACCAGCAAGGACGATCTGATGGCGGGCATCGACAATGAGGCCGGGGTGCAGGTCACGGCCGAGCGCATGGACCAGCTGGCCGACCAGCTGCACGCGGCAGCACGACGGCTGACCGTCCCGACCCTCCTGGTGCGGGGTGCCCAGTCCGATCTCGTGAGCCCCGACGCCGCGCGCGAGTTCCTGGCCGAGGTCCCCCACGCCGGCTATGTCGACGTGTCGGGGGCCGGGCACATGGTTGCCGGCGACGACAACGATGCTTTCACCACGGCCGTGCTCGATTTCCTGCACGAACACGTTCCCGCCAATACGGCAGAGTCTGCCAACCACGAAGCCCGGGTCCGGGCCGCGGCCGCCGTTCGGCGTTTCGGACACGCCCTCGTGAACCACGACGGCGGCCTCGAGGTCCTCGGTGAGGTCGCCGGCCAGCTCGAGTCGGCGGCTGGGGTGCTGGAGGCCGGCCCGGTCCGCGACCGTTTGGCCGAGCTGCTCTCGTCAGAACGGATGCGGGCCTTTCTCGCCGGTGAGGAGCCACCGATTCCCGCCGACGGTGACCAGGTCAAGCTGCCCCGTCACGGGATCATCGGGGGCCCGGCCAACCCGTTCGGCGTCGGGGCCACCTACGCCCGCGAGGGTGATGAGGTGGTGGGGCGCATGGTCCTGGGTGCCGCCTACGAGGGTCCCCCGGGGCGGGCCCACGGCGGGATGGTTTCGGCTGCCGTCGACGAGGTCATGACCGCCCTCATGACCACGACCGGTTCCATGGCCTTCACCGCTTCACTCACCCTCGACTATGTCGGAGCGACCCCACTGCACGTGCCCCTCGTGTTCCGGGCCTGGCTCGATTCACATGACGGCCGACGCCTGACCATCCGTTGCACCGGTGCCGCGGCCGGCACCCCCTTCGTCGAGGCCACCGGGCTGTTCATCGAGGTCGAGCCCAGTCGGTTCGCCGAGGGTGCGGGGCTGACCCTTCCCGGCGAGGATCGTCTCGGGTAGGGCAGCATCCGGATCAACTGGCCGGCTCGAGTCGGTCTGGGGTGCTCCACACGGCGCTCGCCGGGCGGCCCGCTACGGCGATGGTTGGACACCGATCGGTGGTCGAGATGGGGATACTCTCGACCACATCGCCACGCTCGAGAGTGAGTGCGCGAAGGTTGGCCATTCCCGTGACGGTCTTTGGTTTGCCACCGGCTCCCGCGGGAGTTCTACTGCCGATCCTCGACAATCCTGCTGTTCCAATCCAGAAGAGGGGTGTTGCCTGATGGCCTCCACCGGTCCCGAGTTTCCCGATCGAGCTCAAGTCGTCGTGATTGGTGGCGGCATCATCGGGTGCAGCATCGCCTATCACCTCACCCGCCGCGATATCACCGATGTGGTGGTTCTCGAACAGGGCACCCTCACCTGTGGCACCACGTGGCATGCAGCGGGTCTGGTCACACAGCTCAAATCCACCCACTCCCTCACCAAGCTGGCCACCTACTCGGCTCGCCTCTTCGAGCAGCTCGAAGACGAGACGGGGCAGGCCACCGGTTATCGCACGCCCGGCTCCATCTCGGTGGCCGACAATGAGCAACGCTGGGAGGAGATCCTCCGCGGTGCCACCATGGCCGAGGGTGTGGGTGTCGAGACCCAGGTGATCGATCTCGATGAGGCTTCCGAACGGTGGCCGCTGATGCGCACCGACGACCTGGTTGGTGCTCTGTTCATTCCCCGTGATGGCCAGACGTCACCGGTCGACACCACCATCTCACTCGCCAAGGGAGCGAAAGCTCGCGGGGCGCGGGTCATCGAGAACGTGGCGGTCACCCAACTGAAGGCGGCCAACGGGAAGATCACCGGCGTGGTCACCGAGAAGGGTGAGATCGAAGCAGAGATCGTGGTACTGGCCACAGGTATGTGGACGCGCCATCTCGCCGCCCAGATCGGGGTGAACGTGCCCCTGCAGGCGTGCGAGCACTTCTACATCGTCTCTGAGCCTCTGGAGGGGATTGAGATCGGCACTCCCACCTTGCGCGACCCGGGCAACTACACCTACTTCAAGGAGGAGACCGGCAAGATCATGGCCGGCTTCTTCGAGCCTCGAGGAAAGGTGTGGCGCACCGACGAGATCCCACGCGACTTCAGCTTTGCCACCTTGCCCGAGGACTGGGATCACGTTGGGCCTGTATTCGAGAGGGCCATCCACCGGGTGCCTGCCCTGGGTGAATGTGGGCTTCAACTCTTCTTCAACGGCCCCGAGGCCTTCACCCCCGATGGCGTCTACTACCTGGGCGAAGCGCCCGAGATCGACGGCTGCTACGTAGCTGCGGGGTTCAACTCCGTAGGGATCCAATCCGGTGGCGGGGTGGGCTGGGCCCTCGCGGACTGGATCGCCGATCGCCACCCACCAATGGATCTCAACTCCGTCGACATCCGTCGTGCCCAACGATTCCAGGCCGACGAGGCGTATCTGGAAGAGAGGGTGTCGGAGAGCCTCGGACTCCTCTATGCCATGCATTGGCCGTTCCGACAGTATGAGAGTGCTCGTGGGGTGCGCCTCTCGCCCCTACACGACCGCATCGAGGCGGCTGGAGCAGTGTTTGGCGAGACCGCGGGCTGGGAACGCCCGAATTGGTATGCCAACAACGGTCAGGCCAGGGAATACCAGTACTCCTACGCCAAGCAGAACTGGCACGAGAACATGGTCGCCGAGTGCATGGGCGTTCGTGAGGCGGTTGGTGTGTTCGATCAATCATCGTTCGCGAAATTCGTGGTGGAGGGCCCTGATGCACTGGAGGTGCTCAATCGGGTGAGTGTGGCCCAGATCGACTCTCCAATCGGCAAAGCCGTCTACACCCAGTGGTGCAACCACAAAGGCGGTATCGAAGCCGATCTCACCGTCACCCGCACCGGCACCGATGCCTTCCTCGTGGTCACCGCCGCGGCCTCAGAGAATCGTGACTGGACCTGGCTGCGTCGGGCGAGTCGGGGTCTTCGTGTCGACATCCGCAACATCACCCGGCAGATGGCCATGCTCGGCGTGATGGGTCCCGAAGCTCGCGCCTTGCTCGGCCAGCTCACCGGCGCCGACCTCTCGAATGAGCACTTCCCGTTCGGCACCTCGAAGCGGCTCACGATCGCCGACTGCGATGTCACCACAATGAGGATGAGCTATGTCGGTGAGCTCGGCTGGGAACTCTACGTGGCCAACGAAGAGGCGGTGAAGCTCTACGACGGGATCATCGAGGCGGGCGAACCACACGGGCTGGTCCACGCCGGCTACCACGCCATGAACTCTCTTCGTCTCGAAGCAGGTATGAGGCACTGGGGTCACGACATCACCGACGAGGACACCCCGATCGAAGCGGGTCTCGGATTCGCGATCGCCTGGGACAAGGAGGTCGATTTCATCGGCCGAGCTGCTCTCGAGGCTCAGCGTGAAGCTCCGCGCACGAAGCGCCTGATTCAATTCCGGATAGAGGATCCTGATCTGCTCACTTACCATGATGAGCCGATCTATCGCGACGGGGTCGTGGTCGGCCGTACGTCTTCGTCGATGTGGAGCACCACCCAGGACACATGCTGTGCGATGGGATACGTGGAACACGAAGGTGCCGTCACCAAGGATTGGCTCGATAGTGGCTCGTGGGAGACCAATATCGCGGGCCGTCGCATCCCTGTCTCCACCTCCATCCGGAGCTGGTACGACCCCCGCAACGAGAGAGTGCACCTCTGATCGACGAGAAGGCACGGTCGACGGTCTGCGTGTCGAGAGCTACAGTAGTGTGCACTGACTGAAACGTTCCGCTGAGTGGAACATGGTGGGGGGAAGTCCCCGGGGGGCAAGATGCGCGACAACGCCCGCTGCGTGATCATCGGGGGAGGCGCCATGGGCGTCGGCCTCCTCTACTACCTGGCCCACGAAGGGTGGACCGACACGATCCTGGTCGAGAAAGGGGAGCTCACTTCTGGCTCCACATGGCACGCGGCCGGTCTCGTGCCCAACTTCATCGGCGACCTCAACATGGCCAAGGTTCACCAGGAAGCCATCGAGCTCTACCCCCGCATCGAGGAGGAAACCGGCCTCTCACCTGGCTGGCATGGATGCGGTGCGATCCGCCTGGCTCGAACACCCGAAGAGGTCGACTGGCACCGCTACGTGCACGCCATGCTCAACCAGCTCGGCATTGAGAGCCACATCATCTCGCCCAAGGAGATCCAGGAGCTCAACCCCCTGCTCGAGAACCTCGACGATGTCGCCACGGGGTTCCACACTCCGAACGACGGCTGGACCGACCCCACCGGTTGCACGAACGCGATGGGAAAGGGTGCCCGCCAGCTCGGCTGCGAGATCCAACGCCACAATCGGGTGATCGACATGAACCAGCAGCCAGATGGCACCTGGGAAGTGGTCACTGAGAAGGGCACCATCACCTGTGAGCACGTGGTCAACGCGGCAGGCCACTATTCCCCCCAGCTCGGCCAGATGATCGGCCTCGATGTGCCGATCGTCTCGGTGATCCACCAATACGTGATCACCGAGCCGCTCCAGGCAATGATCGATCTCGGTTTCGAACCACCGGTCACCCGCGATCCCCGTTCCTCGTGCTACTACCGCCGAGAGATCGACGGCATCCTGATCGGTCCCTACGAGATGAGCGGTGCTCAGACCTACGGCGTCGACGGGATCGACTGGAAGCTCGACTTCTATCTCACCCCACCAGATGTCGATGCCATCTCAGACTGCCTCGAACTGGCGCTCGAGCGGATTCCGGCATGGTCTGAGGCCGGCATCAAGAAGATCGTGTCGGGCCCCATCACCCACACTCCCGATTCTGGCTACCTCTTGGGCCCGGCTCCCGGTGTGCGTAACTACTGGCACTGCAATGGTGCGTCGATCGGCATCACCCAGGGTCCTGGCGCCGGGAAGTACCTGGCCCAATGGATGGTGCACGGACAGACCGAGATCAATGTGCGCGGCATGGATCCCCGACGCTTCGGAGACCACACCGGACCCAAGAGTGTGTTCGCCATCGAGAAGGCCATCGAGGAATACCACGAGATGTATCAGGTTCGCCCCCCGGGTCAGAACCTACCGGCGGCTCGCAAGCAGAAGGTCAATCCGATCTACGACCGTCTTGACGCCCTCGGAGCCCAATGGCAGGAGGTGTACGGCTGGGAGCGCCCTCAATACTTCGGTGATCCCGAGCAACACTCCTTCAGGCGTAGCAACGCCCACGACATCGTGGCCACCGAGGTGACTCGCACCCGTGAGAGCGTCGGCGTGGCTGATCTCACCGCCTTCGCCAAGTTCGAGGTCGTGGGTTCCGATGCGGCGGCCCTGCTCGATCGATTGTCGGCGAACAAGATCCCGACCAAGGACGGCGGTATGCGCCTTGTGCACATGCTCACCGAACTAGGAGGGATCGAGTGTGAGCTCACCATCACCCGATTCGCCCACGATCGCTTCTACCTCAACTCGGCGATCACCGGCACGACTCATGACGAGGATTGGCTCAACGATCACATTCGTGAGGGGGAGGATGTCACAGTCACCGATGTGACCGACTCAGTGGGCCTGCTCGGGGTCACCGGGCCGCGGTCACGCGACCTACTGGCGAGCCTCACCGATGCCGACCTGTCGAACGATTCCTTCCGGTGGCTCACTGCCCGCGAGATCGACGTTGCCGGAGTGCCATGCAAAGCCCTGCGGGTGTCCTATGTGGGTGAGCTCGGGTGGGAGTTGCACATGCCGATGGTCCAGATGGCTGAGCTCTACGACGCGATCGTGGCGGCCGGAGAGCCTCACGGGATCGTGCACTTCGGTGCCTACGCCATGAATGTCATGAGGATCGAAAAAGGCTACAAAGCGTGGGGCAGCGAGCTCACCACGGAGATCACTCCGATCGAGGCCCGTCTCGAACGATTCGTCGACTTCGAAGGGGAGTTCATCGGAAAGGACGTGACCGTTGGCCGTCGTGACCAGACCGATCCCCTCTCGATGGTGCTCGTGTACTGCGAGGTCGACACCTCCGACCACGACGTGCGTGGCAACGAACCCGCCTACGGTGCCGATGGTGGGGTCATCGGCATAGCCACAAGTGGAGCCTGGGGCCACAGTGTCGACAAGAGCCTGGCGTTCGCCTACGTCGCCCCCGAATACGAGGAACCGGGCTCCACCTTCGAGCTGGAGATGCTCGGCGAGATGCGAACAGCCACCGTCTTGGCGGAGCCCGCCTACGATCCGGCCAACATGGCGTTGCGTGCCTGACGACGAGACTCCGGGCGAACCGATTCCGGAGAGCCTCACCCCGCGTCGAAGGCGCATGGGTGGCCGCTTGGGTCGGATAGCGAATCGTCAAGGCCCTTTGGAGGCCCACGCCCGTCCCGTGCGGCCGGGTCAAGCCGGCGGCCGATACAAGCCGCTGGGTGAGACCGACCTGGAGCAGGTCTACAACACCGCGATTTGTCTCCTCGAAGAGCTCGGCATGGGTTCACCCATCCCCGAATTCGTGCAGGTCGTCACCGAAGCGGGGGGTTCGCTCGACGAACACGGTCGTCTGCGGTTTCCCCGAGGATTGGTCGAGGGTGCGATCGAGACGGCAGCCAAGGAATGGGTGTGGCACGGCTTCGACGACGACAAGTCGATCATGGTCGGCGGCAAGAGTGTTCACTTCGGCACGGGTGGGGCAGCAATTCTGGTCCATGAGCCGTCAACCAACACGTTCCGACCCAGCACCGCCCAGGACGTCTACGACTTCGCCCGCATGGTCGACCAGCTGGACAACATCCATTTCTTTGTTCGAAACGTGGTTGCTCGCGATATCGAGGACCCTCGCCTCCTCGACATCAATACTGCCTACGCAATCACCACAGGTACGACCAAGCCCGTGGGCACCTCATTCTTCGACAGCGCCCACGTCTACGAGTCGGTCCAACTGTTCGACACGGCCCTGGGCGCCGAGGGTGAGTTTCGCAAACGGCCCTTCGTTGTGGCCAACAACACCTTCGTCGTGCCCCCACTCCGGTTCGCACAGGAATCGGCTTCTTGCATCGTGGCCCAGGTAGAGACGGGCATGCCGATCAACCTGCTTTCGGCCGGGCAAGCCGGCGCCACTGCTCCGGCCGCACTGGCCGGCTCACTCGCCCAGGCCCTGGCCGAGTGTTTGGCAGGGCTTACGGCAATCAATCTGATGAGCCCCGGGCACCCTTGTGTGATGGGGCTCTGGCCGTTCGTGTCGGATCTCCGGACGGGTTCGATGAGTGGCGGAAGCGGTGAAG
>JAAEMS010000246.1 GCA_024225275.1 Actinomycetes bacterium
GCCCGTAGTAGGCCCCCGCGTCGAGATCCATCATCACGGCCTGATCACCCAAACCCGAGTGCAGGATCTCCGTCGAGCGCCGGACCATGGTGTCAAGAGAAACCGTCACATGGAACTCCTGGTCATGGGGTGGTGTGGATTGTCGTTCGATGCTCCGAGAACACGCCTAGGAGGACGGAGCCTCCTCAGTCGTTTCGGTGGGGCCAAGGAACGGGCCATTACCTGTCTCGGATGGAGTCGACAGGCTCACGAGCTGGGGTCGTTCCCACTCGCCGCGACACCTATCTTCGTTAAGCTGTTCCCGCACCAAACAAACCTCCTAGAAGCCGAACTTGAATTATAGGTTGTGCCACCGGACCCGTCAAGATGGGTGATGGACTCGCGGCGATACTGGCCCGCTCGATCTCGAGGAGCGTGGAGTCTGCGCTCGTCGGAGCTTGGCGCGGGCCGGCGGGCTAGGCTTGTGTAACGTGCACTGGTACACCGCCTGCGGTCTGACGTTCGCGTCAGACATCCCGCTCCTCGAGCTCACCGAAACCGAGGCGGGCCCCGCATGGGCTGGCACATGCGCGATCCCTTCGTGTCCCTTGCGGTCGCCGCCCAATCTGAGGGCGGGCACCGGCGTCTGTCTGGTGCTCGAACACGAGATCCTCGACAGTGGCCCCGCCCGGTGAATGCCTCGAGCGGAC
>JAAEMS010000247.1 GCA_024225275.1 Actinomycetes bacterium
CGTGTCGAAGTGGGTGTTCGACGGCACGGTGCGACCCTGCCCGCCGAGGATCGAGAAGAGGATCGCTTCGGCCGCTCGCCCCTGGTGGGTGGGGATGATGTGGGCGAAGTCGAAGAGGTTTCGTACCCCAGCCTCGAACCGATCGGCGAGTTGCCGTTCTATGAGGCCTGCTTCTCGAACTACATCGAGGGCACCGTGTTCACGCTGGACGAGGCCCGCGAGATCATCGAGTCTCAGCAGCCGCCAGCCGATCGGCCAGAGGATGGACAGGACATTCTCGGTACGTATCGCTGCGTCGTCGATCCGGTGGGCCGGGCGACTAGCTCAGATGACCCCGACGGCCTGATTGCATACCTCCGGGCCCGGCATCAGACCATCCTGGCCGGGAGGCCGGACCAAGAACCTGGGGAGTGGAAGACCAAACCGAACCTGGTTGGGACGTACCAGTTCGTTGACCCTGACCTGGTAGAAGGAACGCTTCGCAAGGGTCTGGCAGAGATGGATCGGCTCCCGCCAGGCTTTGCACGCGCGTTGTATGTCCCCAACGTCTTCCGGAACGAGTACGTCTCGGCGCTGCGTCGGGTGTCGACGACGAGCGGAGATGTTAGGGGCTTCGTGACCGTGATGGTACACGCATGGAGGTGGACAGCGGCCATGCCGTGGGCCGACCAGGCTGCAACGGAGGGTCAGCCGGAGGCGACGAACGCGCTATTGGGCTCGACTCATGCGCAGACCTCGGGCCTACGGTTGACGGTCCCCTCGGGAGCCGCGCGGGTAGGTGAGCCTCCACTGGTCCTTGAGGTGTCTCGCGTTTGATGGCGAGTGCACTCACGAAACAACGACCAGTGGAGGCACCCCGATCATGACACGCGCTCTGGGCCCCGAAGTGGTGGAGGCGATCTGGGCGGCGATCGAACCGATCTTGCCGCCTCCCGATACCTCACACCCGCTGGGCTGCCACAACCCGCGAGTTCCCGACAAGGTGTGCTTTCGGGGGATCCTCATCCGCCTCGTGACCGGGTCATCCTGGGTCGATATCGAAGCGATCATGAACTTCGAGGTCTCTGACACCACACTGCGCCGCCGACGCGATCAATGGATCGACGCCGGCGTCTTCGAGCAACTCGAAGCCGAAGCACGCGCCGGCTATGACCACATCTTGGAACTGGATCTTGACGTCGTGGCCATCGACGGATCCCTGCACAAAGCACCCTGCGGTGGTGAAGGAACCGGCCCCAACCCCACTGACCGAGCCAAACTCGGCTGGAAATGGTCAGCGGGATCTGACCGTGCAGGAATCCCGGTCGGTTGGGCTATCGACGCAGCGAACCGCAACGACATCAGACTGCTTGACCCCACCAACACCTGGTGGACCAACCACGGCCAACTCCGACGAAACACCGACTGCCGAACCCGCCACCGCCACGCCGCCCTCCAACTCGCAACCACCGTGCTCATCGTCGGCCGACTCCTGGACTACCGCAATCGCTGGAGCCCCAAACCGACACCTACCGGCTGAGGTCCTAAGCCGACGAGCGACACGACCGCCGGAGCGATCTGCATCGATGGCGTAGGTATTCGTGAGCTGGGCCGGGCCTTGATGGCTGGCCTGATGGAAATCGTCACTCACGAGAGAAGCCATCCCTACTTTCGCCTCGGAACAGAGATGATGAGCGGTAACGAGGGTGGGGAAGCCCCCACCGCCCTCAGAACACCGGCACGCCGCCATCCAGGTACCCGAGGCGCCTCATCATCTCGGCATGGTCGGTGACGATCTGGTCGGCCTGGTCGTCGGTCAGCGACTCGCGCCAGGAGCCGATTCTGCCCTTTCGGAAGAACGACTCCGACCCGGGCATCTTCTCGCCGAAGCCTTTCTCCTGCTCCTGGCCCTTCAATTCGTCGAACGACGACCTGGCAATCGCCTCGCGGATCTGCTCCGCCGAATGGTCGAGGCCACACGTCCGGGTCGCCCGGGTGAAGGTCGCCTCAGCGTCGAGGTGCATGTCCTCGTAGCGCACCACCTCGACGGGGAAGGGTGGCTCGTCGAGCCATGAGCGGACGTGGTCCGACCATGTGCCCAGGATCTGGCGGAACTGCGGGCTGAGGCGTTTGGGCTTGTCTGACATGGTGTGGTTCGGGTCGCCGAGGGCCGCCGTGGCCCAGGCGACATCGCGTGCCGAATGGTGCGCATACGAAGGGGTGACATCGAGGGGGTTGCGCACCAGGTACACGGCGCCGAGGGTCGCATCCGCTGGGAACAATGGCTCTCCGTCACGGTTCAGTGTGTAGGCGTCATGCACCTTGTGATGCCCAGTGTGCTCGGCCATCTCGGCTATTCTCCGGTACACGCCGGGCCGCAGGAGGTCGATCTCGTCCTGGGTGAGATCCGACGCTTCCAGACCCGTGTGGATGTCGAACGGATTGCGAGCGCTGGCGATCGATCCGGTCCGAAGCTCATTGATGTCGACTGGATCCTCTTCCTCGAGCAACAGGTTGGCGAGAAACGTTCGAAACCATGTGTTCCCCGACTTCGGGTACGAGGCCAGCCAGACGATCGGTTTCATGAGGCGAGATCCTCGAGCAGAGCGTCACATACGGCACCGACACCGGCGATGCCGCGCGGCCAAACAAGACGCTTCATGGTCACCTGGGTCACCATGGCCATGGAGGTGCGGAAATGGGGCGGCCCGGCACCCATGCCCTCGAGGTACCCGCTTCCTCGGGTCTGGTTCAGGATCGTGCGCACCTTGCCGAGCGCCTCGATCTCTCCGATATCGACCCCGTCCTGGTTGTGGTTCCCGAGGACGTACATCGCCGACGCGGGAAGCGGCTCGGAGACCGTCTCCACCGGCACGCGGTACTTGTCGAGCTCGGGGCGGGCCCGCCTGTAGTCGTCGGGCTCGTCGCCGAGGCGTTTCACGGCGTCGTGCCACAGTTGCAGCTCGGTCGGCCCCGGCTCGACAACCACCACACCCTCGTCATCTGCGTGAAGGCTGCAGATATCGTCCGAGATGACCAGGTGGCCGCGCTGGTGCAGAGTGGCGGCCACCGTGGACTTGCCGTGCGACGAGAACCCCGATAACAGCACAGCTTTTCCGTCGATTTCGACTGCCGCGGCATGCAGCGGGATTCGTTCGCGCTGATGCAACAGCGCCCCCATCGGGGTGCCGAGGAGTAGGAGGCGGATGGTGTCGGGGTGTACCGACTCGTCGGCCTCGACAACGATCTCGGAGCCATCCGAGATCAGGAAAGCGGCCATACCCGGGATGGCGAACCTGAACCTTCCCGGCCCCGCCCGGTAAGCCACACCCTCGGATCTCACCTCCGGGATCGTGGAAGGAACCGACCCAAACCGGATCGTGACATCGGTCGCCTCCACCGAATCCCGTCCCGGGAGGTCGATGTCGGTGTCGAAGGTGAAGCCCCACAGGCTCGTCCGGCTCATACCGGCGCAACCCTACCGGTCCGGGGGGCCCGCTCACCGCCTGGTGCTTCGGCGGCGTGTGGGGCCATGCCCATGAACCGACGACGTGGCGCGGCTGTTGATCCCTGGGCGCGCCGCAACACCGGTCAGGCTGCTGTCACCACATCAACGACTGCGTCGACCGTCTGGCCGTCGGCGGGCCGCACGATCCTGAATATGGGGACCGATTCGGCCAGGCGCGCTGCCAGGGTGAAGTGGAGCTCCCCCATGCCGAGACCTTCGACGATCGGGCGCCGGTAGGTCGCGGCGAGGATGGCACGGAAGGCGGCATGACCCTCCATGGGTGAGACCGTGACCTCCTCGACGTCACCCTTGCGGAGCAGATACAGCGCCCCCACCTCGACGGTGGCGTCGTGGATCTCCGGGGCCCTCCACAGGTACTTCGCGCCCCTGTCGAGCAGAGTGTCGAGACCATCGACGGATCTGCCGGCGTTGGTGATGGCGTCCTCGTGCAACCGGACGGTCGGATGCCCCGGGATCGTCACGAGACGGTCGCCGTCTGGGAACACGACGGTCTTGTCATCGGTCACCATCGTGAACCCGCGTTCAATGACCGCGGCCAGCGTCGTCGACTTCCCCGCGCCGGACTCACCGGCAACCAGAACCGCCTTGCCGTCCACGAGGAAGCTGCTGGCGTGCAGTGTCAGCAACCGGCGCTGGTGGAGCAGCACACCGATCGTGGAGCCGAACAGGTAGGCCCGGACATCGCGGTCCGACCCCCACTGTTCGATAGTGATGGTCGTCCCGCCAGACACGTGATACCGGGCCACACCCTCAACGGTCTGCAGCCACTCATCATCACTGGCCGACCAGATCCGGCGGGTGATCGTCGGATTGTCGATCGACTCGGGCGTGACCCCGAGCACGACCCGCACATCAGCGTGACCCGCCTCGGCTTCGGTGAGCTCGGGGAGTGGAATGTCCGACGCGAACGTCAGACCGTAAGCGGTGTACCAGTGCACGTTACACAAGCCTAGCCCGCCGGCCCGCGCCAAGCTCCGACGAGCGCAGACTCCACGCTCCTCGAGATCGAGCGGGCCAGTATCGCCGCGAGTCCATCACCCATCTTGACCGGTCCGGTGGCACAACCTACGATTCAAGATCGGCTCCTAGGAGGTTGGTTTTGTGCGGGAACGGTCCACCGAAGATGCAGATCGCCGCGAGTGGGAACGACCCCACCTTGTGAGCCTGTCGACCCCATCCGAGACAGGTGGTGGCCCCTGGGCGTCCTACTACGAAACGGACGAGATTGCTCCGGGGCACTCCTAGGCGTGTTCTCGGAGCATCGAACGACGACGGCAGCGAGGGCCGCCCGGGCAGCGGGTGTGGCCGTGGGGCTTGAGACTCCTATGATGTGGGTTGATGATGTATTGGTCGACGTTCCCGATTTCGAATCCACACCACCCCATGACCAGGAGTTCCATGTGACGGTTTCTCTTGACACCATGGTCCGGCGCTCGACGGAGATCCTGCACTCGGGTTTGGGTGATCAGGCCGTGATGATGGATCTCGACGCGGGGGCCTACTACGGGC
>JAAEMS010000248.1 GCA_024225275.1 Actinomycetes bacterium
GAGTTATAACCGGATGTTGTGGATCAGCGATCTGGTTTGGGGCGCGACGTACCCTCCGTTCTGAACATCGAACAAGTCCGCCGGTTGCCGCCGGCGGGGAGGAATACGCCAATGCTGAAACTAGTCCACACCGACACCGACGCGGTCGACGCGTGCAACGAACTCGAGGAGGCCAGCGCGGTCGATCTCGACGAGTTGTGCCGTATGGCCGCCCAACAGATGCTGGCCACCGCCCTGCTCGCCGAGCGACAGGCCTACCTCGACGCCCACGCCGACCATGTCGATGCCACCGGCAAACGGGTGGTGGTCGCCAACGGCTACGCCCGCCAACGCGATGTGGTCACCGGGGCCGGGCCGGTCACCGTGGAGGCACCGAGGGTGAACGACAAACGCGACGGCGAGAAGTTCTCGTCGGGGATTCTGCCCGCCTACATGCGCCGCTCCCCCAAGGTCACCGAAGTGCTCCCCGTGCTCTACCTGCGTGGCCTGTCGACCGGGGACTTCGCTCCGGCGCTGGCCGGGTTCTTGGGTTCCGATGCCGGTCTGTCGCCCTCCACGATCAGCCGCCTCACCGAAGCGTGGCAGGCCGAACATGGCGACTGGGCCGAGCGCGATCTGTCAGACCGTGACTACGTCTACTGGTGGGCCGACGGCGTGCATTTCAATGTCCGCCTCGAACAGGACCGGTTGTGTTGTCTGGTGATCGTGGGGGTCCGCCCCGATGGCTCCAAAGAACTGATCGCCCTGGCCGACGGCTACCGAGAAGACACCGAATCCTGGCTCGATCTGCTGCGGGGCCTCAAGGCCCGGGGCCTGGCCGGCCCCTCGCTCGCCACCGGAGACGGAGCCCTGGGTTTCTGGGGAGCGTTGCGCGAAGTGTTCCCGGCCGCCACCGAGCAACGTTGCTGGGTTCATGTCACCGCGAACGTATTGGCCGCTCTACCAAAACGGCTTCAAGCCGACGCCAAGACCGCAATCGCCAGGATCTACTCGGCCCAGACCCGCACCGACGCGATCACCGCGGTTCGGGTGTTCGCTGATGAGTTCGCCGAGTTCCCCAAAGCGACCCGCAAGATCACTGGCAAGCTCGACACCCTGCTCGCGTTCTACGACTTCCCGGCCGAACACTGGATCCATCTGCGGACCACGAACCCGATCGAGTCCACCTTCTCCACCGTCCGGCTCCGAACCAGGGTCACCCGAGGCGCCGGCTCACGCGCCGCCGCGTTGGCGATGGCCTACAAACTCCTCGACGCCGCCCAACACCGGTGGCGCCGCATCAACGCACCACACCTCGTCCCCCTCGTGAGAGCCGGAGCCGTCTTCAACGACGGGAAACTCCAAGAAAGGACCACCAACCAGCCCAACACCCAGGAGGGCGTCGCAGCCTGAACTCAGACCCTCAATCCACAACTCTTGACAATTGCTCA
>JAAEMS010000249.1 GCA_024225275.1 Actinomycetes bacterium
ATCCGCGCCGCCCGAGCCGAAACACTCACCACCGCCTACAACACAAACCCCGCCCGATTCCGCCACCGCCCACCCACACCACCAAAGCTTCCCGAGGTCGCCTGGATCAACGAACCCAACCGAGAAGCACTCATCCAATCCGCCTAGGAAGTTGTCTCATCCCCCTTGACACGTTCCGCGACGCCCCCGATGTCGTGGCCCACGACTACGGCGGAACAGTTTGCCTACGTGCCCACCTGCTGCACGGTATGGCGGTGAGCTCGCTCGCTCTCGTTGACGTCGTCGCACTCCGGCCCTGGGGTTCACCCTTGTTCCGGTTGGTCGCGAACCATGCCGACGTCTTCGCGGCGCTACCCCCGAACCTCCACGAGGCATTGCTGCGCGAATACATCAGTGGAGCAAGCGGACCTGGCCTGGGATCCGACGTGCTCGATCAACTCGTCGCCCCCTGGATCGGCGACGGCCAGGCCGCCTTCTACCGCCAGATAGCTCAAGCAGACGAGCAATTCACCGCAGAAGCCGAACGCCACTACGGCCACATCAGCGTCCCGACACTCATCGTGTGGGGCACCGCCGACGACTGGATCCCAATCGACAGGGCCTACCGGCTGGCATCGCTAATCCCCGGCAGCAGCCTCAAAATCATCGACGGCGCTGGCCACCTCGTTCAAGAAGACCGACCAACCGACCTCAACGTGATTCTTCGCCAATGGCTCGACTCCAGACCCTCATCGCGGCACATCTGAACGACGCTGAGCATCCCCTAACGCCCAATATCCCGTCGACCACCGTCCCAGTCGGGACGGTGACGCTGTTCCGCGAGGCCCTACCAAGTCCCCTGTGGCTTCCCTCAGCGCCGCTTGCGGTTCTCCAATAGGCGGTACACCGCACTCCCCGTCATCCGGCCCCCTCGACCGCCGCCGGCCTGGGGCCCGATCGTCTCGCGAATCTCATCCGCAAGCTCATCGCCCGGATGCCGCACGCGGGAGGATGCCCCACCATCACGCAAGAAGGCCCTAATGAACCCACGAATACTCACGGGCCAATCCAACTCCGATCCATAGCTGGGGTCAAGGGAATGTTCACAGACGGAATGAACACCGAGTATGCCAGCAGCCCCCACCCCAGCCACCCAACCAACGACACACCCCCGTAGCGCGCCGGCCCGCCGACACCGCCAAACCATCCCCCATGTCTCGCCCAATATCCCGCCCGTCCCCTGCCCTGTGGGTGCCCGAAACTCTGTCGTGGCTGGTCAGGCGGCTTTTCTGTATTCGTTGATGAGGCCGTCGCAGCGGGTCGATCTCATGATTCGATGTTGTGCTGGATCTGACACGACACGCAGCGGCGGCTTGCTGTCTCG
>JAAEMS010000250.1 GCA_024225275.1 Actinomycetes bacterium
GACGGTGGCATCGAGGTTGATGACGCTCCCGGGCGGGGCGTCGTCGACGATGTCCTGAAGGGGCACGCCTTCCCCTACGTCCGCCGCCTCCGCTGCGGGCGCGACGAAACACATCAGGCCGACGACAAGCATCGGCAGCCACAGCCGCGTCACGCAGCTCCCGCCCCCTCCGCCGGCTTGTATGCCTTGCGGTGGAACCAGAGCCCTGCGCCAACTAGACCGACTGCCGCCAGGGATAGTACGAAGCCCACACCGGGCATCGCCGTGGTATCGAACTGGGCGATCTCCCCCGGCCCGAACAGAGGTGGCGTGAACTCTCCGACGGCACCCGACAAGGGTGCCCTGGGGTCGAGGCTGTGACCGTACTTCCACAGCCAGTACTGGAGGTCGGCGAGAAAGAAGAGCGGGAAGACCAGGGCCGGTGCGACGAGGAACACAACCTTCCTCGTATGGATGAGCAACCCCGCCAACAAGAGCCCCGCAAGCACGAGGATGCCGGCGATCGACACCGACCGTTCCAGCACCGCACCGTCCTCGAAGGACGGGAGGCCGACATAGTGGTTGAGTCCCTCGAGCTCCTGTACGTCGCCCTCGAGACGGTTCACGTAGGCGGTGACCCGAAGTCCATTGGGAAACTGAGGCGCTACGAGCTTCAGCTGCCAGTAGGGGAAGAGGATGGAGACCGCCAGAACCATGGCCGCTGTGGTGAACAGCGCCTTCGCACGTCTCTCGGCTTGTTCCCTGATCGACTCGGCCTTGTCAGGGCCGGGCTGATCGTGCTGCTCACCGCTATGCACAGCGGTCTCCATCCTTCTTCGTCTCCTCTTGCTCAGCCGTCTTGCTCAGCCGTCTTGCGGTTCGACCAACATGTAGCCAACCATCTCGAGGTGCAGCGCCGAGCAGAACTCGGAGCAGTAGTAGCTGAACACACCGCTGTCGACTGCGTCGAACTCGACCGTGGCCGTCTCACCCGGCTCCAAGCTCAAGTTGATGTTGTAGCCGGGCAAGCTGAACCCGTGCGTCGCGTCGAGCGACTGCTCGATGTTCGTCAGGTTCCAGGTGACATGGTCACCCTCCTTGATCTCCACCCGCTCAGGGGTGAAGTGGCTTCGCACCAACGTCATGTCGATGGTGACATTGTTGCCGTCACGGGTCACTCCCTCTTCACCCACCTTGGGTGCGTCGGGATCGACCTCCATCTTCCCCGGATCGAAGCCGACCTCGGGATAGATCTCCCACGGATCAAGCTTGTCGGCCTTGATGATCTGGGCGTAATGGGGCTCACCGATGCCGATCGGCATGTCGTACAGGAGCTGCATGTCCGGGCCCTCCTCGCTGATGTCGATCAGCTGGAAGTTCTGCGGCAGAAGCGGGCCCACCTTGGCAAACCGCTCGCTCGACCACTTGTTCAGGGCCACGAGGTAGCCGCCGTCAGGGCTGACGGTGTCGCCCTCGGCTGCCGCCAGGTGACCGATGTTGTAGTGGACCTCGATGGTGCCTTCGAGCTTCCAGCCGTCGTCACGGTACGGCCCGCCCAGGCTCCACCGGGCCACTGCCGAGTCGAGGAACAGGCTGGTGTAGGCGTAGCCGTTGTCGTCGAACTGGGTGTGGAGGGGGCCAAGGCCAACCTCGACCTGAGCCTCGACCACATCGTCGAAGGCCAGAACCGGCACTCCGAATTCGTCGGTATCGAAGCCACCGGCTTCGATCGCGGCCATCACCTTCTCGAACGAGTAGATCGTGACATGGGGATCGAGTTTGCCGGAGACGACCATGTACTCACCACCGGGTGTGACGTCGACACCGTGGGGGCTCTTGGGCTCCGGGAGGAAGTAGAGCAGTTCCTCTTGGATCGAGGTGTCCAGTGGGATCACCGGGAAGCCGTTGATGTCGGTGGTGCCCCCGTTCGCCGCGACCTCGGCCGCGGCCTCGAGGTTGATGACGTGCATGTAGTCGTTCTCACCGGCGCTCGCGCCCGCTTCGAACACCTCGGTGTTGTCGGGGTCGTCGGGATCGAGGCCAGTGGCCATCTCGACGTTGAACGAGTTGCAGAAGATCCAACCCTCCGACACCAGCTTGCCGGCGTCGCACAGGTCCTGCCAGTAGGGCGGCAGCTCCATCGCGAAGGACGCATCGGGGTCGATGCGCCCGGCCTCACGGTCGAACTTCCACACGGTCACCATGCCCCGGTAGTCCGACTCGTAGGAGTCCAGATCGGCGTACTCGCCCCCGAGCGGGGCTCCATACTGACCGCCCTCGATCACCCACTCGCTGTCCGGGGTGACAAAGGAGCCACCATGGTCGTTCACGGCGATCGGGTTCTTCACGATCTGCTTCGTCTCGAAGTCACGCAGGTCGATGGTGGCGATGCGAGCGTTCGCCTTGTCGTTGATGAAGAGGAACTCACCGTCATAGTCGCCGCCCGTCTCGGACAGCGCCGGGTGGTGGGTGTCCCCCCAGGTCAGTTCTTCCTCGAGGCCTTCGGAGCCTTCGGCGAAGATCTCCTTCTGACCCACCTCGCCGTAGCCCCAGCCCTGCCAGGGCTCGGGGGTGAAGACGCCGATCACGCGCAACAGCCGCATCGACGGCATGCCGATCACCAGCACCTGACCGCCGTGGCCGCCCGAGGCGAACATCATGTAGTCGTCATGGGTTCCCGACGGCTGGTAGGTCTTCAGAGCCGCGGTCACGTCATCCGCACTGAATCCGCGAGCTTCGATGATCTCGTCGCTCCCCGCGCTGCCATTGGCCGACGAATCCGAATCGTCGCTATCACTACTACACGCTGCGGCTAGTAAGGCAATTATTCCAATGATGGCCACGACGGCCCTCTGCCGGGCCGTGAATCTAGATCGCATGACAACCTCCTCCTGAGGGGGGACGCCAAATCGCCCCGTTGCTGGACTCAAGGTCCTCCAGCCGGGCCACAATGGACAGGGACTTAGTACCCCTTTTCTCGCAACCACAGAGAGGGATAGGACCCATCGGTGCCAACGATGCTGACTCAGAATCGGCAGAGGGACGAGGATCCAGGTTGCCCCCCTGACCTTGATCACCCGAACACAGGAGAGCTCTCGATACTGAGAGCGTGTCGGCCAGCGGGGTCACACCCGTTTGGCTTCGCCGAGCACGGCCAGGCGGTGGCGTACAACCTTGCCGGTCGTGGTCATCGGGAGTGAGTCGACGACTCGCACCTCGCGGGGCACCTTGAAACTCTGGAGCTCGCGCCCCGCGGCCTCGAGGAGATCGTCAACATCGATGGCGACCCCCGGGACGGGCACAACGAACGCCACCACTCTCTGCCCGTAGTCCTCGTCGTCGACACCCACGACGGCTGCCATCTCGACGTCTGGATGGTGCTCGAGCACCTCTTCGACCCGCGACGGGAACACGTTCTCACCGCCGGTGACGATCATGTCGTTGACCCGACCCTCGACGTGGAGCAGGCCGTCCTGGTCGAGCCATCCGAGGTCGCCGGTGGCCATGAGGGTGCCGGTGCGCTCCCGGTCGGTGCCATCGGTGTACCCCGAGAACTGCATACTGCTGGCCAGGTGAACCCGACCGAGGGTGCCGGCCGGAACCGGCATCCCTTCGGGGTCGAGGATGCCGACGGTGACCCCGCGGGGAGCTCGACCGACAGTGCCCGGAGCCCGGCGGAGCTCATGGGGCGTGGCGATGGTACCGATGGCCGTCTCGGTGCTGCCGTAGAAGTTGTAGAGGCGGTCACCGAAGCGGTTCATCCAGTTGATGGCCAGCTCACCCGCCAACACATTCCCGCTGCTGAGCACGAGTCGGGGACGCCGCATGGGCGGATGGTCAGCGGCGCCTCGCAGGAGGCGACGGAGCATGAGTGGCACCACAGCCAGCACATCGATGCGTTGCTCACGCAGGAGGGTCAGGGTCTCATCGACGTCGAAGCGGGGCCGGAGGTGGAGCGTCGACCCGGTGGCGAGGGCAACTGTGGCCTGGCTGAGCCCCCAGGCGTGGAACAGGGGCGGCCCCACGAAGTACTGGTCACCCATGCGATAGGGCACGTGGGCGAACATTCCGAGCGAATCGAATCCGGGAGCCTTGTTCTCGCGGCGGGCACCCTTGGGCGGACCGGTCGTACCGGAGGTCAACAGCACGAGCCGGGACCGGCGGGTCGGCGACGGACAGCGACCCTGATGGCTGGCGACTTCAGCGAGCGAGCCCGGGCCCTCGCCGTCGGCGGCGACGACCTCGATGTCGAGATCGGCGGCTTCGACGACATCGCGGAACTCATGGTCCACCACGAGTGTGGTGATGCCCTCGCGCTCGACCACCTCGGCCAGCTTCGGGCCGGGGAGGGCGGTGCTGAGCAGGACCAGGTCGGCACCGGCCCGCTCGGCCCCGACCTGGGCGCTGAGGAACCACCGATGGTTCCGACAGAGGATGCCGACCGCGCCCTCGCCCCCAGCTTCCTGGAAGTAGCAGCCAAGCGCCGAAGCCTGGCGATCGAGCTCGGAGTAGGTGATCTCGCCGGTCGCATCGGAGATGGCGACCCGCTTCGGGTAACGCATGGCGCTCCCGGCCACCATGGCGGCGACACCGGCCCCCCACCGGGCGACGGCAACGGCCCGGGCGGTATTCAGGAAGGGGTCGAGGCCGCCGAGGCGAACCGCGATGTCGGCGGTTCGGGTCACTTCACCGAAGAAGGAGTCACCAAGATCGCGGGGCCGCATCAGACGTTGGCGGTCGCGCCGCGGAAGTTCCGGTACACGCCGAGCAGGGCAACCTTCTGCTCATCGGTGAGGTGGGTGTCGGAGTGGATGGCCTCGACGACCGTGGCGGTACTGCCGTCGGCGTCGTCGTCCAGGAGGCCGGCGTAGGAAAGCAGGGTCTCGGCCCTCACGTTGAGGGCGCCGGCGAGGGCTTTGATTACTCGCACCGAGGGTTCGTGTAGGCCCCGCTCGAGCTGACTGACGTAGGGGTCCGAGAGATGGGTGAGCTGAGCCAGCTGACGCTGACTCAGCTCCATCATCTTGCGCTGGGCCTTGATGAACTGGCCCAGCTGTTCGAGGCCGGGGTACTTCGCAGTCGAGCCGGAGCTCCCCGACGAACCACTCACTTCTTGTCGGCAGCCTTGGCCTCTGGGGCTGTGTCCTCGGCCCGGTCCCAGATGCCGGTCATGCGGGCGGCGAAGTCGCGGTTGGCCTCGTGCATCTCGTTCATGAAGTCGAAGTAGCTGTCGACGACATCGGAGGGCTTGGGGAGGTAGTCGGCGAAGGGGGAGGCGAAGCTCGGCACGGCGCTGAGCACGCTGTCGGCGATGCGCTCGTTGAACGAGATGACCTGTTCCTGCACGGTCTTCATCTGATCGATCGAACGGGTCTGGGCTTCCTTGACGCTGTCCATGACGGCCATTGTGGTCTCCAAGTGAGGGGGGGGTTGAGCCCGGGTGATCCCGAGGGCTTGCTAAGTAGACTACGCAGACTCACAGTGAATGACAAGCATGACTGACGAACTCCACCAGTGACTTGGGTCACCCAGGGCCTCGCCGGCGGTCTCGAAGGTGAACACCTCCATCGGGCCGTGGCCATCGGAGCGGCCGGTGGCCGAGTAGGCCACTACACCGTCGCTGCCCACCGTGAGGTAGTCGACACCGGAGACGGGGCGTTCCCCCTCCCAGAGCGACGATGTCGCGGTACCCGAGAAGGGGACGTTCAGCCGCACACCGCGAGCGGTCTTGCCGATCGAGTTGAACTCGAGGGTGAAGTCGACGGACATGAGTGGTTCGAGGGAAGGCATGGAGGGTCTCCGGAATCGGGTCGGCTGGAACGAGAAGAGGCTGGTCGTCGCCATCGCGCGACGCCCTAGGCTGATCGCCATGGCTCAGTACCGATCTGCCACGTCCACCCAGGGTCGCAACATGGCCGGCGCCCGGTCCCTCTGGCGGGCCACCGGCATGACCGACGAGGACTTCGAGAAGCCCATCGTCGCGGTGGCCAACTCCTTCACCCAGTTCGTTCCTGGCCACGTCCACCTCAAGGATCTCGGTCAGCTCGTCGCCCGGGAGATCGAGCAGGCGGGCGGTGTGGCCAAGGAGTTCAACACCATCGCCGTGGACGATGGCATCGCCATGGGCCACGACGGCATGCTCTACAGCCTCCCCAGCCGTGATCTCATCGCCGACTCGATCGAGTACATGGTCAACGCCCACTGCGCCGACGCAATGGTCTGCATCAGCAATTGCGACAAGATCACGCCGGGCATGCTCAACGCGGCCATGCGGCTGAACATCCCCGTCATCTTCGTGAGCGGTGGGCCCATGGAAGCCGGCAAGACCAAGCTGGCCGGCAACGAGGTCAAGCTCGACCTGATCGACGCCATGATCAAGGCCGGCGACACCTCGGTGAGCGACGAGGACCTCCTCGAGATCGAGCGCTCGGCTTGCCCCACCTGCGGGTCCTGCTCGGGCATGTTCACCGCCAACTCGATGAACTGCCTCACCGAGGCCCTCGGCCTCTCACTGCCCGGCAACGGCACCGTCGTCGCCACCCACACCGACCGCGAACAGCTCTTCCTCGAGGCCGGTCGCCGCATCGTCGACATGGCACGCCGCCGCTACGAGAAGGACGACGAAACGGTCTTGCCCCGCTCGATCTGCTCGAAGACCGCGTTCGAGAACGCCATGACAGTCGACATCGCCATGGGCGGTTCCACCAACACCGTGCTGCACATCCTGGCCGCGGCCCAAGAAGGTGGGGTCGACTTCACCATGGCCGACATCGACCGCCTCAGCCGGCAGACGCCCAACCTCTGCAAGGTGGCACCCTCAACCCAGGAGTACCACATCGAGGATGTGCATCGAGCCGGCGGAATCATGGGCATCATGGGCGAGCTCGACCGGGCCGGCCTGCTCGACACCAGCCTGCCCACCGTCCACAGCGAGTCTCTGGCTACCGCCCTCGACGAGTGGGACATCAGGCGCGATCCCAGCGCCGAGGTCGTCGAGTTCTTCCGGGCCGGACCCGCCGGCATCCCCACCCAGGAGGCGTTCAGCCAGTCGACCCGCTGGAACGACCTCGATGTCGATCGCGAGGCCGGATGCATCCGGTCGATGGACGCTCCGTACTCCACCGAGGGCGGCTTGGCCGTGCTCTACGGCAACATCGCCGAGCGGGGCTGCATCGTGAAGACAGCCGGCGTCGACGAATCGATCTACACGTTCAGTGGGCCGGTCAAGGTGTTCGAGAGTCAGGACTCGGCCTGTGACGCCATCCTCGACGAATCCAACATCCAGGCCGGCGACATCGTGGTCGTACGCTATGAAGGTCCCAAGGGAGGGCCCGGAATGCAGGAGATGTTGTACCCGACTTCCTACATCAAGAGCCGCGGCCTGGGAGCCGAGTGTGCCCTGGTCACCGATGGACGTTTCTCCGGCGGAACCTCGGGCCTGTCGATCGGCCACGCCTCCCCCGAGGCGGCCGAGGGTGGGGCCATCGGCCTCATCGAGAACGGCGACATCATCGACATCGACATTCCGAGCCGCACCATCGATGTGCGCCTCTCCGAAGCCGAGATCGCCACTCGACGAGCCGCGATGGAGGCCACGGGGCCCGACGCCTGGAGGCCCGGCGCCCGCACCCGCCAGGTGTCGGCCGCCCTGAAGGCCTACGCCGCCATGACCACCTCGGCCGACCGCGGCGCCGTGCGCGACGTGAGCCAGCTGGGCTGATCCGCTACGGCGCCAGCCGGCCAACCATGGCGCCCACCAGTTGGTCGAGGTCGAAGTCGTACATCGCCCCCGGTCCAGCAGACCTACCCCCTGCGCCAGGGCCGTCACCCGGACGCGACAAGAGCCTCGAGCTCGCGGTCTCGGGTGGCGGCGGCAAAGGCGAAGCGGTCCTGCTCGCCGTGCTCGCCCGCCGAGAGCGCGGCCAACACGACCTTCTGGGCGACATAGTCGACGTTGGGTATACCGGCTCGGCTCTGGAGCATGCGCCAGCTGCGGCGGCGCTCCACGCAGAAGAGCACCATCTGACGGGACAACACGACGGTCGAGACCTCACCGGCCTCATCCTCGATGTCAGTGGACACCTGCCAGTCGGGGATGAACGACCGATGGCCGGGGTCGAAGACGTGACGCTCGATGACATCGTCCTGGGTGACCAGGGTGAGCATGTCGTTGAGGTCGACAAGGTTCTCGCCGGGTTCAGCCGGCCTCCAGTGGCGCCGGAACCGGGCCTCGGTGACGGCCCAGTGGGGTGGCATGTACTGGTAGTGACGGCCGCTGGCCTTCGATGACTTCTGATACCAGTCGCGGTTGACACTCGGGTTGCCGGCCAGATTGAGCGCGTCCTCGTAGGACTCACCCCTCGACGGGGTGAACACGAACTGGGGCATGCCGCGCGAATCGCGGATTCGGCTGGCCTGTTGTGTCGACATGTCGTCGGGGACACCGTGTTCGGGCTGACAAGTGGTGAAGCACTGGAAGAACGAGGTTCCCCGATAGCCGAGACCGTCCAGGATCGCCTTGTAGAACTGGGCCGTGTTGGCCGCCGAGACCTGGGCGACGAAAGGTGACCCGTGGCCACCCAGGAAGCTCTCGGCAACACCCTTCTTCTCGGTCAGCTTGCCCTGCGAGGCATGACCGAACTGGTTCATGTCACCACCTCCGGGCATGGGGGTGGAGTCCGAGTTCTGGCCCCCGGTGTTCGAGTAGACCTGGGTGTCGAGCATCAGCATGTTCACATTGGGCCGGTTCTGGAGAACCACCTTGGAGACGTTCTGGTAGCCGATGTCGCCCATCCCCCCGTCTCCGCCGATGGCCCACACCTTGGGCAGCTCGCGGATCTCGGCGGCTGTCATCTCGACGTCGGTCATGTGGACCAACATGTCGTAGTGGTCCGGGGTCATGACGTCGGTCTCGCCATCGAGCAGAAGATCGCACAGCCGCTCGGGGATCACCGAGCGCCGGGAGTGGGTGAGGATGAAGCCCTCGCCCAACAGCCACGACACCGTGACCCCGTCCTGGAACAGGGAGTTCATCCACGGGTACGGGTGGGGGTTGTTCACCGGCGTCGAGCCGTACACGCTGTTACAGCCCGTGTGGGCACCCATGGCCATGACCGACATGCCGCTGGCCGTCATCCCGTCGACCGCCTGGAGGTCGCGGTGATTGAAGGCGTCACGTCGCATCACCTCGCCGATGGCATCGACGATCTCGGCGTTGGTGATCTTGCCGTGAGCGGCGATGCGAGCCCGCGTGTCTTCGGGCTCATCCCCACCCAACCCCATCAGCATGTGGGCGACGGCCTGTCGGAACAGATGATGCTGGTCCGGATCGGCCTCGGCCAGCGCGACCAGGTGATCCTCGCCCTCGACCATCAACCTCGCGGCCTTGGCCGTCAAACGGTCGGCCTTGGCGTGAAACAGGGGCCGCATGTACGACTCGGTGAGCGACGCCACCGCGTGCAGGACCGTCTTCTCTCCACAGCCGGCACAGGCCCCATCGCCGCTGACCAGTGCCTCGTACTGGCTCCTCAGCATCAGGTGGTTCTTGAGCTGACCAACCTGGGACTCCTCGGGATGATCGGGATCGAACCGGCCCAGGAACTGGACCGGTGTGTCGGCCAGCATCCTCAGGAAGTTGGTGCCGCTGAGATGGTCGGCGTTGAGCTCGGCCGTCTCGTCGGCCATGGTCAGCGCCTCGCGCTCACCACACTCGACGACGCACTCACCACAGCCCTTGCAGAGATCAGACACCATGATCGAGAACAACCCGCCGGTGCCCGGCTCCTTCCGCTCGAGGGTACGGAAGACCGAAGGGGTCTTGTAGTAGGCGAAGGGAACCCGGCGAAACAGCTCCATGAACTGGCCGCGGGCCCGGTCGCTGATCTCGATCTGGTCAGTCGCCTGCCGCAGAAGATCGGCGAAAGGCCGGGCCGACTTCTCGGCAATCGCCTCGGTCATCAGGGACCGCACCGCGGTCTCGATCGACGGGATGGCTTCGAGCACGGCCTGGCGATCGTCGAGATCGGCCACATAGGCGTTCGTGGCGGTCACCAGGATGGTGTTGATGTCCTGGGCCGTGTTGGGCAGAGCGGTGTCGGGGCACGCGGTGATGCAGTCCATGCACAAGGTGCAGTTCTCGGCTATCCACACCGGTGCCTGGCGCCGAGACCCGTACTTGCTCGCGGTGGCACCGGTGGCGGCCGGCATCATGCCCACCGAGGCGAGGGCCGACGAGGGCTGGTCGTAGCCCAGACCGGCCCGGAACTCGGCGTCGAAGGTGGCCGTGCGGGCCAGCGGCATCCGCACGGGCTGCTCGACCGGTACGCCGGCGGACGGAACCGGTCCGCACGTCGCGCACGCCTCGAGGGCGGGCAGCCGCATGGTGGAACGATCGGGGGCGTCGATGGGGCCGTGGGGAATGGGCTGGACCCGGGAGAAGCCTGAGTGCATGACCGTCATGTTCGAGTCGACGACCCCATCGCCGAAGCGCCCGAACTTCTTGACGTACTGGTCCTTCACCAGCTCCTCGAACCGCTCAGCTGAGATCCCGTACTCCTCGAGGAGGCCCGACACCGCGAAGAAGGCGCCGAGGAAGGCGTTGCCCTGCATGCGCAGCTGGAGGTCTTCGCGAGATGAGGCCTGCCGGGCGATGTCGAAGCCCGGTAGCGAATACACCTTGATCTCGTGCTCGATGATCCTGCGCCGGGCGGCTGGCGGGATGCGCTGCCAGACGGCCGCGGGCCCCTCGTCGGATTCGATGACAAAGGTCCCGCCACGGCTGATGCCCTCCAGCGGGTCCGTGTGGGTGAACGCCTTCGGGTCACAACACAACACAACGTCGACATGGCGTAGGTCGCAGTTGACCCTGATGCGTTCGGGTGCCGCCACCAGGAAGTACTGGGTGGGGGCGCCCTTCTTCTCGGACCCGTACTTGGGGTTGGCCGAGACGTGCACGATCTCACGGGGCCGACCGAAGTCGTCGAAATCCTCCTCCCGAAGGGCCAGGTCCTCTCCCAGCTCACCAATGATCTCGCTGAGGTTCTTACCGGTCGTGATCATGCCCCACCCACCGATCGAGTGGAACCGCACAGAGATGGCGCCTTCGGGGAGAAGGGACGGGGTGCGCTCGGATATGACGGCGTGAGGATGGTCGATGCCGAGCACGAAGTTCCGGACACCGTCGTGGGGGCCGCTCCCGTCCTGGCGCGGCGTCTGACCCATAGCGAACTCGTAGGCACCGAGAACATGCTCGGGTCGGAAGTCGCGCGAGCCCAGCCCGTAGGTTCCCGCGAACTGGAGGGGCGTCTCCTCCGGGGTCAACCTGGGCACGTCTCCGGGTGGATGTTCACGGCCCACCTCGATTCCCTTGTTGATCGACGCCCTGATCTCGCTGCCGAGAGGGTTGTCGCCCGAGAGAGGATCGTCGGTGCGCTCGAGCACGATGATCCGCTTCTTGCCCCGCAGGGCGTCGACCAGTGCCGCCTCGGGGAAGGGGCGCAGGACGTTGACGTGGATCGACCCGACCTTGGCCCCTTCGGTCTCGCGCAGGTGGTCGACGGCAGCCTCGACGTTCTCAGCGGCTGAACCGAGCGAGATGAACACCGTGTCGGCATCATCGGCGCGGTACTCCGTGATCATCCCGTAGCGGCGTCCGGTCAGCCGGGCGAACTCTTCGTACGCCTCCTCGAGGAAACCGGTCACGTGATCGGCGAACTTGCTACGCCGGGCCATCACCCCGTTCATGTAGTGCTCCTGGTTCTGCACCGGGCCCAGGAGCATCGGGTTCTTCAGGTCGATCATCCGGGGGACCCGGCGCCGGGTCGGGCCGAACAGTTCCCGCTGGGCGGGGGTCGGGCAATCGATGACATCGTCGTGGGCGCCCAGGAACTGACGCATCATCTCCGACTCGTGTCGGTAGAAGGTGCGCTCGAGGTGGGAGGTGAGGAAGCCGTCCTGAATGTTGATGGCCGGGTTGAGGGACAGCTCCGCGACCCGCCGGGCAATCAGGGATTGGTCGGCGGCCTGCTGGGCGTCCTTGGCGAACAGCATGATCCAGCCGGTGGGAAGCGCGACATAGATGTCGTCGTGGCCGCAGTGAACGTTGAGTGCGTGCTTGGTGAGCGCCCGCGCCGCGACCTCGACCACGAGGGTCGAGAGCTTGCCCGGGGCGTGGAAGTACTGCTCGAGTCCGTAGACCAGACCCTGGCCCGACGTGAAGTTCACCACCCGACGACCAGTCATGGACAAGGCTATGGCGCCCCCCTGGGCCGAGTGCTCCCCTTCGGTCTCGATGGCAACCTTCTGATTGCCGAAGACATCGAGGGCGCCCTCGGCGAACGCCATCTGGTAGTTCTCGCCCATCTCGGTGGACGGGGTGATGGGGTAGAACACGCCCCCCTGGGTGATCCTCGCCTCAGTGTGGTACGAGACCAGTTGGTTCCCATTGGTGGTGATACGGGTTCCCGGGAATGGTGGTTTCGTGGTCATCGCCCCCCTATTCAACTCCCTGGATGTGCCTCGACTCTACTCCGGGGGGTTGGGGTTGGCCGGGTGACCGTCGGCATCCTCAGCCTCGGCCAGGCGGGCCACCTCGTCGCGGTCAGGCCACCCGATCGGGGCGCCCCTGAGATCGACGACTCCTTCGCCCTCATGGGTTTCCCCGATGACCGCGGCCGTGGGCACCAGGCGCCTGAGCTCGCCGACCGCAGCGGGGGCCGCGTCGGGCCCGAAGGTGGCCAGCAGGGTACCCGAGGCCAGGGTGGCCCACGGGTTGGCACCGGCCGCCTCGACGACGGCGACAGCCCGCGGGTGCCAGGCCACCTCGTTCGGGTTGACCGTGATGGCCACACCGCTGGCCGCGGCCAGCTCGTGAAGGCCGGAGGCCAGACCCCCCTCGGTGGGATCGTGCATGGAGGTGGCGCCGAGGGAAGCGGCGGTGAGGGCCGCCTCGACGACGCTGATCGAGGGCAGAGGCTCGTCCGTGGGCGGCCAGGGCAGTCCCCTTGTCGGTGCCAGGACAGCTGCGCCCTCGATCGGGGCGGCTCCGACCTGTACGACGACGTCTCCCGGCGTGGCACCCGAACTGGGCACGATCTGGTCGGGCGAGCCGAGGCCCATCATCACCCCGCTCACGACGGTCTGACCCACCCCACCGGTGACTTCGGTGTGGCCGCCCACCAGCGCCACCCCGGCCTCGTCGGCCGCGGCGTGGAGCTCGGCGAACAGAAGGCGCACGGCGGAGTCGGTCGTTCCGACCGGCAGCAGGACCGTGGCCAGGAACCAACGAGGCCGCACCCCCATCACCGCCACATCGTTGGCGTTCACCAGAACGGCCGACCGGCCGACACCTTCGCCGGTGAGCGTGATCGGATCGGCCGCCACGACGAGTGAACCGGCCTCGACGGCGATGACCGCGGCGTCCTCGCCCACCGATGGCCCGAGGACCACCTCGTCGGGCAGAGGGGAAGCTTCCGCCAGCATCTCAACGAGAAGGGCGGGAGGTAGCTTTCCTTGCTGTAGGACCCTCTCACGGGCCATCGCCATCGCCTCCCTCGGGAGAATACCCTGGAGTCGAGGCTTCAAGTCCAGTGGTCAGGCATGAAAGGATCCGGACATGGCTCGACGACGCAAGGGAAGGGGTGGCCGAGTCACCCCCAAGGGAACCCGACCCCTCAACTGGGGCTCACCCACCGCGGTGACCCCCCTGTTGCCCCCGGGGCTCGACGAGCTCCTGCCCCGGTTCGAAGACGATCTCGCCGTCTTCCGCGACTCCGAAGCCTCGGCGTTCGTGTCGATGTTCCGAACCGGACTCGAGCAACCGTCCCCCTTCGATCCACCCGACCCCGACGACATCCCACCCACCTTCCACGAAGTGCTCACCGTGCTGGGTGACCTCGGCCCGTTCGCAGCTCCGCGGGTGGTCGATACCGTCGCCGCCTTCGCCGTCTACGGCGAAGTGGCGACCGACCAGGCCCGGCGGGTCCTGGGCACGTTCAACCGCAAGCCCTCGGCCGCCGCGACCTGCTTCGGTGAGGCCACCATCACCTCGACCCTTGTGGCCGAGGACATCTTCGGCGAGTCCGAGCAGTACATCTTCGAGCTGGCCTACCCGGACCGCAGCGTTGGCGCGCTCGCCGTCATGATCGATCGTCTGATGGGTGGCATCGTCAAGGACACCATCGCCATGCCTGACGCGACCACCTTCACCGATCTGGTCGACGAGGTCGACGACGTCTTCTCTCAGCCGTGCGATCCGGGCCGAGCGGCAGCGGCCATCGACGAGGCGTACTCCCTCAACGACATGACCATCGGCATCGACGAGATCATCGAGGACGAGGCCCGGGCCAATCGGCCCATGGTCGAGCGGGTCCTGGCCCCCATCACCCGCCAGCCGATCGACTTCGAGCCTCTGGATCATGACGAACGTCGCCGTATCGTGGCCGACTTCGGTGAGTGGGCCAACCACAACCACCCGACGGTCGACGACGAAGTACTGGGCTGGACCTCCCTGGCCGTCGACTTCGCCGCTGACTACGGGGTGGGCGATCCTCTGAAGTGGGCCCCGAACTCGGTGGCGGCGTTTCTCGAGTGGTCGACCCGCAAGGTCATGGCCAGCCCCGATGAGCTGGCCACCATCCCCGACATGCTCGAGCTGTTCGTGCGCTGGACTCACGAGCAGCTGGGCTGGGGGCCGGAGTTGCTCGATCGCTGCCTCTCGGCCGTCGCCGACGTGAGACCGGTCTTCGAGGAGACCATCGCCGACCCCACTCCTCGCAGTGTCGGGCAGGAAGCGCTGGCCGACCTCCTGGGCGACATCGACCTGAACGATCCCACCGCGGTCAGCGCGGCCCTGGCCCTGCTCGACCCGGGTACCGGCGCAGGGACGATCGAACCCGTTGGTGGGTCGCACCCCGAGCCGCTCGAGTTGTCCACCCTCGGACCAGCAGCCGAGCGGGCGAGCACAATCGCAGACGTGGCCTCGGCGTCTTCCCGGGCGATCTTCGACGACGAGTTCGTCACCCTGGTCCGCCGCCTGATCACCGATGTGGCACACGCCGACCCCACACTGTTCGCCCGGGGCCGGCCCGACATCTGGGCTGGGGGTGTCGTGTACGCGGTGGCCCAGCTCAACGGCATCATCGGGGGCTGGAACCCTCTGGCCATGTACGCCGACGAGCTCACCGCCAAACTGGCCGGTGCCCCCGGCACCATCACCCAGAAGGCGGCCAAGATACGCGGGGTGCTGGGCGAAGAGTTGTGGTCGTCGAACCCTCGCTACCAACACAGCCGCACCCTGTTCGGGTTCGGAGCTCTAGGGGCCGGACCGGTCGACGACTACCAGGCCCCGCCGCCGGTGATCGCCTACGACCGGCTTCCGGCCGGGTCGGCGTTCCGGATTCGCTGCGAACTGGCCGATCTGCCGGTCTGGCGAACCGTACGGATACCGGCCAGCGCCACCCTCTACGACCTCCACTTTCTCATCCAGCGAATCTTCGACTGGGACGACTACCACCTCCATCGCTTCACCGTGGCCGGAGTGGGCTACACCCGCAGCCCCGACCCTGACTGGGCCCTGCCCGGCGAGGAGGACCGCGATGACATCACCATCCGTCTCGACGAGCTCCTCCGACCGGGCGCAGTGATCGACTATGTCTACGACTTCGGTGACAACTGGGAGATGCTGATCAAGGTGGAGGAGCAGCTCGACCCCGGCTCCGGGCCCCACCCCCTCGATCTCATCGACGGCGCCGGCGATGCCCCACCGGAGGACTGTGGCGGATCCTGGGGCTACCGGAACCTCATCGAGGCGCTGAGCGACCCCAACCATCCCGAGCACGACGATCTCAGGGCCTGGGCCGGCGACTTCCGCCCCGGCTCGTTCGACCTGAACATCGCCAGAGCCAAGCTGGGGGGCGCCTAGCGGTCGCGGACCCGAGGGCAGTGACCGGGCGGTTGGGAATCGACTGTCACACCCCGTCAATAGCTTGGAACCCATGGCGGAATCGGCGGTGTCGGCGGTGTCGGCGGTGTCGGAGCAGTTGGGCGGGGCCGAAGTGGCTGTGGCCGAAGCCGCCATTCGCGATCTGGCCAAACAAGCCAGCACCCTCGACGATGCCAGCCTGGCTGCTCGGGCGCTGGGCTTCGAGTACCTCCGACGGGTGCTGGCCGCGACCGAGGCCGGCGTCATGGCCGCCTGGGACGCATCGCAAGAATGGGCGCTCGACGGTCACGGCACCGCCAAGACCGCCCTCGCCCACCGGGCCGGCCTCGCCAACACCGCCGCCGGTGACATCATCCGGCGGGCCCGCAAGCTCCCCCGCCTCGATGCCGTGGCCGCCGCCCTCACCCAGGGCCGCATCTCGGTCACCCTGGCCGACATGTTCTGTCGCACCGCCGCCGCCAGCCGGTACGGCCCCGCCCTCGAGAACGACCAGGACATGCTGGTCTCGCTCGCGGGTGAGCTGAACCACGAGGATTTCTGCCGAGCGTTCGCCCACTGGAAACGCTGTGTCGACCCCGACGGGCCCCAGCCCGGTGAGATCGCGGGTGAACTCCAGGTCTACAAGCACCCCGACGGCCGAGTGACGGTGCGAGGTGACCTCGACGCCATCGACGGCGCCACCTTCGACGAAGCCCTCCACCGCATCGAGCGCGAACTGTTCCTGGCCGAATGGGAGCAAGCGAAGGCCCAGTGGGGCGACCAGATCAGCGCCGACCGACTGGCCCGCTCTCCCGCCCAACGGCGAGCCGCGGCCCTGGCCGAGATGGCCCGCCGTTCACAGGCCGTGCCCGAGGGAGCCAAGGCCCCCGAACCCCTCATTGTGGTCGTGACCGACCAACAGACCATCGACGCCGTGATCGAGGCCAACGAGACCGGCGGCCCGCTCCCCACCCTCGACTTCGAGACGTCGGTCTGCGAGCTCCTCGACCGCACACCCATCTCGGTTCGCCAACTCATCGATCTGATACTGCTCAGCCCCATCGACCGCAGCCTCATCGCCATCACTGTCGGTCCCAGCAGCCAGCCCAGCTTCACCGGACGCCTCCGACGGGTCCTGGACCTACGCGACCGCTACTGCCGCTGGCCCGGCTGCCACCAGCCGGCCCAACGCTGTCAGGGCGACCACGTGACTCCCCGTCATCAAGGGGGGCCCACCAGCCTCGAGAACGGCCAACTCCTCTGCGGGCGCCACAACCGCTTGAAGGACCCACCCCACGGCCCCCGCTTCGAAGTCACCCGCACCAGCCTCGAGGAGTTCTGCTACCGACGCCCCGACGGCACCCCCATCCCCACCACCAGCACCCTCGGCCAGAGTCACGGCGGCGACGATCCACCGTGACCTCTGCCGGACATGACACCCGACCCAGTTGGACGGGCCTCGAATCGACCAGACGGTTGCATTCATGATCCGCGAGATAGGTCAGCCTGAGGCGTGCTCGAAGACCGACTCGATCTAGCTGCTCCACCGCCGTGCTGATGTCGCCAGTCATGTCGATGCCGAAGGTCCGCAAGGTCACGCCGCTGTTGCGGACCGGAATTGTGTGTGACTCCGGGTCACCAGGCCATCGGGCGTAGAGGAGTCGCGGCCCAGACTGATCGGATCCTGGGCAACCACCTGGTGGGCACCCAACTCGGACCGAAGCGATGTCGACGTGAGCAACAGATGGCCGAGCCGGACTACTGACTCGTAGTGGCGCTCCATGGGAGGCGGCTCCCATCGAGCAACCCAGCTCAGATCGCCTATCGAGGTCTGCACCTCCTCGAGCTCGCTGAGTTGTGAGAGCAGTCGGCGCTGCCACTGAGGTCCGAGCCCAGGAGTTCGGGCCACGAAGGTCTTGCCCGTCCCTGGAGGCCCGTAGAACACGACCTGTCTGTGTTTGGCTATGGCGACAGCGCGGCCGGGGAGGATCCACAATGGCCATCACCGAAAGAGAGCGGCTTCGTCTTCTCGAGGGTTTCCGAGGAACCCTCGATGACGAGCAGCTCGCCACCCTGTCCGAAGTGGTGCACACCGTGAGCTACGACAACCTCGCCACCCGCCAAGACCTCAGTGCCGGGCTGTCCGAGCTGCGCGGTGAGCTGAGGGGTGACACCGCCGAGGTGCGGCTCGATGTCGCCCCCCTCCTCCCCACGGTGGTGGGCACCCAGCTGGCCACCACGTTCGTGATCCTCGGCTTTCTTCTCCGGCTCACCTGAGCCCATCACGTCGCCCCCACCAGAACGGCCAGGACTCGCACCAGGAGCTGACCGGTGGTTCGCATCGACTCGATGAGTTCCTCAGTGTCGGTACGGATGTCTCGGGTGTAGCGATCTCGTTCGCGGCGGCGACTCTCGTCGACCAGTGACCCCTGCTCGTGACGCCTACCGACCCACGAACGCAGCCGTTCGGTCGGTTCGGCCCGATGGTGGCATCGTGGGCCAGCCGCCGACTGTCGAGCTCCGTGCGGGCCGTGGCAACTACCTGATCGAGCTGAGCGTGTAGCCCGCTGGTGTCGGGCCCGACCCCGTCGTTGGGCATCCCCGGCCCGACCCCGGCCCGTTCGAGCGTGGGCAGGAGGTCATCGACCATCCAGTTGCCCGAAGGCCCAGCGAACACGGCCAGCCACTCGACGAGCTGGGGTTGGCCCCGGCCGTTCGAGAACTGGCCCTGCACACAGAACTGGAGCTTGGTTGCGGCCCACCCGCACCAAGGGCCTCGGCGACGAACGCCGAATCGTCGGCGAAGAGAGTGGGTGGGTAGTGGACGGGCACCTCTCCCCCACCGGTGTCCCCCATGATCATGGTCATGAGATCGAAGGGTTTGGTGGGCTCTTTCGGTATGACCTGGTCTGGGTTGGTTCCATCGCGGAGGGCTTTCATCACCCCATCCTCTTCAGCCTCGGCGGCATGCAGACCGAGAAGGCTGCCTCTCTCCCCGAAGGCCTGATGAGCATGGTGCTCCCGGTCGAGGAGCCGAGTGAGGACCCGGACATCGCCGGTCAGGCGCGGATGATCGGGGGTGACGACCAAAGCTCGGATATCAGGCGGATTCTCCTGGCCATAGCGGTCGATACGACCGTTGCGCTGCTCGATGGTGATGAGCGACCAGGGCAGGTCGAAGTGGATCAGGTGATGGCACTGACGGTGGAGGTTCACACCTTCCGAGGCCATGTCACCGGTGAGGAGGAGGGCCTCGGTCCGGGGGGCTAGCACCCTAGCCAGCTGATTGTTGAGGGTGCCCCGGTTGACCAGGTTGTGGCACTCGTCGATGACGACCGCATCCCAGCGGATGCCCTCGCTGTCGAGGCGCACCAGGGGGATGGCGAAGCGGGTCCACAGCTCGTGCTGGAACTGTTCGAGGATGTGGCGAGGGGTGACCACCAGGATTCGGTCGCCCCGGCCCCGCCGGATCAGCAGACCGTCGGCCGGTGTGGCCTGAGTCGACTACACAAGCCACTCCTCGTCCCTCACGAGTACCTGAGCGCCGGGCGCGATGAGCGGGAGCAGATCAGGGGGTGTCGAGATCGGCATTCGCGCTCCGGTGGACGTCCATGGACAAAGTGTGGCTCATCACGGGGGTCCTGTGCGACGGTGTGACGCAGACCGATGTTCAGAGCGGATGGCCCGGACCCCTCACAGGGTCCAGGTCCGGCTCAACCAACTGCCACCAAAAAGGGGGAGGAGCCGCTTCCCTGGTGTACAGCCGGGCTGTGACCGGCGGCCGAGTGACGGTGAGAGGCGACCTCGACGCCACTGCTTCAGGGTCGAAGGACCCTTCCGTCCTTGCCAGGGGCTGGCAAGACTGCGGCGGTGACGGGTCGGCAAATCCTCGCTCGAGAAACCGCCTGTTTCCGCGGCTACGCAGCCCCCTCGGGGGTTCCTGGTGTAGGTGGGGGGCCGTGATGGTCGAGGGCAACCCCCCAGGTCGAGTACTGATGACCAAGATCGGTCTCGACGGTCACGATCGGGGGAGTCGGCTGGTCGCCAGCTACCTGCGCGACGCCGGTATGGAAGTTGTCTACACGGGGCCGTGGCAGGAGATCCCGGCGGTCGTGAATCTCGCGATGCAAGAAGACGTCGACGTGATCGGCGTCTCGTCACTGGCCACGGACCATCTCATCGTCCCCACTCTCATGGCTGCTCTGGCCGACGCGGGCCTCGGCGATGTGGCCCTCGTCGTCGGAGGCATCGTGCCCGAAGACGAGGAGCAGGCACTCCTCGACTCCGGCGTCGATCATGTGTTCCACCCTGGCGCCCGCCGCGAGGAGATCGTCGAGCGCATCCGTGGCCTCGTCGAGGAGTCGCGCCACCGAAAGAGCGGAGATCGAGATGGGTGAACAGACTCCCGAGCCGGAACCAGAGAGCTCCCCGGACCCGGTACCGCCAACCGACCACTCGCGTTGGGAGGCCGACTATCGGGCCCAGCTCGGCCCAGAGCCACCTCGCGCCAATCGCTCCGGCATCACCGTCAAACCCCTCTACACCCCCGACGACTGGGACTCGTCACAGCATGACGAGCAGCTCGGATCTCCCGGGTCGTCGCCGATGACCCGGGGCGTGTACTCGACGATGCACCGCGGTCGACCGTGGAGTCCCCGCCTCATCGTGGGCCTCGGCTTGCCCGAGGACTACAACCAACGGATGCGGTCCCTGCTCGACACGGGCGGGGCGAGCCTCTACCTCGCTCCCTGCAACAGTCACCTTCGAGGATTCGACGGGGACGCGGTGGAGCGAGAGCTGCTCGGCACCTGCGGGACCCTCATTGGGTCGACCGAGGACATGTCGATGGCCCTCGACGGCCTCCCGATCGATCGGGAAGCCATCAGCATGGGTGACACCGCTCCCTACACGCTCTCGGCCTTCATGCTGAAGGTGGCGAGGGATCGGGGCATCCCGTGGAACACCCTGGCCGGCACGACCAACCAGTCCGACTACCTGTCCCACTTCGCGGCTCTCCACATGTTCTTCAGGGTCGCTCTCCCCGGCCAGCGCCGCTTGCTGCTCGACCATATCGAGTGGATGAACCGGGAGGCCCCCCGGTGGAATCCGATCTCGGTGGTCGGCCAGCACATGCAGCAGGCCGGCGCCACCCCGGCGCAGGCCATGGGGTTGGCCATCTCCTCCGCGATCCAGTACGCCGACGACCTGGTGGCCCGCGGCCACGAACCCGACTCGTTCCTTCCCCGGTTCAGCTTCTTCTTCGATATCTCCATCAGCTTCTTCGAGGAGGTCGCCAAGTTCCGAGCGGGCCGGCGTATCTGGAACCGTGTCACTGGCGAGCGGTTCGGTGCGGCGGACATACGGTCTCGGCGCTTCCGCTTCCACGGGCAGACCTCGGGGGTCGACCTCACTCGCCAACAGCCCCTCAACAATGTGGCCCGAGTGGCCGTGCAGGCCATGGCGGGCATCTTCGGTGGGCTGCAATCCCTGCACACCGATTCCTACGACGAAGCCCTGTCGACGCCTACCGAAGCCGCGGCCCAGATCGCCATCGCCACCCAGAACATCCTGCGTCACGAGGCCCACCTCGACGACGTAATCGATCCCCTGGGCGGCTCCTACTACGTGGAGGCCCTCACCGACGAGATGGAGGCCGAGATCGAAGGGGTGATCGCCCAGGTCGACTCTGAGGGCGGGATGTACGCGGCGGTCGAGTCAGGGTTCGTGCAGAACCTCATCGGAGAGTCCTCCCGGGCCTGGCAGGACCAGATCGAATCCGAAGAGGAGATCATCGTCGGCGTGAACGGCTTCATCGGACCCGACGATCCTTCCCGAAGACCCCAGGCCCTCGAACGGCCCGACCCGGTTCGCATCGACTCCTACCTGGAGCGACTCGCCCGTTTCAGGAAGTCACGCGACCAGGGTTGCGTGAGAGGCGCCCTGGACGACCTCGCTCGGGCGTGCGCCTCGGCCGACGAGAACGTGTACGCGAAAGTTGTCGACGCCGCACTCGCCGACGCGACGAACGGCGAGATCTGTGCGACGGTGAGGGCGGAGATGGGCGAGGGGCAGCCGTTGGTGGTCCTGTGACGTGAACGATCTCCCGACCGGTGCTCCTCCCCTGGCGCAGCGGCTCGTTGGCGGTGAGCCAGTGGCGCTGGCCCGGGCCATCACCGCCGCCGAGAACGAGACGCCGGAGGGTGCGGCCATCCTCGCGTCGATACAACCCCATCTCGGCCGTGCTCTCGTGGTGGGCATCACCGGCCCTCCCGGCGCGGGCAAGTCGACGCTGACCAGTGCCCTGATCACCGAGCTGCGCCGTCGCGGGCACCGGGTCGCGGTTCTCGCCATCGACCCCACCAGCCCCATCAGCGGGGGCGCGATCCTGGGCGACCGCATCCGTATGTCGGAGCACTCCGCCGATCCGGGGGTCTTCGTGCGCTCCGTCGCGTCTCGCGGCCAGCTCGGAGGTCTATCGCCCACGGCAGCTCGGGTCATCGACCTGATGGACGCGGCCGGCAACGACACCGTGATCGTCGAGACCGTGGGTGCGGGCCAGTCTGAGGTCGAGGTAGCCCAGATTGCCGACGTCAAGGTCGTGATCTGCCCACCAGGGGCCGGCGACGACATCCAGGCCATCAAGGCCGGAATCCTCGAGATCGCCGACATCCTCGTGGTCAACAAGGCCGACCAGGCCCAGGCCACCAACACCGCCTCCCAGTTGAGGAACATGGTGGCCCTGCGCAGTGACGACTCGGCGGACGTACCGGTTCTGCTGACCACGGCCACCCAGGGCAAGGGCGTGGCGGAGCTGGTGGATGCCATCGAGGCCCGACGGGGCCGCGACGATCCCGATACCCGCGCAACCCGCATTCGAGGCAGGAGTCGCCGCCAACTGGCCGAAGCCCTGGCCCGAGATGTAGCAGCCTTCGTGCGCTCCGGGAGCGACCCTGCCATCGAAGAGCTGTGCGCCGAACTGGAGGGGGGGACCCTGGGCCTCGACGAGGCCCTGCGGCGCGTTCGCGGCCTGATCTGACCCGCCCCCACCTGGTGCCGATCAGCCGATCACAGATACCGCAGGGCGTAATCCTGGAGGCTCTCCAGCGACAACGCCACGTCCTCCCACCACGGGTCGGGCCGCTTGCCGCGGCGGTGAAGGGCCAGGTTGAACCCGGCGATGATCGCGAACTTGTAGGCCGCTTGGGCCCGGAACCAGTCAATGGCGACGGGGGCGGATCCCCGGATCTCGGTGTAGAGAGCGAGCAACTCGTCGGCCCGGGCCATTCCCAGTGGTGTCGCGCCCTCGTGACGCCACGCCGAGGGGTCGTTGAACAGCGCCATCCACCCGAGATCGGTGTTGACGGCTCCAATCCCGCAGAGCTCCCAGTCGATCACCGCGCAGAGCGTTCCGTCGGGGGTGTAGAGCAGGTTGCCGAACTGGTAGTCGCCGTGACACAGACCCACCTCGACACTCGTTGGGAGGGACTCGACCAATCGGTCGCGGATCTCAGGGATCCGGTTCAATCGGTCGGGTTCGGCCACCCGTTCCATGAACCGATCCCAACTGATGACATCGGTCCCCAGATCCACGGGCTCCCCCAGACCCGGACAGCGGTCTCGCCAGTCGACCCCATGGATTCCGCCCAGCGCGGTCATGGCCTGCACGGCCATCGAGACCCGGCTCTGCGCGGGTAGCTCATGAGCCCAAGGTGGCGTGCCCAGACCCACCCCTTTGGCCCCGCCGAGAAAGGGGGTCACGAAGTAGGGGCTTTCGAACCAGTCCGCGTCATCGGGGCCACCCCACCATCTCACCGGACAGTGGGGCACGTCGCTGCCTTCGAGGGCTTCGATGGCGGCCACCTGACGGGTCAGGTCGGCGGTGCCCTCCCACCGGACGTTCGGTGGAGGAAGCCGCAGGAACCACCGATCCGTGCCGCCCCGACTGATCACCGAGAACCCGTAGGAGAACCCGGCGTGGCCCGGCATCGAGACCAGATCGCCCACAGCCACATCGGGATCCTGATACCGGTCCTGGCAGAACACCTCCAGACGCCGCTCGAGCTCGGGCATATCCATCCTGGTCACTGCTTCAGGTCGTGCATGATGGCCAGCCAGCGGGTGGGGTCGAACTGGTAGGCGGCGTAGAAGCTGATCCGGTCGATGATGTCGTCGAACCGGCGGAGGATCTCGGGCGCGAGATCATCGATCTCAGCCACAACTGCGAAGGCGTGCAGAATGTCGTCGTCGATGAGCTCGCCCATCTCCTCCCATCGGCCCTCCTTCGACATCTGGTTGAGCTCGGTCTGGAGCTCTCCCCAGCCGTGACACTCGAGGACGGGGCGATACGCGGGGGTGGAGCCATAGAAGGCGATCTGCTGTTTGGTTCCCTTGGTGGCGACAGCCATCTCCTCCTCATTGCTCCCGGTCACGATGAACGGGGTGCCGGAGATGGCGATGTCGTCGACGGAACGCCCCGCTCGGTCGGCGCCCCGGCCCAGGGCGGGGATGGTGACCTCACGCATGTACTTCTCGGTGGCGAAGCCGTGACCGAGGAAGACATCGGCGACCTCACCGGCCACCTCGGTCATGAGCTCGCCGACCCCGGCGATGGCGACACGGGGGGCACCGTGGGGGTTCTCGCCGGGGTGGAACAGGGGGTTCATGAGGGTGTGTTGGTAGAAGTCGCCTCGGAAGTCGAGCTTCTCGCCCGTGTTCCACGAGTTCCAGATGGCCTTGGTGGCCAGGACCATCTCCCTCATTCGGGCGGCCGGCTTCGACCACTCCATCGAGAACCTTCGGGTGATATGGGGCTTGATCTGGCTGCCCAGACCCAGGATGAACCGCCCCTTCGACAGGAGTTGGATGTCGTTCGCCGAGTAGGCGAGCGACATGGGGTTACGGGCGAACCCAACCACGATGCTGGTGCCGAGCTCGACGTCGTCGGTGGTCTGAGCCATCAGGGGCAGCATGGTGAAGGCGTCGTGGTTGGTCTCGGGCACCCACAGCCCGTCGTAGCCCTGCTCCTCCTGGGCCCGAGCCCGCTCGCCGATGCCTTCGAGCGAGCTGTCGACGCCGACTCCTCCGTCAACCTTCATGATGAGCCTCCGGGTCTGGGTGGTGGGACCGACCCTATCCGGCTATGGGGCGCGGGTTCCGACCAACGAAGCCAGGTCCGACGAGGACTACTCTCGGATCATGAACATGCGTGACCTGGTCGAGGAATTGGAGCAGAGGCGGGCGGCCACTCACCTGCTCGGCGGAGAGCGAAGGGTTCAACGGCAGCACCAACAGGGCAAGCTGACCGTCCGCCAACGAGTCGACCTGCTCTTCGAGCGCGAGACTTTCGAAGAGGTCGGTCAGCTGGCCGGCCACGCCCACACCGCAGTGCCCAAGGCGGCTGACAAGCTCACCCCAGCCGATGGCGTCGTCACCGGCTTCGGTCGGGTCGACGGTCGCGTCGTCGGGGTGGTCGCCGAGGACTTCACCGTGCTGGGCGGATCGGTAGGCAACAACAACCTGATCAAGAAGAACCGGATGGTCGAGTTGGCCGGTCGCGACCGGGTGCCGCTGGTCTGGCTGTTCGACGGGGCCGGGGCCCGTACCGACGAGTCCATCGGTGAGGGGCTGGCCCCCATGCACCACTTCATGGCCATCGCCAAGCTGTCGGGCATCGTGCCCCAGGCCTGCGCGGTCATGGGTCCCGTGGCCGGTGACTCGGCCCTGATCGCCGCCATGCTCGAATTCATCGTGATGGTCGAGGGCACAGGCATGCTGGCCGCCGGTGGACCGCCCCTGGTGCTGGGGGCCACCGGCCAGACCGTCGACAAGGAGGAGCTGGGCGGCACATCGGTGCACTGTGAAGTCTCCGGGGTGGCCGACAACCGGGCCGAAGACGATGCCGACGCCATCGCTCAAATCAAACGCTTCCTGTCATACCTGCCCCAGAACGCCTACCACTACCCCGACCGGGTCGAGGGCGGCGACGACCCCCAGCGGGCCGAGGAGGATCTGCTCGACGTCATCCCCGAGAACATCCGACGGCCCTACGACATGCACCGGGTCATCGAGATGGTCTTCGATACCGACACCTTCTTCGAGATCAAGCCCGACCATGCCCGGATGATGCTCACCGGCTTCGCCCGGCTCGACGGCCACCCGGTGGGGGTCATCGCCAATCAGCCCAAGGTGATGGCCGGTGCCATCACCGCCGCAGCCGGGGCCAAGCACCGTCACTTCATGGATCTGTGCAACGCCTTCCACATTCCCGTAGTGGCCCTCATGGACACACCCGGAGTGATGACGGGCCCGAAGTCCGAGCGCGAGGGGGCGCTGAGGGTGGGGATGACCATCGCCCACTCGTTCGCTTTCGCACGCGTGCCCCTACTCACGGTGGCCCTCCACAAGGGCATCGGTTACGGGGCCTGCGCCATGGGCGGGTACGGGGCCGGTCAGTCGACCGTGCTCGCGTGGCCCACGGCCGACTTCAACGCCATCCCCCTCGACAGCGGCATCCAGGCCGCCTACAAGACCGACCTCGAGGCGGCCGACGATCCGGCTGCCCTCCAGGCCGAGCTCGAAGCCGCCTTCAGCGGCCTGTGTGGCGCCTTCCCGGCGGCCGAGCAGGTGAAGATCGACGACGTGATCGATCCGCGCGAAACCCGCCCCCGTCTGATCGCGGCACTCGACCGGTCGCTCAGCCAACGCGACGAACCGGCCGGCCCGGCCATGCGCCACGGCTTCCTGCCCTGAGCGCCCGCTGACGCTGGTCGGGGAGCTCGACCCAGTCAGGTCGAGGTTCGGCGACGGGTGAGAACTGTGACGAATTGGCCGCAGGCGGCTTCGACACACGATGCGCACTCCGGGCCCCTCGTCTCCATGTCCTCAGGGGTGACCGATTCGATTCGGGTCTCATTGCCGGCCGATTGGTAGACCTCGGCCAGCGCTTCGGCCCTCTCCCGCTCGATCGTGAAGCGCTGCACCCAACCCTCGTCGGTCACACCCGTTCCTGTTCTGCCGATCCGCCGGTCCGGTCGAGACGGAGCTGGGCCGCCGCGGCCGCACCGACGGCGGGACCGAACTGGACCATCTCGCCCTCGGCCACATTGACCGGAGCCCCGAGTGCCTCGGTGATCAGCTCCACCATGCGCCGGAACCGGAGCACGCCACCCATCAGAGTGAACTCAGGCTCGCCCCGTACCCGCCTCAACAACTGGACCGAGCGGCCGGTGAGCGACGCAACCGCTCCGAGCATGATGTCGCCGGGACTCTCGCCTTGGGAAAGGTGGTTGATCACCTCTGACTCGGCGAAGACCGCACACACCCCCGAGATGGGCAGGGCGGTGTCGGCCCCGTCGAGCATGTCCGCGACCTCTTGTGAGTCGTAGCCCATGTACAGGGCCGTCTTCTCGATGAACGCTCCGGTACCCGAGGCGCACTTGTCGTTGAGTCGGAAGCTCGTCACCAAGCCCCCTTCGTCGACCCGGGTGGCCTTCATCGTCTGCCCGCCGATGTCGAGAACGGTGCCCGTGCCCGGGAACAGGAATCTGGCACCGCGGGCGGCCGCGGTGAGGTCGGTGACATTGAGGCGTCGAAAGGCGACCTGATGTCGGCCGTAGCCGGTGGAGGCCACCGAGTCGACCTCTTCGGGGGCAATTCCGGCGGCCGCACAAGCTTCGCCGAAGGTGCGCTCGGCGACCTCGGCGAGACGAAAGCCCGTACGGTTCATGGCCTTGGCCTCGAGGCGCTCACCGTCGACGAGAAGGGCCGCCTTGGTGTAGGTGGAGCCGACATCGATACCCGCGGTGATGGTCACGACGCCACCCCCGCAGGGCTCGGTTCGGGACGTAGCCGGTCGGCGCCGATGAAAGCAGCTCCGATCGCCCCCATGAAGTGGGAGTCCTCGCTCACGTTCAGAGGCTGGCTCAGCACCCGCTCCATCACCTCGACCATGGCGACGTTGCGGGACACCCCGCCGGTGAAGGTGATCTCGGATTCGACGCCCACCCGCCGTAGGAGACCCATCGAGCGGGAGCTGATGGAGTCGTGGACCCCAGCCAGGATGTCTTCGACCTTGCTCCCCCGCCCCAGCCAGGCCAGGACCTCGGACTCAGCGAACACGGTGCACGTCGTGGAGATCCGTACCGGCCGGGTGCCGGCCAGGGCGGTGGGGCCGAGATCGTCGAGGGGTAGCTCCAGGGCGGTGGCCGCGGCACCGAGGAACCGCCCGGTACCGGCAGCGCATTTGTCGTTCATACAGAAGTCGACGACCTCGCCGTTGGCGTCGACCCGGATGGCCTTGGTGTCCTGGCCCCCCATGTCGAGCACCGTTCTGGTCCCGGGGAACATGGCAACGGCGCCCCGACCATGACAGGAGATCTCGGTGACCTGTGAGTCACCGAAGTCGACCCGGTACCGGCCATAGCCGGTGCCCACGACATGGCCGACATCATCCCGCTCGATGCCCGCATCGGCCACGGCCAGGCCGAAGGCCTTCTCGGCCGCCTCGGACACATTGGCACCGGTGTCGATGAGGCTGCGACCGATGATGCCGCCATCGCGGATGACCACGGCCTTGGTCTGGGTGGAGCCGACATCGACTCCCGCGGTATCGGTCATGATCGACCTCCGGTGTTGATGGATACGGCGCCCCTGGATGACAGACCCTCGAAGAAGGCCTCGACCCGATTGCGCATCTGCGCCTCCGATACCACCCGGTCGTCCATCATGTCGGACTCGAGGAACAGGCTGGGGACGCCGGTGAGCTCGCCGGCGGACCGTCGAGCGTCGGCGAGCCCGGTCGAGACGGTACGGCACGACTTGATGGGGTGATAGATGATCCCGTCGAGCGAGAAGTCCGAGGCCCGGTCGGCGAGCCAGCGGTCGACGTGGAACATGCGGTGCATCCCGGCCTGGGTGGTGACGAGCATGCCCTCGGCCAGGCTCTCGACCGGGTGATCGAGGTCGTAGGTGAAGCCCACATCGGCGCCGCCCGAGGCAAAGGAGGTGTACGACGAAGTCACGAAGATGCCACCGTGGGACGCGAACATCTCGTTGAAGCCCCTGAACAAGGGATAGCAGGGCACTCCAACGAAGGCGAGGCGGTAGCGCTCATCGTCGAGGGCGGCCCGACCGTGCTGGACGCAGTAATCCAGCTCCTCGACCAGTTCGGCGAAGTACCGGGCCCCCTCAGGGGTACCGCGGAAGGCGTTGGCCACGCCTAGATACACCGTTCCGTCGGTGACCGCGTTGTAGACCGCCGGCACGTTCTGGTTGATCTCGTGGACCCGGCGCCAGGCCTCGGCCTGGGCGTTGGCGTGACCGAGAGCCTCGCGGAGGCGATCGATGTCGAACGGGGTACCGGTCACCTCCTCGAGGGTTCGAATCAGCTCGTGAATCTGGCCGACCACATACCTGAGCTCGTTCTCACGATCCTCGGAGCTGACCCCGGAGCCGGTGTAGGACTCGGTGCGAGGGCCGGGAAGATCGATGGTGACACAGGGGATTCCGTAGAGGCGTTCCCATATCTCGGCCCATTTCACATAGGTCGCGCACGCATTGGTGAACACCGCGATCGATGGGGGCGGGATGGTACCCATCGGGTGGGCGCCGCCCCTCAGTTGCATGGCGACGTCGGCTTTGACGTAGCCGCAGATGTCGGGGGAGTAGCCATAGTCCTCGGCCTCCTCCAGGTACCCGGCCGCCTCCCCCCGGATGGCCATCTGGAGGCTGTTGATCTCGGGGAAGGAGGTATGGAGCCCGAACGTCGAGAGGAGCTCGGCGAAGCTCCCCATCACGAACACATAGGCGGTCTGCTCACCGCGCTCGGGGGCGCTGGTCATGGCATCGAACCAGGTCCGGAACAGGGCCGCACCTTCACGGTTGGCTCGACCGATGATGGACTCAGTGGTGGAGGACACTTCGGGTTTCTCCTCTCGTGGCCGTTCCGTCATGTGAACAACAGGGCCGTCATGCGAACAAAAGGTTCTCGGCGAAGGTCTCGATCTGCAGCTCGACCTGGTCGAAGCTGGTCATGGCCTCTTCGAACTCGGAGATGAAATAGGCCACCTTCTCGTCGTCGAGGGCCTTGATGTAGGCGACCTGCTCGTCGAGGCCCGGCTCGCACATCTTCGGCTGCATCAGGAAGACCGCGTCGGCGCGGGCGGCGCGGACCCGCTCGAGCAGCATCTGCTCCTTGGGCTTGCGGAGGTCATGTTGGACCGGGCTGTAGGACGACTGTTCGATGTAGGCGTGGGCCAGGGCCCGGAAGGGATCGGTTTCGGCTTCGACATCGGAGGTGATCCATCTCATACCGATGAGGAGGTCGTCGTCGACCACATATGCGTTGCGACTGATCCGACGGAGGAGATCGAGGGGGGGAAGCTCGCAGTAGCCGCCCTCGAGCACCAAGCGGATGCGATCGCGAGGGGTGCCCTCGCGTTGTTCGAGCATGGGGAGGGCGGCGGCGAGGAGCTCGTTGTGCTCGTCGCGGGTGATCATGGAGCCCACCACCATGAGCACGAACGCCTCGTCTACCGAGACCAGCCAGGGTTGCTCCCGTTTCAGGTCGTAGAGCCGGCGCAGGAGCTCGCGATTCTCGTTGAACACCATGATCGACCGGGCCAGGTCGGCTTCGTCGATCGGGACACCCGTGACCCCTTCGATCGTGCGGGACATCCGGCGGTATTCACCAGCGAGATAGTCGACAGTGTGGGCCGAGTTGGCGTTCTGGGGCAGGTACAACACCTCACACGGATGGTCGAAGTTCCGGCCCCAGATCCCGGCGAGATTCCTGGCCGCGTCGCAGATGGGATGGGACACCATCACGTCGAGCTCAACCGCCCCGTTCAGAACCAGCTCGAACGAGGTCTTCACGATCGAACAGAGGTAGGAGCCGAAGAAGGACTCGGCGTTCCGGGCTTCGAGGGGAGCGCCGCGGAGCTTGAACGGCAACATGCCGGCCGCATGGGCGATCTCTTCGGGGAAGTACACCTGGAAATGGCCGAGCACCTTGCCACCGTTGGCGCGCCAGCGGTTCACTGTCGGAAAGCTCGTGTCCTCGACGAGGTCACGGCAGAAGCCGAGCAGGGCGTCGAGGTCGAGGTGGTGCCAATCGTCGAGCAGGCGCAGGGTCGACGGGGCCTGGCCCGACGACTCACCTGGTTGGGTCTCGATCTCCCCCATGGAGACCTCCGAGGGCTGTTGTGGTCAATCAGATATAAATTGACCGACTGGACGGTCGAATTAATCCACACCCTAGCCTCCGACGCAACGAAGGTCAATGGCATGGGCCACAATAGGCCGGCGACAGACCACCCAGAAGGGCCGGCCCAACCGGACCAGGCCACCAAACCTCGCCGGGGACCGGGGCGACCTCGGCCTGAGCTCGTGCGCCACCAGGTCCACATGATCATGGCCGAGCCGTCGTTCTTCAGTGTGTTCTTCGACCAGCGCCACCTGCTCGAGGACGAGTTCGCGGCCGAGATCGACGCCAAGCAACGACAATACCTCGACACCTTCGTAGAGGTCGTCGAAGACGCCATGGACGCCGGCGCCATCCCGGCAGGCGACCCCCGCGACGTGGCCCAGCCGGTTCTGGGCATGACCAGCTTGCCCTACAAGTGGTGCCGGGAAGGCCGCGACGACCCCACCAGGTGAGCATGGCCGAACGCTATCGGATCACCGTCAACGGGCCCGGAGCATCGAGACTGTCACCCGACTGCACCCCGGACACCGCTGGCCCGCGGGTGAGGAGACATGGGCCCATCGCACTCGTTCGATCCCGATGATCGGGGCGGCTACGGTGCGGGCAGCACGGCAACAGGATCAAGTGGGGGACCATTGCATGTCCGACAGTCAAGAGTTGTCGGTTGCCGATCGAGTCGAGATCCATGAGTTGCCAGGTCGTTACGGTGACGCCATCGACGACCGGAACTGGGACCTACTCGACCGGGTGTTCACCCAAGACGCAGTGTTTGATCTCACGGGTGTCGGGTCCCGGGTCTGCGACGGGCTCAACGACATCAAGTCGTTCATGGAAGCCGAGGCTGCCCACATGATGACCAACATCTACGCCGACGCTGACGGCGATGGGGCGCAGATGCGATCACGGATCGTCGCCTTGCTCGGCAAGGGCCGTACCGGCACGGCCAGCTACCGGCAGCGGCCTCTTTCGTGTGGGTGGGGAGTCACAGCGCTAGGTCACGGCGCTAGGCTGCAGGCGCTGACAGGCATCGCGAGACGGAGTTCGAAGTGAAACTCGCAATTCTCACCGGCGGTGGCGATGTCCCGGGCCTCAACCCGTGCATCAAAGCGGCCGTCAATCGGATCGAGGACGAGGGATCCGAGGTGGTCGGTATCCGACGGGGCTGGGCTGGGTTGACTCACATCGACCCCGCTGATCCTGCTTCGATCGCCCACAACACCACCGCTCTCGACTCTCAGGTGGTGCGCACGATCGATCGAACCGGTGGCACCTTCCTCCACACCTCGCGCACCAACCCCAGTCGTGTGGAGAGCACCGACCTACCTGAGTTCCTCAGGAGCTCATACGCCGGTGACGGGCCCCACGACCTGACCCCGCACGTGCTTGAGGTCCTCGAGAGCCTCGGTGTCGATGCCCTACTGCCGATCGGAGGCGACGACACCCTCTCCTATGCCCTCCGGATGCACAACGAGGGAGTGCCCATCATCGCCATCCCGAAGACGATGGACAATGACGTTCACGGAACCGACTACTGCATCGGCTTCTCCACGGCCGTGAGTCGGGGGGTGGATTTCATCCACAATCTGCGCACCAGCACCGGCTCCCACGAACGTATCGCCGTGGTGGAGCTGTTCGGGCGCTACTCAGGCGAGACGTCTCTCATCAGTGCGTACCTCGCCGGAGTCGACCGAGCGCTGATCTCCGAGGTGCCCTTCGACATCGACAAGCTCGCTGGGCTCGTGATGAAGGACAAGACCGCCAACCCCTCCAACTACGCCATGATCACTGTCTCCGAGGGCGCCTCCCTCCTGGGCGGCGAGGTCCACCTCTCCGGGAGTGCCGACGCGTACGGCCACCGCAAGTTGGGAGGCATCGGCCAGACCACCGGAGAGATGCTCAAGGAGCGGACCGGCCAGGACATCGTGCTTCAGGAGGTCGCCTACCTCATGCGTTCGGGACGACCCGACAGTCTCGACCTCATGGTGGCGACGAACTTCGCGGTCATGGCCGTCGACCTCGCACTCGAAGGGTCCTCGGGCCGGATGGTCGCCTTGCGTTCGGGGGTCTACACCAATGTGCCGGTCGCGGTGACCGGCGAGGGGGGCAAACGGGTCGATACTGGTGAGCTCTACGACGAGGACCAGTACCGACCCAAGGTGCGCCACGTGAGCGGCAAGCCCATGTTCCTGTACTGAACAGGGAGCAGGACACGGTACGCCCCAAGCGGCGCCGAAGGCCAGCGTTCGGTACTGTCGGCGTCAGTCGAGCAACAACCCGTCGGGGTCAGCCATCGGGGTGGAGATGACAGGCTACCTACCTACCGCTCTGGGCGATCACCAGCCCGGGGTACTCGATGGAGAATCGCTCCACGGCCCATGGGCGGCGGGGACGAGAGTGGCACCCGGATCGAGACACCCAACGTCGACACCGCCTCATCGAGAATCAGCATCTTGGCGTCGAGGGCGAGGGCCTTGCAATGGTGATGCGCTGGCATTGTCCGCCGGAGAGGAACCTCGTGATGTCTGAGCCACTGGGTCAGGGTCGACTCGACACCACCAGCCTCGGGCCAGGCCACCGCGGCCTGGCTGGTGCCCATGCGCGTGGCGAGATCCCGCTGACTCAAACCCGCACGATCGCGGGCGCCGCCCACCTGTTCGCCAAACTCGAGCGCCAGTCGCGCCGTCGCACAAGTCTCATGGAACTCGGCCCGCTCGGTGGAGCCCATCTTGGCCAACCGTTCGCTCCTGAGGTCTTCGAGTGATCCGCGGCTCATCAGTCCTCGGCGGTGTGTCCTTCAGCGACGCACCGCGCCATCGCCCCCGTCAACGAGTCGAGCCATTCTTCCCGTCATCCAGCCTCCGTGCCGCTGCCTTGGCCCATTCGGTACATCTGCGTTCGCAAGGAGTACCGTGAATCACGACCCAAATCGGCTTCTCATGTTCCATCGACAGGGTCTGGGGCATTGTGCACCACTGTGGTAAAGATGGAACCAGCTCCGGGACGGACCCGGGAGAGCACCCACAAGGCGGAGGCGTACGATCCCATGGCGGGAACCGAGTACCGGCGGCGCGATTCAGCCGCCTTCCAATCGCCCACCGGGCTTGAGCGACGGCGGCCCCGGCGGCCCGAACACGGCGAGCCATGGTCATACGTTCTCAACGGCGCGAGCAAGCGGGTTGCGGTCACGATCATCGTCCCGGCGCGGAACGAGGCGCCGAACCTGGCGGCGCTCTTCACATCTCTGCCTCCCGTGTACGAGGTCATCCTCGTCGACGGCGACTCGGTCGACGGAACGATCGACGTGGCCCGGGAGCTGATGCCGAGCGTTCGGATCGTGCGCCAGAGAGGGAGAGGCAAGGGCGACGCAATGATCGAAGGGCTCGAGGCGGCCCGAGGCGACATCGCCGTCTTCATCGATGCCGACGGCTCCAACGAACCCGACGAGGTCGAGCGGTTCGTGCTGGCGTTGGTGAACGGAGCCGATCTGGCAAAGGGGTCGCGCTTTCTCGAACGGGGCGGAAGCACCGACATCACCGGGATCCGGCGGCTCGGCAACAGCGTCATCCGATCGCTCGTCAACCGCGTCTACGGCACCCGGTTCACCGACGTCGCCTACGGATTCAACGCGGTGTGGACGAAGCATCGAGACGTCCTCGACCTCGATTGCAACGGATTTGAGATCGAGACGCTGTTGCACATCAGGGCGGCTCGCCTCGGCTTCGTGATCGAAGAGGTCCCGAGCTTCGAGCGGGAGCGGTCGACCGGATGCTCGAACCTCAATCCGTTCCGTGATGGGTTGCGGATCGCGGCGCTGCTGACCAGAGAGCTGACCGACCAGTTCGTCAACCGTCGGCCGACCGCCCACAACCCGCGGGCATGACCGCGGGCAGTGAGCCACGCGCCGCCACCTCGGCCGTCGTCGTGTGCACGTACAGTTTCGACCGGCTCGGCGACCTCGAGGCATGTTTGGATGCGCTCGAACGACAGGAGCGCAGGCCCGACCAGACGATCGTGGTCGTCGACCACAACCCCGAGCTCGCCGCCAGTCTGCGGTCGACCGTCGTCACACTCCCGAACGCGGGTCAGCGGGGCCTGTCCGCCGCCCGCAACACCGGAGTCGCTGCGACCGACGCCGAGCTCATCGCGTTCATCGACGATGACGCAGTAGCCGAACCCGACTGGCTCGGCGAGCTGCTTCGGCCGTTCGATGAACCCTCCGTCGCCGCGGTCGGCGGACGGATCGAGCCGAACTGGCCCCAGGATCGACCCCACTGGTTCCCACCCCACCTCGACTGGACCGTCGGGTGCACCAACCCAGGCCTACCCGAAGAGGGGGGACCGATCCGCAATGTCTTCGGGGCCAGCGCAGCCTTCCGGCGCAGCGCGCTGGTCGAGGTGGGCTGCTTTCCGATCGAGATGGGACGGGTTGGTGCCAATCTCGCCGGCTGTGAGGAGACCCATGTCTGCATCACGATCCGACAGACCGCCAACGGCGAGGTGGTCTACGCACCTCGGTCGGTAGTACACCACCGCGTCACACCGAGCCGCGCTCGGATCGGCTACGTGCTACACCGCTGCATCGCCGAGGGCCGATCGAAGGCCCGATTGGCGGACAGGGTCGGCGGAACCGACGCCATGGCCGACGAACGGGACTACGCGGTCGACATGGTGCGGGCAGTCGTGGGAGATGTGCTCAGCGGCTGGCGGCAGCCGCATCGCCTGGGCCGTGCCGTGGTACTGATCGTGGGGCTCGCTGGTGCGTCGCTCGGCTACGCCATCGAGCGAATCCGCATCACGGGGATGTCACACCGGTGGGGCTGACTCTTTCGAGCAGGTTGACGGTCGATCCGCCGGGGCAGGCCGAAACCACCCACGCCCTGGACCCTGTCTTCTTGATCGCGGCCGTCGCGTCGATGCTCCTCGCGTCCGGGGTCCGGGGCCCGCTCAGTGCTGCGCTGTTGGGGGTCGCCATCATCCTATTCCCCGGCGTGCTCGTCGTCCGGGCGCTCCGCCCGATCGATGAGATCGAACGGATCGTCACGATCGTCTCGTTGAGCATCGTCGGCTGGATGCTCGTTGCCCACGCGTTGCTCACGATCGGTTGGTGGCATCCCGAGGCCGTCGCTTCAGCCGCGCTGGCCGTGTTCGCGCTGATCCGACTCACCGAACCGAATCGCCCGGCGCCCACACCGTTCGATTGGCGCTTGCTCGCCCACCCCCAACTGGCCGTGTCAGTCACAGCACTGGTGCTGTGGGGGTGGTCAGTGCATCACCTCGACGTGTCCGACATCGGCATGATCGGCCTGGCAGAGAAGCTCCCGATGCTGTGGTTCGTTGCGTTCGGCCTTGCGGTGGTGGGTGCGGCCCACGCCGCGACTTCACCTCGGACAACCACCATCCGCCTGGTCGTCAGCGTGATCCCCGTGCTCGTCGTCGTCTACGGCACGACTGCCCTGACCACGAGCACGATCCGCTACCCGTGGGCCTACAAGCATGTCGGGGTCATCAGGCTTCTCGACGAGACCGGGCGGCTGCACCCGGACATCGACATCTACAACAACTTCTCCGGCTTCTTCGGACTGTTCGCACTTGTCCGTGGCGCAACCGGCGTCGACCCGACCTCCTATGCGGCATGGGCGCAGTTGGTGGGCGAGGCGTTCGTACTCGTAGCGGTCGGCTATCTCGTGCACCGAGTCACCCGCAGCGTCCGTGTCGCCTACCTGGCCGCCGTCCTGTACATCCTGACCAACTGGGTCGGGCAGAACTACTTCGCAGCCCAGACTCTCGGATCGTTCCTCTCACTGGTGACCCTCGGGCTGATCTGGAGTTGGCTCCGGCAGGAGCGACGGCCCCGATCGCCGGCGGCTGCCGGTGAACCATGGACCCCGCCAAGAGCGCCGACGACCGTCGACCGCCGGCTCCTGGCGCGACGGCGGGCCGCCATCGCGCTCGTGTTCCTCGGCCTGCTCATGGTGCACCCGCTGACCCCGGTCGTCGTCCTCGGCGCCGTGGGGGCTGCCGGCGTCATCGGGTGGGTACGCGACCGGTGGTTGCTCGTAGCACTATTCGTCGTCGGCGCATTGTGGCTGACCCGGTCGGCCACGTACTTCGCGGCACAGGGCTTCGACCTCGATTTCGGAGGCAACCTATTCGACAACGCTGCCGGCAACAAGGACATCAACCACGCCCCCGCCGATGCCACCCTGATCAGCAGCATCACACAGTACTTCTCCTTGACGGTCTGGCTCCTGGCGGCGATCGGCGGCTTCGTGGCGTCATGGGCGCGACGCCGCATCGGAGCGCTCGTCCTCCTGGCGGTGATCCCGTTCGGGATCCTGCTCGTTCAATCCTACGGCGGCGAGGCGATCTATCGGGTCTACCTCTACTCGCTGCCTCTGATGACCGCTCTCATCGCGTGGGGGATCATCGCGAGCGCGCCGGTTGACCGCCGCCAACGGCTGCCTCAGCCCACGGTGTTGGCCTCGATCCTGTGCCTTGCGATCGGATTCGGGTTCGTCGTGGTCCACTTCGGCCGAGAACGCATCAATCAGGTCGGCCCGGCCGAGGTCGAGATGGACACCTACGTCCACGAGCAGCTCGAGGGCCCGGCACTGCTCGCCCAGTTCGCCGGCGGGTACCCGGAGAAGAGCGGTGCCCGCTACGCGGTGTTCCAGGCTTCCGACACGTACACGCCGTACATCGCCGAGATGCTTGGTTCGCAAGCGACCTTGCCGCCGCCGTCAGACCTGGAGCAAGTCGCCGACGACCTCGTCGCGCTCACCCCGGGAACCGCCTACGTCGCCGTCAGCCCGGGAATGATCGATGAGCTCGCCGTGCTCGGGACGTTCCCCGTGCGCTCAACCGCTGAGGCCGCCGACTTTCTTGCGTCGAGCCCGAGGTTCGAGCTGGTCAGACGCATCGAGGACACCTACCTGTTCGAGGTCCTGCGATGACGGTCCCGATCACCCCCACTCGAGCAACACAATGGAGACTCGATGTACCCGACAGCCTGTGACGGTCGCGGTCCGACCCTCACCGCCGACCAGGGACCGCTCGTGGTCGGAACCCTGGACGTGGAAACCGGCCGCTTCGACCAGCGCGAGGCCACCGAGCCGTCACAACGGCCTACCCGGGCATTCATCCTGCTCCGCAGCAATGGGTGGCCGATAGGAGTCGACGTGCTGCCCCTGACCGGTGATCGGGGATTCGAGGAGATCGGACGTCAGCTCGTTGCCGAGAGCGCACCGAGCCCAGCCCGCGCTGTCGCGCCAGCGGGCCCGATCTCGGTGGTCGTGTGCACTCGCAACCGGGCCGCGCTACTGCGACGGAACCTCCCCCACCTAGTGGGGATGGTCGGAGCCCAGAACGAGCTGATCGTTGTCGACAACGCTCCACGGGACGACTCGACCGCCGCCGTCGTCGCCGACTTCGGCGATCGCGTTCGTCACATCGTCGAGCCGACACCGGGGCTGGCACGCGCCAGGAACTGCGGTCTGGACGCGGCGGCGCACCCCTATGTGTTGTTCACCGACGATGACATCGAACCCGAGCCATCGTGGCTCGACGTGATCGGGGCAACCTTCGCCGCCCATCCTGGCGCGGTCTGTGTCAGCGGCGCAGTGTTGCCCATGTCGCTCAGCACTCCGGCCGAACTGCGATTCCAGGAGTTCGGGGGGTACGTCGCAGACTTCTGCGAGACCGCGTACCACCTCACAATGAACCCGTCCCCTTCCGAGCTGTTCCCATTTCAACCCCGCCTGCTCGGCACGGGGGCGAACATGGCGTTCCGCGCCGAGGCCCTACGCTCGATCGGCGGGTTCGACACGGCGCTCGGTGCCGGCACCGCGGCTCGCGGCGGCGAGGACATCGATGTGGCGGTCCGTCTTCTGATGGGGGGGCACCTGATCGTGCGCCAGCCAGCGGCCGTCGTGTGGCACGCATCGCTGACCACCGACGAGGAGTTGCTGGCCCAGATTGAGGCGTACGGGTGCGGTCTGGCCGCGGCGTTCGCCAAGTTCCTGTCGCAGAGGTCGACCATGGGGGCGGTCCTTCGGCGGTTGCCGGTTGGGGTTCGGACCGCCTTGTCCGACAACTCCGCGAAGAACAACCGACGCTCCCACAGCTATCCGGCCGAGCTCCGACGCGCCGAGCTGCGTGGCATGGGTATGGGCCTCTTCGCCTACCACAAGTCGCGGCGCCACCAACGCGAAATCGAGAAGGTCAGGAACGGATGACGCCAATCCCGATCCTGCTGTACCACTCGGTCGGCCACACACGCTCCCCGACCTACCGACGCTGGTGTGTCGAGCCGTCGCTGTTCCGGGAGCACGTCGACGCGGTGTTCGACGCTGGGTACGAGCCGCTCACCGTCAGTCAGCTGGTCGACGCGATGGACCACGACGAGGTACCGACCCGACCGATCGTGCTCACGTTCGACGACGGGCTGGCCGACTTCGTCGAGCACGCCGCCCCGGTCCTTGGCGACCGGGGGATCGTATCGACGATGTACGTGGTCTCCGGCCATGTCGGCGGATCATCCCAGTGGTTGTCGATCGCGGGCGAGAGTCAACGGCCGATGATGACCTGGTCCGACCTGACCGACATCGCGCACGCCGGCCACGAGATCGGCGCCCACACGCGGACTCATCCCGAGCTCGATGTCCTCCGTCGAGACCACGCCAGAGCCGAGATCGAGGAGTCCAGAGCCGAGATCGAGGCCGGGACCGGGCGGGCCGTCCGATCGTTCGCCTACCCGCACGGCTACCACTCGGGGGCGACAGTCCAGGCGACCGGAGCGGCGGGATTCGATTCGGCCTGTGCGGTCAAGAACCGGTGGAGCTGGGTGGGTGAGCGTCGCGACGCGCTGTCACGCATCGTCGTCGACGGCCACACCCCACCCGAGCAGCTGGTGCACCGCCTGGCTCGTCCGCCGGCAACGCCCGAACGACAGCCACACCTACGCCGACTCGGGTGGCGTCAGCTCAGACGGATTCAACGGGTCCGCGCGATCCGAGCGTCATGAGAAGCCTCGTACGGGTATTCGCGGCCATCTCCTCACTGTCGCTGATTGCGTGCTCGACCAGCGACATCGACCGAAGCGCAACTCAGGTAGACGAGGAAGCAAGCTCGGACGACGGTCAGCGCCCGGACAACGCAAGCACGACGGTGCTGGGATCGACCGCACCTACCAGTTCCGTATCCCGCACGACCGAGTCACCGAGCTCGAAGCTCGCCGTGCCGGAGGGTGGGGACTGGGAAATTGTGTTCTTCGACGATTTCAACGGCGACACGCTGCGGGATGACTGGAACACCTGTCACTGGTGGCAAGTTGACGGCGGCTGCACGATCGGGTCCAATGACGAGCAGCAATGGTACCGACCCGAAGCGGTGTCACTAGGCGAGGGCGACCTCCGCCTGAGGGCGACGGCCGATCCGCAGCTCACCACCGACGGCGACTCTCTCCCTTTCCGCTCCGGCATGGTGACCACCGGGCCGGTCGATGACTCCGACGAGACGTCCTCGTTCGCGTTCACCTACGGAGAGGTATCGGTTCGTGCGATGGTGCCCACAGGGGACGGCACCTGGCCGGCTGTCTGGCTGCTGTCGGCCGACAAGACCAGCCTTCCGGAGATTGACATCGTCGAGTGGCACGGGAATCGCCCGGATCTCGTCACCTCCCACGTCCACAACCGCGTCGAGGGTGAGCGCGCCACCGAACGGGTTGAGTCGAGCGTCGAGGATTTCGCCGGCGAGTGGCACGTCTTCAGGGCAACCTGGCTGCCCGACCGCGTGGTGTTCGCAATCGATGGCGTCGAGACGGGGCGGGTGACCGACCCGAGCCTCATCCCCAGCACGCCGATGTACCTCGTGGCCAACCTCGCCTTGGGGGGCCCGGCCGGGCCGGTCGACGACGACAGGCTGCCACTGACGTTCCGGATCGACGAGATAGTCGTGAGCAAGTGGAGCGGAACATGATCCTCGACGACGAAACGATGGGGGTCGTGCCCGCTCCAGAGGTGACGCCCGCCGGCCGGGACGAGTGGGCGGCGATTGCCGCGTCAGATCCAAAGGCGCTTCCCGAGCAGACCCCGCAGTGGACCGAAGCGATCTGTGACAAGTCCGCCTATGTCGATCTCAGCCGTTGCTACCGGTTCGCCGACGGGCGGCGTTTCGTCCTCCCCCTCGTGGCCCGGCGGAGAACACCGCGCGCCGGGGCGCAGCTATGGTCGTTCCCCAACGCCTGGGGGATCGGCGGCCCGGTGGGCAGGGGCCTCGACCGTCATGTTGTCGACCACATCACGGCCGACCTCCGCGGCATGGGTGCCGCTCGGGTATCGATCCGCATCGACCCGACCGACGACGCTCATTGGCGGCATCTTGCCGACGACGGCGCGACCGTCGTTGTCGAGCGAACCGCGCACATCGCCGAGCTGGGCGACGGCGCCGCGACGCATCTCGCCGGGCTCTCGAGGCAGACGAGGTTCAATATCCGCAAGGCGCAGCGCCGGGGAGTCCGTGTCGAGACCAGCACCGGCGGGGCCCTCCTCGAGGACCACTACAAGCTGTTCTTGGGTTCGGTCGACCGCTGGGCCGGTCACCAGCACGAACCGCTCGTGATGGCTCGATGGCGCGCCGCTCGCCGCGACCCCCTCAGCAAGCTCCGGCGGATCGGTGAACACCTCGGCGGGCGTTTCTGCGTGATCGTCGGCTATGTCGGCGACCGACCGGCGGCATCGGCAATCGTCCTGCTCGGCGCGACGACTCGCTACACGCGGGGCGCCATCGACCCCGAGATCGTGCGCGGGACAAACGCCAATGACGCCGTCCACTGGCGGGCGCTTGAGATCGCGTACGAACATGGCGCCCGCCGGTACAACATGGGCGAGAGCGGCTCGGCCGACGGCCTGGCCCGCTTCAAGGAGCGCTTCGGCGCGGTCGCCGTCCCCCACGGCGAGTACCGCTTCGAGCGGTTCCCGATCACGGCCCTCGATCGGGCGGCTCGGGGGCTGGTCAAACGTACCGTGGGGTTCAAGGACTGATGAATCACCCGTCGGACGATCGCATGACCCAGAACGCCACGGCCCTCGTGATGAGCTCGATGATCAGCTCCGCTCTCGGGCTGCTGTTCTGGGGGGTTGCCGCTCGTGTCCTCCCCACCAACGATGTCGGTTCCGGCACCGCCATCGTCACGTCAATCGTTCTGCTCGGCAACCTCGCCACGATCGGGCTACGCAATGGGCTCATCAGGTTCATGAGCTCGTCCGGTAGGAACGCCGGTCACTTCATCACGTCCAGTTATCTCCTCTGCGCCACAGTCGCGCTCTTCATCGCGGTCGGCTTCGCCTACGGCACGCCGTGGTGGGCGCGCGATCTCACGATCCTCCGGCACGATAGGCTCGCCGGCCTCGCTTTCGCCGCCGGAACGGTGGTCTGGACGCTGTTCATCCTCCAGGACAGTGTGTTGATCGGGCTGCGACGAGCGATCTGGGTGCCAATCGAGAACATCGTGTACTCGGTGGTCAAGCTGGTCCTGTTGATCGGGCTCCTCGCCACCGGCGCTTGGGCGCTCCCGCTCTCGTGGTGCATCCCCGCCCTCGTGCTGATTGTGCCGGTCAACCTGCTGGTCTTCGGGCGGTTGATGCCCGGTCAAGAACACGGGACCGACGGGGCGGCCTTCACGCCCATGGCGATCGCCCGCTTCTCGATCGGTGACTTCGGTGCCGACATGATCCGGCTGCTGGGCGCCGAGGTGGTGGTGCTGGTCGTGCTCGGCATGCGCGGGCTGGAGGACACGGCGTACGTATTCTTCGCGATCACGATCGCGTCATCGGGGCAGCTGGTGACGAACAATATCGTGACTGCGTTCGTCGCCGAGTCCGCGGCCCGACCAGCCTTCGGGGTCGAGCTCGCGCGGAGGGCCGGCGTCAACATCGCCCGCCTGATCGTGCCCGGAGCGTTGATCGGTGCGCTCGCCGCTCCGCTCCTGCTCGGGGCTCTCGGTTCGGACTACGCCGACAACGGGACATCGCTGTTGCGACTGCTCATGCTCGACTCGATCCCGCTGGCGGTCGCTGCGCTCGCGGCCGGCTGGGCGCGGTTCCAGCAGGCAGCAGGGTCGATGGTGGCCATCTCCCTCGGTGCCGCCGCCGCGCCCCTGTGCGGGGCTGTGGTGTTGGCGCCCCCCTTTGGAGTGGACGCGATCGGATGGTCAGCGTTGGTCGGCCACGCGGTCCTCGCCGCGTTGCTGCTCACCACCATCCTCCGACCGGTGATTTCTGCGAGCGATCGGTCAGGCAGAGACGATTCGGCCGCACCCACCGGCGACCGCCACCTCGACACGGCGATCAGCTGGCTCGTGACGAGGCGGGGCGTGCTGCGACAGCAACGTCGGGCACGGATCGTGGCGACCATGCTGGACGAGCTCGACGTGACCCGCCAGGACCAACCACCCCTTGAGCCGCGCTGGCTCGTGCCGAGCGACAACGACACCGCAATCGTCAAGGTCGAGCACCCGCTGGCTCACAGGATCGTCAAGGTCGCGCTGTCCGACGCGGCGGCGCGAAGTCTGCTCCGCCACGGTGAGGCACTGGTCGACCTTCACGCCCAAGCCGCCGGAACGACGGTCGACATGATGGTACCGACCTTGATCGAGGCGGGCGAGTGTGCCGGCCACCGTTTCGTGGTCGAGTCGGTCTGCCCAGGCCAGCCAGCGCTCGCCGCCGATCACAGCAGCCTGGTTGCCATCGCGGCGGCAGTGGAGCGCGTCCACCACCTCACCACGGCGACACGCTATGTCGACGACGCGGCAACGCTCGATCTCGTCGGCGATCCGATCGCGACGCTCGCATCCGACCCGCGTCTGCGTTCCCGACACGATTCGCTCGACCGGCTCGGCGCTCTGCTCCGCGGGGCTCTCGCCGGCCGTCGCCTCGTCGTCGCCCGGACCCATGGAGACTGCTGGACGGGAAATGCGATGGTCGAGACCGCTCCCGGCTTCGTGGAGGTGACGGGACTGATCGACTGGGAGGACAGTCGTGCGCAGGGGGTGCCCGACACTGATTTCGCCCATCTCTGGTTGGCCGCTCAGGGTGAGCACATCGGCCGCACAACCGCAGCGGCAATCAGAGCCGATGACCCGGTGCCGATCTTCGCCGATCTCGGGGTCCATCCGCCCAACCCACACCTACCGCTCGACGTCACCGTGCTCCTCGCCTGGCTCGGCCACGTCACTGCCGGGCTCAGCCGGGTGAGTCGCTTCGGTCTCGGCCGCTTCTGGCTCACCAACAATGTCGACCCGGTGCTCGACGTGACGAGAGAGTTCGATCCAAGTAGATGGGACGAGCGACGACTACCCCAATCACTCGAGAAAACGGGAGGTGCTGAGACCGATGCTTGATGACACTGGCGCTGAGCTCCCAGTCAGGAGGCGCGGATACGATCGGATCAAGGTCGACGCCTATGTCGCCACGTTGACCACCGAGATCGATCGGCTCGCCGCCGAGAACCGAGCCGTCCACCGCCGGCTCAGTACCGAGACCACCGACACCGAGTCGGTGGTCTCGCCAGCCACGACTGAGCACGAATCAACTCGCCTCGAGCTGGAGCAGATGGTCAAGGACGCCCGCGTCGCTCGTGACGGCGCCCTCGCCGAGTTGTCCGAAGCGAAGACCGAGCTCGAGCGAGTGACGGAGGCGACGCGACGCCAGCACGAAGACGGTAGGGCGGCGGTCGAAGCGGCGCAGGTCGAGATCGTTCGGCTGGCTGAGGTGGCCAACGACGGCCCCGACGTGCACGACGTGCGCGTCGCAGTCGAGACAATGCGCATCGCCCGGGAACGGGTGCGGGGCGAGATCGAAACGGCGCGGGAACAGTTGGAGTGCCTGGTGCGTGCCCGGATCGAGGTTCACCGGGAACTCGCGGAGCTCGACGACACACTGCGGCGGTGGTTGCGGAGCGAGAGACGCAGGCGCCGTGTCGACGCTCGGGCCGCGCCTCCCGACGAGACGAACGGGACCTTGAGGCGGGTGGGCCCGGGCGCGTGAGGACGGGAGTGACCGAGAGTGCGGCTGCTGCCCGGGAGGAGAATCGAACTCCTGACCTATTCACAACGAGTGATCCCGGACCCAACGCAGTGCCACAAATGCGTCACCCCGGGGTGACGGAACTGCAGGTCACGACGCTGTGCAACCCAATGAATCACTATCGCTACAGAGAGATCATCGAATCCACGTGCAACCGTAGAGCATGGGTCGACAGTGAGATGCCGCGACAGTGAGCACGTGTTCAGCGTCGCCGGGATGGAATGCCTCATGCGTTCCGCTCCGTGTTGCCGATTCTCGTGCTTTCGGGATCGGTTGACTTCATTGCGCTTCCGATGGTCAGACGGTGCGGGCGAGTACTCCGTATCCACACGCTCGCCAAATCGGGGCAGGTGCGGGGCGAGGTCATGGGCGGCCGGTAGGGGATGGTTCTTGTGGTGGCCAGGTGAGGGGCGAGGTGTTCGTGGGTGGCTGGGATGGTGGCTACTGGCAGACTCGTTGATCTCATGCCGGTGACGTTCCCCGCTCATCAGGGGTTGATAGCCGTGGTCAAGCTGCGGTGGCCTCAATATGTCGATGGAACCGCTCTTTGTATCGGGGCTGCGTCACCCGACTTCGCCTACGCCCTGGGGCCCTGGCTCAACCGCCAGAGCCATACCGCGATCGGTTTGCTGGTGTGGGCGATCCCGTTCACCCTGGCGGCCACCGAGGTCACCCGTCGGCGGGCCGCGGCGGGCATCTTTGCTCACCTTCCCGACCTGGGACCGCTACGGGTCCGCTCCTATCGAGTGCTCGGTCATCGCCGCCCGGCCCGCCTGGTCACTGTGGTGAGCGTGGTGGTGGGTGCTGGTAGTCATGTCGCGATTGATGCGTTCACCCACCAGAGGCGGTGGGGTGCTGACCTTGCTGGGCTGAACTCGCTGGTGTTCACCGCACCGGTGTGGGGTCAGTTCACCGTCGCCAGGGTCGGTCAGTACCTGGGTCACGCGTTGGGCAGTCTCGCTTTCGTTGCTGTGCTGTTGGTGATCGCCGGCAGCGGCCGCCTCGAGCGGTGGTACGGCACCGAGATAGTTGATGTCACCCGAGCGCATCGGCCGGGGCGAGGGGAACGGGCGGGCTTCTGGCTGACGGTGACTGTGCCGACCGCGGCGGCCGCCGGGGCGGCGCTGATCCTTGGCCGACCCCCGGTATTCTTGGCCATCACCGTTCTCGTTGTGGCCGTCATCACCGCTGGTGCCATGGTCCCCTCAGCGACCAAGCCATAGCCTGGTGAGTGGCGGGAGGGAGGGAACCTTGTGGGGCTCGGCTGCTGGGGCGGGCGGCCGCTGTTTGTGGGAGCGGTGAGGTCGATAGCTGTTGTAGTGCTCGATGTGCGCTGGACAGCATCATCACGATCGAATCGTGGCGAAACGAGCAGCGGCTCGACGACGCCCTACCTGAGAGTCCGGCCCGGTGTATCGCTGAGACGGAGTGACTCGTGCCCCGACCTTGGAGGCGGGTACCATCCACCCGTGTATGGAAGGCTCATGCGAAAGTCACCGGATGGCGATCGTCGACCGCTGGTCATGGCCACATGTGCCGACCGGGGATATGCGGCCGCAGTTGTGGCGCGGCGTATTGGTGCACGTCGGAGCGTTGATCGCGGGCTTGATCGTTCTGCTCGCAACTCTCATCTTCAGCCGAGTCGTTGGGGTCGACGGATCGTTTCTCACTCGCGAGCCGCAGGTCGCGCTGGACGGGAAGCTGTACGCCGGTGCGCTCTCCAACCTGGGTGCGGTGATCTGGATGCTTGCTGCGGTGTTCGCGTTCGTGGGTTGGATGACCGCCTCAGACATCGACGAACGACGTATGTTTCTTGCCGGCGGCGTGATCGGGAGCGTTCTGCTCGCCGACGACTTCTTCCTGCTTCACGACTGGGTGAGTGGGCGGAGCCAGCTCGTAGAGTACGTGATGATCGGGTCGTATCTCGTTGCGGTCGTCGTGCTCGTTGCCGTGTACCGCTGGCAACTCGGATGGCTGGCGAGTGCCGGGATTGTGCTGACGTTGACGTTGCTCGGGATGTCCATCGTCCTCGACGTGTTCGTCAACGATCTTGACCAGATCGTCGAGGACGGGTTCAAGTTTCTGGGGATCTGCACGTGGGCGGCGACATGGACGCTGCGCGCTCATCCATGGACGTTTCGTGAACCCTTGTGCTGAGCCATCGGCGGTCCGGCGCTGCTTCTCCACGGGCCGTTCCACCGTCTCCCACACCTCGGGATCGACTCGTAGGCCCGACATCAGCCAATCGAAGCTAGCGACGGTCGCGCCGAACTGCTCAGCGACCAGTTCCGCCTTGGTGGTCTTGCCCGTCCCGGTCCAGCCGGATGTCGGGATAGTCAAGCTCTGGCCTCTTTGTCCGGGCTGGTGATAGGTGGGCTGATCGTGACCGTCGTCTAGGTGCTCGAGTGGAGGATGGGCTGGTAGCCAGGCGTCCGTCCATTGAGCCCAACCCCACCGGTCGTACGGGCTGCTCGGGGGCGAGGGTGTCCGGTGTGGTCCTTGTTGCTCGGAGCCCTGTCGGGTTTTGGGTCTTGTCGAGTCGTGATCGACGCGGTACTCATGGTTGTCGTCGGGTGTGGTCATACGCCGACGCTTGAGGTTCTAGTGCAGGGCTCCGCCGAGCTTTCCCCGCACTCAAGGTTGTCCGGGAGAAAGGCATGGCTATGAAGCCACGAGTTCGTCGTTTGTTGGTGTCGAGTCTGAGTGTTCTGGCGGTGATGGCCGCCGGCCTGGGAGAAGTCGGCCCGGCATCCTCACAAGAGCCGGTGACGACAGGGCCCCAGCCTCTCACCGAGCAGGTCGCGGCCAGCGTGCGGGCCGCTGACCTGGCTCCTCCAGTGACCGAGCACGCCGCGGTTTCGGAGCTTCGGGACGGGCTGGTTGACGGGACCGTCCTGACCGACTTGGCTGCGACCGAGTGCTATTCGAGCTTCGATGTGGACCCCAACGAGGGGCATGTGATCGATGGGGCCACTTTCGGTGGTGCGTATTTCTGCGACACCGACGTGTGGGTGTTCGCTCTCAGCACCTGGGATGCCTGGGATGACTTCGAACTGGACCACTACACCGCACTTCTCGATGTGGACGAGAACCTCACCACCGGCTGCCTGGGCTTCGACTATGGCTTCGCGGCCATCCATGACCAGGGCGCGATCGTCGCCGGGCTCCTCGCTACACCGACCTGTGACCAAGCGGGCTGGGTGAGTCTGGGCCCGATTGTGGTCGACCGGGTCGGTTCGACCGACTTCATCGGCATCGCCCTGACCAACACGATCATCGGCAACCCCGACACGATCAGCTACACGATGTCACTCGAGTCGATCTACACCCAGGCCGACCAGCTGCCCGATCTCGGGACCCGCGAACTGGCCGGGTTCAAACCGGCGCCACCTCCTCCGCCCCCACCCCCACCGCCCCCACCGCCCTCGTGTCGGCCGGCCGCGAACCCGTGGCCGGCGGGGGTGGTGAACGGGTTCTCAACTCGAGATGGCAGCGGCTACTGGCTCATCTACGCCAACGGAACCGTCGAAGCCCACGGATCTGCGATCTACCAGGGTGACGCCTCCTGTCTGCCTCTCAATGGTCAGCTCTTGGGCGGGTCAGCATCTCCCGGCGGTTTCGGGTACTGGTTGAACTCCTACGACGGCGGCGTCTTCACTTACGGCGACGCCAAGTTCGCTGGCTCCATGGGCGGCTATGTGCTCAACCAGCCCGTGTTCTCCATGACCCCGACCGAAACGGGCAACGGCTATTGGCTGGTGGCCTACGACGGAGGCATCTTCGCCTTCGGTGACGCCCCGTTCTACGGCTCGATGGGCGGCACAGCTCTCAACCAGCCCATCAACGGCATCACCACCTCACCCACTGGCAAGGGCTACCGGATGGTGGCCCGAGACGGCGGCATTTTCTCGTTCGGTGACGTGCCCTTCTACGGCAGCCTTCCCGGCCTGGGAGTCAACGTCACCGACGTGGTCGGAATGGCCGCCACCCCCGACGACGGCGGCTACTGGATCGCTCGAGCCGACGGACACGTCTACGCCTTCGGCAACGCCCAGTCCCTGGGCGACTACCTCGCACCCGCCGACGACCCAGTCGCGGCCATCTTCTCCAACCCCAACGCCGCGGGCTACCGACTCGTTCTCCAATCCGGCACCACCGTCCCCTTCGGCAACGCCCCCGGACCCACCTGACCAGAACAAAGGCCAGCCAGCGACAACCCCGCCGACCCGCCCCCTCACCCAACCGGCCCCTAGTCGCATGGAAGTGCACGGCACGGGCACCAGCTCACCAGGTCACCAGACGAGACCTTCCATCCATGTGCAACACCGTGACGCCATGACAGTTGAGGGAGGATCCAGAGACGAGAGGGGGCTGGGCGCCCTGACGGTGACGGGGTGTGGGCTAGCGGGAGCGGTGCGATGACCACCAGTAGGAGCAGAGGGGCCACCCATTGCATCGAGCGCAGAACGAGTCGGGCAGTGAAGGGAATCATCAGGGCTCGGTCACCGGGAAGAAACCGAGGCTCGCGGCCGCGGCGACGAGGGCCAATGACGTGGGCCACAATAAGCCGGTGACAGACCACCCAGAAGGGCCGGCCCAACCGGACCAGGCCACCAAACCTCGCCGGGGACCAGGACGGCCGCGGCACGAAGAGCCCAGTGGTGCCTTCCTGGCACGGCGCGACCAGATCGTGGAGACGGCGGCTCAGCTCTTCGGACGGATCGGCTATCACGCAGGATCGCTCGAGGACCTGGCCCGCGAGCTCGGCCTGAGCAAGGCCAGCCTGTACCACTACGTGCCGTCGAAAGGTGAACTACTCAACCTGGTGTTCGACCGGGCGATCAGCGGCGCCCTGACCGAGCTCGGTCGGATCGCTGACATCACCGATCCGGCCGACCGACTGGCCGAGCTCGTGCGCCACCAGGTGCACATGATCATGGCCGAGCCGTCGTTCTTCAGTGTGTTCTTCGACCAGCGCCACCTGCTCGAGGAGAAGTTCGCGGCCGAGATCGACGCCAAACAACGACAATACCTCCACACCTTCGTAGAGGCCGTCGAGGCGGCCATGGACGCCGGGGCCCTCCCCGACGGAGATCCACGCGATGTGGCCCAGCTGATACTGGGCATGACCAGTTGGCCATACAAGTGGCTTCGGGAAGGCCGCGATGATCCGGTCGCCGTGGCGGAAGCTGCCGTTCGCCTGCTCGGCCTCGATCGCCCCTGACCTACCCTTCGGGTGAGGCGTGCCCGGGTTCGGTGGCCGAGGCCTGACGGGTTCGGAGAAACCCGTTGACCGCGGCGCGTTCAAGGGTCGAGTCCACATCCAGCACCGCCGGCCCGTGCCGGCTGTAGTGAACGCTCAGCGGTTCTCCCCTCCCGGGAGTGAACTCGCGTTCACCATCCAGGGCAATGACGACATTGTCGTAGTCCAACTCGACGCTCGACCCCGGTGCGAACACCTCACAACTCGCGATCGGCACCTCGCGGATCAAGCCCGGGGCAATCGGGGCGACGACCCGGAACTCGCCCGGTCCCGTCCGAATATGCAGCCCATGGCCGTCGTGTTGTTCGGGATGGAGCCAACCACCGATGGCGGAGAGCCCGATCGATGTCGAGCGAGGGCTTGTCAGGAACAGGGCACGAATCAAGGACGGATCCCAGACGGCGCGGGCGGCCGTGTCATTGCCATCCACGATCACCACGTCGACCAAGGCGACGTCGACCAGCTCGCCCGAACGTCGGATCTCGAGCCGGGGCGCCTGGACCACACAGTCTTGCACCGGTACCCAGCCCGTTCCGAAGGCGGCTGCGGCCAGGCCCACGAGGGTGCCCTCGGCCTGTTGCGGAAAGACATTGTTCGTTCCCGTGGAAATGGGGATGAGGGGAGTATCGACCAGTCCCTTGCTGGCGACCCTGCAGGTGCCGTCTCCGCCCATCACGATCACACTCGAGAAGTGCCGCTCGTGCATCCGGCGGGCGGCTCGGAGTGTGTCGTCGGCTGTGCCGGTGACCAAGGACAGGTCGAGGATGCCCACCTCGAGCTGGTCCAGTTCGGACTCGACTTCGGTGATCGCTCGGCGCCCGATCCCGGTGCTGTCGGGCATGATCTCCACGGCCCGCACGCCTCCCGCGTCCATTGCCAGCAGCATCCGGGTGATGGCATTGATCTTCTCCTGATTGGTGACGACGGTGCCACTGGCAACCAGACGACGGATGTCCTTTCCTGAGCTGGAGTGGACAATTATGCCGACGGTGGTCATGAGGTCGCCTCGGGCTTCGTTTCAGGTGGCCGGAGGTTGGGGCCACTCACGCGTGGACCGGGAGGCCGTCGATACCTCGTGCGGCTTCCATGACTGCTTCGGAGACGGTGGGGTGGGCGTGGATCATGTTGGCGATGTCGCCGGGTAGCAGCTCGCTGCTCTTGGCCAGCAAGAGCTCGTGCACGAGCTCGGTCGCATCATGGCCGACGATGTGCCCGCCCAGGATCTCGCCGGTCTCGGGGTCGCACAGCAGCTTCACCAGTCCATCGGGCTTGCCCACCGCGATGGTCTTGCCCGCTCCGCGGTAGGGGAATACCGACACCTTCACCTCGACGCCCTCGGCCCTCGCCGTGTCCTCCCTCAGCCCGAATCCGGCCACCTGGGGTTCGCAGTAGACGGCAGAAGGAACCAGTTCAGGAGCGACCCGGCTCGTGACCGCGTCCCGACCTGCCATGTGCTCCACCGCGATCTCCCCTTCCTTGGACGCCACGTGGGCCAGGGCCGGAGACGATGTCACATCGCCGATCGCGAAGATGCCCTTCGCAGTGGTCTCGCCGTAGTCGCCGACCATGACGTAGCCCCTGTCGTCGAGCTCGACGCCGACCTCGGCCAGACCCAGATCTTCGGTGTTGGGTACTCGACCGAGGACGACCAGCACCCTGTCGGCCTCGAGGACGGTGGCCCCGTCTGCACCCTCCACCGCCACCTGAGCCGAGTTGTCACCAGTGCGCAGGCTGACTGCTCGGGTGCTCGTCATCACCTTGATCCCATCGCGAACGAAGCTGCGTTCCAGGACCGCACAGGTCTCGAAGTCTTCGGTGGGCAGGAGGTGGTCCGCCAGCTCCACCAGGGTCACCTCAACACCAAAGGAGCTCAACACATAGGCGAACTCGCAGCCGATGGCGCCACCCCCGACTATCACGATGGTGGTCGGCAGCGAGGTCATGGCCAGGATTCCGTTCGACGACAGGACCACGGACTCATCGAACTCGAACCCGGGCACCGTCATCGGCCGGGATCCGGTCGCGACGAGAACGTGGTCAGCTGTCAGCCCAACAATGTCGTCACCGTTTCGCACCGAGACCTCGCCGGGAGCGGTGAGTCTGGCCGTACCTTCGACCATGGTGACGTTGTGCTCGTTCAGCAACCCCGACACCCCGCCCGTGAGAGTCCTCACCACCTGACGCGACCCCTGGTGAACCTTCTCGTAGTCGAATCCGGATCGGTCGATGCTCACACCCACCGACTCCATCGCTTCCATGGAGCGGAACACTTCAGCCTGGTGGATCAGGTGCTTCGAGGGAATACACCCCCAGTTGAGGCAGACGCCCCCGACCGCGCCCTTCTCGACCACGGCGACCCGCAGGCCCAGTTGTGCTGCTCTTATTGCCGCCACATATCCGCCGGGGCCGGCACCGATGACGATCAGATCGAAGTGCGGTTCCATGACTCGGGCGCCCTAGACCAACAGGAGTTCGGGGTTTTCCAGGCAATCGTGGATTGCCGCCATGAAACGAGCAGCCGGCTCTCCGTCGTAGACACAGTGGTCGAACGTCAGAGAAAGGGGCAGCATCGTCCGGATGACGACCTCGCCGTCTCGTACCACGGCCCGCTCGATCGGTGTGGATGGCCCGATCAACGAGACATTGGGCGAGTTGAGTACCGGTGTCGAGTGAGTGCCGGGCGGAGCCAGCCCGGCCGTTGACGACAGTGTGATCGTCGATCGGGAGAGATCCTCAGGGGTGGCGGAGCCGTCCCTCACCCGGCCGGTCACCGCCTTCATGGCCAGATCGAGCTCGGCGAGGCCCATGCGCTCCACGTCGCGGACGACCCCCACCTTCAGCACGCTGTCGATCCCATTCGGCCCTGGGAGAGAGATCGCGATACCCAGGTTGACGCTGGTGTAGACGACGACATCGGTCCCGACCACGCACGCGTTGGTGATGGGCACCTGTCCGATGCCGTAGACCATGGCCTTGGCGACGAGGGCATTGACCGAGATCCTGGTACCGAGTTGGGCTTCGCGGTCGGCTAGCCGACCTCTCAAGGCGAGCAGACCGGTGACGTCTGACTCCCAGGTGGTCGTCACCTGCGCGGTTGTCTGGAGGCTCTGTTTCATCCGGCCGGCGACGACTCTTCTCAGGCCGTCGACCGGAATCCGGGAGCGCTCCACCGGCCCACCCCCGACCGGCCCGGCCACCGGCTCGGTCGCCGGCTGAGCGGGTGGGTCGGCGGCTTCGAGCACGTCACGCTTGACGATCCGCCCTCCTGGCCCGGTGCCCACGATGGAGGCGAGATCGAGCCCCCGGACCGACGCCATCTTGACGGCGAGTGGGGATGCGGTGATACGGCCACCGGGCGATGGCCCGCTGGTCGCCGTTGGTAGGTCTTCATCCTGGGGGGCCGGCGTCCTCGGCGTTGGCGTCGTGGGCCCGCCCACTTCGTCGGCGTTCTCGTGGAGCCGGCCGATGACCTCCCCGCAGGCGGCTGTGTCGCCCTCGGGGCAGAGCTGGTCGACGAAGCCGCTGGCCGGGGACTCGCAGTCGTACTCGACCTTCTCGGTTTCGATCGTGACGAACGGCTGCCCTTGCTCGACTCGCTCCCCCTGCCCGACCAACCAACCCGTGATGGTGCCTTCGTTCATGGCCATGGCGAGCTTCGGCATCAGGTAGTCAATCGACATCCGAGCAACCGTCCTTTCCCTACGACCGCGCCAGTGTGTTCGTCACGCGCACGTCGCACGAATCGCCGCCTCGATCGATTCTGCATTCGGGGCAATGTCGTCTTCCATGTATCCGCCGGGAACCGGCATGTTGGGCAAGCACACTCGCTTGACCGGCGCATCGAGCAGGTCGAACCCCTCTTCCATCACGCGGGCCGACACGGTCGATGCGATACCGCCCGATTCCCAGTCCTCGTCGACGATGACCAAACGGTTGGTCTTCTCCAGGGATGTCATCACGGTGTCCATGTCGAAGGGAACGAACGAACGGGGGTCGATGACCTCGACGCTGATCTCGCCCTCGAGCTCATTGGCCAGGGCCATCGTCGTCTTGAGTTGGACACTGTTGGCCAGCACCGTGATATCGGTGCCTTCACGTTTCACATCGGCCTCACCGAGAGGAACGACATAGTCCTCATCGGGTACTTCCCCCTTGTCGGCCATCACCCCCATGTGCCAGGGAAGAACCACCGGGTTGTTGTCCCTGATCGCCGCCTTGACCAGTCCCTTGGCGTCGTAGGGCGTTGAGGGCATGGCCACCTTGATGCCGGGGTGATGAGCGAACGTGCCGTGAACACTCATGGCATGGTCGTTGGCGAGTCGCTTCCCGACTCCCACCGCCGCCAGCATCACGATCGGGAGGGGGCGCTGGCTGCCGTGGAGGAAGTGGTATTGCCCCGTGGTGACCGAGACTTCCGAGAACGCCACATAGGTGAACCCGCCGAACATGAAATCGACGACGGGCCGAAACCCCTCCTGGGCGGCCCCGAAGGCCAGCCCATACATACCAGTTTCGGCGATGGGGGTGTCCACGATGCGTTCCGGGCCGAACTCGCTCACCAACCCCCTCGTGTGGGGGAAGACACTGCCCCGAATGTCCTGACCGACCACGAAGACCGACTCATCCGAGCGCATCTCCTCGGCGATACCTTCCCTCAGCGCATTGAAGAACGTGAGCTCGGTCATGGGGCGAACACCCCGGCCAGGAGTTCGTCTCGCGATGGTCGGGCGATCTCGCTGGAGTCAGCGAACCTCTCTGCCTCCTCGACTTCCGCGGCGGCGGCCTCGTGCACGGAATCGATCTCGGCCTGGGTCATCACCCCATCGGCCAGCATTCGTTCCGTCGCCAGGGTCACTGGTTCACGTTTGTGAATCTCGGCCATCTCTTCATCACTGCGTCTCGCCCATCCACTCAGATCTGGAGTGCCGACGTCGTGCTCCTTGAACCGCAGCGTCTTGCACTCGACGAAGGTGGCCCCCTTGCCGTCTCGCGCCCGATCGATGGCCGCGAGCGCCACTTCGGCGACGGCGAAGACATCCTGGCCGTCGACCACCACGGCCGGCATGCCGTAGCCCTGGGCGAGGCTCGAGATGTCCTGGGTGGGGTGCATGTCCTCTGCTCTGGAGTGAATGGCCATACCGTTGTTCTCACAGAAGAAGATGATCGGCAGAGTCATGTTCTGGGCCATCAACAGCGCCTCGTGAGCCCGGCCCTGACCGTAGGAGCCGTCGCCCGAGCAGTTCATCACGACCTGGCGCTGGTTGCGACGTTTCGCGGCCCAACCCCAGCCGACCGACACGGGGAAGTTGTACCCGATGTACCCCGACATCATGTACACCTTGTGGTCGGGGAAGCTGAAGTGAAAGGCCGACCGCCCACCACAGCACCCGGACTCCTTTCCGGTGTGCTCGGCCAGGTAGTACTTGATGTCAATGCCCTTGCTCAACATGTGGGCGATGCCGTGGCCCCGGTGGTGGGGGCTGAGATTGTCATCGGCGTTGAGGAAGCTGCATGCCGCGACGCCCGGCGCGATCGCCCCTTCTGCCGGGTGGTAGAAGGCGATCAGCTCTCCTCGCAGCACACGGCTGTACATCATTGCGTCGTAGTGGTTGGCCCTCACCAGATTGGTGAATAGGGTCCTCATCTGCTCTCTGGAAAGACTCATCTCTCACATCCGCTGGGGTTCGAGTCAGCGTTCATCGACGCCGGCCCCATCATGTCACGAGCTGGCACCGGCCCCGGCAGACGAAGCGATATTGGGCCGGTTGACCACAAGATATGTAGGTCAACCTGCCCCAGAATCGTGCCGGCTGGAGCCCGGGAGGAGAATTGAGGGTGGGATGTCGAGCCCGAGCCAACGGGTCGGCCTATGCGTCGGCCAGAGTCTTCGCCCGCCCATCTTCGGTGAGAGGTCCTGGCTCGCGAATACGCAAGGCGACAGCCGATGAGGCTGTTGCCATCGCGTAGCTGTAGGCCGAACCAGGGGGCCTTGAGGCCCGAGCGAGGGGTGGGTCGCCCAACGGCCTCAGCCTCGTCCCACTGCTTGCGGAGATCACCCAGGTCGTTGCCGAGGACAGCGTCGAGGTAATGGTTCGAGAAGAACTCGCCCCGGTTGGTGATGCAGTCGAAGCTCACGCGCCTGTTCCTTCTGGACCGGCGGTGGCGGCACTCCTCGGGTTCGAGCAGGGTCTGCCATTCGGTCAGTGGAGCAACGGAGCCCTCAGCCTCGCCCGACACGTAGAAGGTCAGGACCGAAGCGAAGCCCGTGCGGGCGACGCCTCCTGGTGCGGCGAAGTTGAGGCTGCGGCGGTGTGGCCAGCTCAACCAGGGCATCGTAGGAAGCCAGTGGGGCCCCTTCGTCTTGGCTGTCCGATTCCTCGACCGCGGCCTCGACGGTGACCGCTTCGCCAGAGAGAGCCTGATCGGCCCGGACATCGATCACAGCCCGAGTCACCTCTCGGGTGCGGCCCACGACCGAGGGCACGACGAGCAACTGGTCGGACCCCGGCACGCGGTAGGGACGAACCTCGACCAGGGCGAGACTGAAGGCAAGGTTCGGCCGCCGGCCGATGAGCTCGCGGCGGGCCTGGGGGTTCCGCCAGAGCTTGGCCTCGACCACAGTGATCTCGCCGGTGGGCGACACGAAGAAGCTGTCGACAGTCGGCCGGGAAGGATCCACAATGGCCATCACCGAACCAGAGCGGCTCCACCTGCTCGAGGGATTCCGAGGAACCCTCGACGAGGAGCAACTCGCCATCCTGTCCGAAGTGGTGCACACCGAGTTCGCCGCGGTCAGGAGTGAGATGGGTACGGCATTCGCTGCTGTTCGTACCGAGATCGCCAACAATCGCTACGCCCCAGCCCGCGACCTCCGCTTCCTGGTCGGAACCCAACTGGCCACCATGCTCGTGGTCATCGGGTTCGTGCTCCGTCTCGCCCAACGGCCAGTTCGTCATCGTGGGCCGTCCGGCGATCGTCGAGCTCGCGCCGGGCCTCGGCCACGACGTTGCCCAGCTGGGTCTGGAGGGCCGCGGTGTCGACATCGACCCCATCGTTCAACATGCCCGGGCCCACGCCCGACCGTTCGAGTATTGGCCCTGCACACAGAAGATGGGCTGGGGCACCTTGGCCTTCAGGACCGGCGCCTGGTTGCGGCCCACCCCCACCAGCACCTTGTCGACCAGCCAGTCGATCAACGGATGGAGGGGTGAGAGGTAGCCGACCTCGGGCCACTGGCTCTTCGTCGGCTCACGGGCCCGATCGAGCTGCTGCTGAGCGATGTGATCGTCGCCCGTGAGGCAGCAGGTCGCCAGGCGGCACGAGGGACAACAGAGCGCACTGATACTCCTATGTCAATGCGGCGAGGCATTGGGCCATCGAGCGCTACTGGTCGTAGGATGACGGTGGTGGGAACGATAGAGGAACTGTTGGGCCTGGAGAGCGAAGGCGCCCGGGGGTCAATCCCTCGCTTCTGGCTCTACGTCGTGGGCGCGTTCGCAGTCACAACGATGGTGGCTGCGGCGATTGCCTACCCGAGACCCACGGCGGCAGTTGTCCTTCCGGGGCTCATGGGCGTTGCGGCCTTCCGACGTGTCGGATCACACAAGCGGTGATTGAGTCTGCAGACCGGTCCCCTATCGGGTTCGTCCCCAGTGGCGATCTCTCCCAGAGCACCACCCGTCAGCCAACCGTCGACCTCTGTCAGAGCACCGACCGGGCAGGCGGACCACACAGGGTTCACCGCCAGGGGTCAAGATCTCCAGTGCGAAGCTGCTCATGTTGCTCCTTCCCTCGGACACGCGGCCATCGCCAACCCCGGGGCCCGACGTCCCGCCCGCCGACCGTCCCGATACGCATGATTCTGGCGCAGCGGTAGGTGTGTCTTGTCCAGGGATAGGTCCTCGCTAGGCCCTTCTCCTGGCTTCAGGTGAGGCCGCCGTGGGCGACGACGTGGATCGGTTCAGCGGCGAGCGCGGATCGCGAGGCTCAAGAGGCCGAAACCGGCGAGTAGCAGCAAGACCGCGAACCCGACCAGTGGTCCAGTAGATGAAGAAGGCCCGGTAGCAGCCAGGGCCGGCGCGGCGGCAGCAGGCGCCGCCGGTTCCGCCGTTTCCACCTTGCCGGCCACCTCAGTCTCAACCCCAGTCGTTGGCGGAGCCTGTGTGGTGGTCGTGGTCGCCGGTGCAGCCGTGGTCGTGGTCGCCGGTGCAGCCGTGGTCGTGGTCGCCGGTGCAGCCGTGGTCGATGCTGTGGAAGGCCCCACATGACCCTCGCAGACCACCTCGACGCTGAGACCCGCACTGAACACCTGATCGGGACCCATACGCAACGAGACCGTCACCGTCTCGCCAAGCTGGACCGACCCGGCGACATCCAGGACCTGGTCGGGGGCATCCTCGACACCGGCGACGACCGTGTCGGTACCACCCGTGGACAGGATGAGGTCATTGCCAAGGTGGACCGATTCCTGGTTGGTTGCGTGGAAGTCCCAGCTACAGGTGGCGCCCACCAGCTCGTGGTCGACCGGTACCGAAACGAGCTGCACAACCTCGCCGGCGTCGGCCTGAACGACCGTGTCGAGCGGAACGGAGATGTCCCCGTGATTGGCCGATGCCGGGCTCTGCATGAGCACCAACCCGACGATCGACACCAGCCCTGCGAACACCATGACACGACGCCACATGATTCCTTGCCTTCCCACCAAACGAACTCGGTCAGCCCGCACCCTACCTCTTGCCCGCCTGGTGGACCTCCCGTCGTTTCGACAACCAGCGGCCCCACCCGCGGCGGAACGGATCCCGCTCCGCGACCAGCTCCGTCCGTTCATGTCAGGCGGCATTGTTGCATTGAGCGACTTGACTTCGTTTGAGGGATCGAAAGTGTTGCGATCAGTCACTCTACGTAGTGGCGGTCCTGGGCAATCGCCCGGATCATTCGGGCTGATTCGCCATGTCGCCAGCGTTGTCAGCCCGGGTCGAGGTGCCCCCGAGGAACTCGCTGGGGTCAGTGGTGAGAGATCTCGAGCGCCTTGAACTGGGTCGACAACGCCCGACCGCCGTTAAGCGATCGGAACGTGATCTCGACGACCGAGACCGGTATGGGAGTCACGCGGACCTCGTCCCGACGCCGAAAGCGGCGGGCAAAGGGCAGACGGAAACGGGCGATCGCCTCGTCTTCACAGAAGCTGGCTCGGACTCCTTTGTCAGACTCCTCGAGATTCCATCCCCAACCGAAGATCCGGCGGCCGACGTTGGGGCCGCCGCCCCAGCGCCCGTTGAGACGAGGCGCCGCGGATGCCAGTTGAACGATGGCCTCTCTCACCTCACCAAGGTCGGGGGAGGAGCCCGGATCACACCACGCCACCGTTTCGGGTATCTCGTCAGCATTGGCGAGATACCTCGATACGAACTGGCGATTCGATTCGGCGAAACGGGCCCGCAGCAACCCGACCTGAACCTCGGTCAGGAAGTACTTCGAACCTACTCCGTTGTGGGAGAGCCGGAGACCGGCGTCGAGGAGGTCCGAGTAGCGCTGCTCTTGGAGGGGCGCGGCGTTCAGGGCCCGAAGGGCTTCGGCCACTTCAGCGGTGAGGCTGCTGTTCGATTGGGGCGGCTTCATCATCGATTCGATGCCGTCCACCCCGATCGCGGCGAAGAAGTCCACGACTACATCGTTGCCGACCAGTGAGCCACGGTCGAAGATCCGGGCGTCGATCGTCCCGTCACCGAAGACCTGCTCCAACCTCGCGCAAATACAGCACGACCTTCACCTCGAATCCGTCAAGCAATGTCCCGAGACGCTCGAAGGCCAGGCCCCGGGCGACTCGATACAGCGACTCGTTCGAGATGATCATCGTCTGACCCGGCTCGACCTGCTCGATGGCCTCTCGGAGGCGGAGCCAACCCGGATCGTCGAGGGCTTTCCAGTTCATACGCGCCTTCGCCAGAATCCGCGCCCCCCGGGCGTCCTCTGCCTCGAGGGCGGGAGTCACGAATCCTTCGCCCATCAATAGTGGGGCGTTCTGAGCGATAGCTGCCTGGATCGAAGTTGAGCCGGTCTTCTCGATTCCAACGTGGAGAACTGCCCGCCTGGCCGTCACCCTTCGCTCCCCATTCGGTTGCCGGGAAGCTCCACATCCATCGAACAGATGCGGAGCTCATCGGAATCGCCGCCCCAATCCCTGGCATCGGCGGACGAAACGATATTGGCCGGTTCACCACAAGATATGTAGGTCAACCTGCCCCAGAATCGAACTCCTGACCCAATGAATCGCTCTAGCGAGAGCAACATCGTCGAGGCCCTTCCGATCCTACTCGAGACGCAGGCCCATGCTTGCGTCTCACCGGCGGTCGCCTCGGGAATGGCCTTCAGCTCCGCATGCTCCCAATATGCGAAAAGGCCGGCCTTTCGATCGCGGCCAGCCGCGGTGACGAGGGCATCTCGGAGAGTCCACGAACTTGAACTAGAAGCTTCGTCCTGATCGAAGAACTCTACGCCTCGTACCGGGACGCTGTGACATAAGTCGGAATCCGCATTGGCCACACAACCGGTCATGACCCTGGTGGGCCTGACCCAGGAGATGGCGCCCACATGTAATCCAGGCATTCCTCGAAACACTCGCCCGCTCTTCGCGTCAGCTTCGTCATGTCGAGAACTTCCAGCGCAGCCCGCTTCAACTGCTCCATCGGCGGGACCGGACCAATCGTTTCGAGGAGAAGCTTGGTCTCTGAGCGTGGGTTCTCATAGAGCTGTCGTGGTCCACGCTGTCGAGGGACGACCGGCGTAGCGTCCGGCAAGTGGAGAGTCTTCTCAATCTGTCCAACCAGCGAATCGGAGACCTGCGCAGGCTGACCCGACCGTACGGCCCTGACGACAGCCCGGTTGAAGACGCGCGGCACTGTTGCGTTGATTGATCGGCGGGCGCGGACTACCGGTCTGGTGTCGGGGTGACACCGTTGCGTTGACGGATCGGGTGCCCAGAAGCGAGGGTGATCGGGTGAATCGTCGTGCCGTTGCCGAGTCCGAGTCATTTGCCGGCTACCGGTTCCCGCCCGAGGTGATCTTGCTGGCCGTGCGCTGGTACCTCCGCTACGGACTCGCATGCCGAGATGTGGAAGAACTCGTCGCCGAACGCGGCATCCACGTCGACCACGTCACCGTCTACCGGTGGGTCCAACGGCATCGTCGATGTCTGGGCCCGCGGGGAGCCGCCGCGGCCGGGGCCAGGACCCTCGCCGACAGGCATTGCCGTATCGACAGATCCGGCCCGGTTGGGTGATCGTGTCGTGGCGAACCGCTACTGCACTGCTGAGCCCACCTCGTTTGCCGGCCGGGACCCGCGAACCACGACCACCTGTGAGCAGGCAGCCCCTCGGCACTATCGCAAATAGAGCGGTCCAGCGCAAACAACATCTATAAAACCAAGTATCCTCCCGGCCGGCGCGAAGCCGATTTTCGTAATGGGGCTACTGGAGAGC
>JAAEMS010000251.1 GCA_024225275.1 Actinomycetes bacterium
CACCGCCAGATCTTCCTGATCGGGGCCGGCGTCCTGACCATCGCCACCGCGGCCTGTGGCCTCGCCCCCAACACCGGCGCCCTCATCGGTGCCCGCATGTTCGTGGGCCTGGGCATTGCCGCCACCATGCCCACCGGTATGGCCCTCATCTTCCAGGCCTATCCGGTGTCGCGCCGGGCCGAAGCCATGGGTTGGTACCAGATGGCCATGACCGGGGCCCCGGTCATCGGTCTGGTCATCGGTGGGCCCATGATCGACGCTTGGGGCTGGCGCACCGTGTTCGCCATCCTGGCCCCCATCGCTCTGAGTGGATTCATCGCCGCCTGGCGCACGATCAGGCCGTCGGGGCCCGGTGAGCACATTCCCATCGACTGGTGGGGTGCAGTGTTCCTGGGCACCGCCACCCTGTCCTTCCTCCTGGCCCTCGAGCATGGCAAGTCGGCCGGCATGTCCGATCCCCTGGCCGTGGGCCTGTTCGCGGTGGCCGCCGGTGGGGTGGCGGCCTTCATCGAGGCCGAGAAGGTCGTGGCCAGCCCCATGCTGAAGCTGCGCTACTTCCGCCGCCCCAACTTCACCGGCCCTCTGGTGGCCCAGCCCCTCATGCAGTTCGCCTACATGGGCGGGTTCCTGATCTCCCCCCTCCTACTCGACACCCGGTTCGGCTATGGGGTCACCGCCATCGCCCTCATCCTGCTGTTCCGGCCCGGGGTGTTCAGCCTGGCCTCACCCATCGGCGGGCGGCTGGCCAACTCCCTGGGGGGCCGGGTCATGATCGTGTCCGGCTCGGTCTCGGTCGTCCTCTCGATGCTTGCGTTCGCCGCGGCTGCTCAGTGGACCTCGCTACCGCTGATGATTCTGGGCCTGTCCCTCTCGGGCCTCGGTCTCGGGCTCTCGAACCCGAGCGTGAGCACCACCATGGCTGCCGCCGTCGACCCCTCCGACATGGGCATCGCCAACGGCATGGGCTCCACCATGATGAACATCGGCATGCTCACCGGCATCCAGACCATGTTCGTGATCCTGGGTGATGCCCGCGGCGCCAGCGACTTCGCCGGTGTCTATCTCTTCGGTGCGGTGGTCGCCGCCGTCTCAATTATCGGCGGCCTCATCATCCGCACCGAGCCGAGCCCCTGACCGCTCGCGCCGCACCTCGGGGGACGGGTGCTGGCGCGAGCGGTCACGCTCGGCGGCTGCCAACTCGGCCGTCCGCCCCCACCGAGACTGGGCCACCGTTCGCGAGTGACGACCAGATGGCGAACTCCGGGCTCGGACCGTTCACCACTATCGATCCGGTTTCCATGGTGAGAGCGTGGCTCCCACAACCCGAATCGCGCCATCATCTGACCTGACCCGGACTACTGGGCCAGGTCGATGACCGAGAGGAGCTCGTCGCCCCAGTCCTCGAGCTTGCGGGGGCCGATGCCGTGGATGCGGCCCAGCTCCTTGAGAGTTGTGGGCCGCTGGTCGACCAGTTCGTCGAGGGTGCGGTCGTTGAAGAACACATAGGCCGGCTTGGCCTCGGTGCGGGCGCGCTCGGACCGCCATGCCTTGAGGGCGATCCGAACCGGGTCGTCCTCGTCGCGGTGCACGATGGGCTGGACCGCGGTCTTGCCATCGCGTTTCGGCTTCGAGGGCTTGGGTGGGGGCCGTTCGGTGGGATGGGGGGCCGAGCCGTCGAGCTCGGCCAGGAAGGGGCTGGGATGGTCGTGGTCGGCTACCACGACTGTCCGGTGCTGCGACCGGGTGATGCCCACATGGAAGACCCGCCTCTCCTCTTCGAGGTCCTCGGCCAGACGGTGGGGTAGCAGCCCCGCCGATGCCTCGTGAACGACCACGATGGGCCACTCGCGGCCCTTGACGCGATGGATGGTGGCCAGCTCGATGCCCTGGCCGGTCTCGACTCCAGGACGGCGCAGGGCCTCGCGCAACCAGGGCTCGAAACCGGCGGGGTCGGGATGAAGACAAGCCATGGCGGTGAGAGCGGCGAGGTCATCGCCGTGGGCTGACCGGTCAACCGAACGGCGCGACGAGTCGAGGGTGTCCATGGTGGAGTCGAGGCCGATATCGGTCCTGATGGCCTCGAGGACGGCGACCGCGTCGCCGTCGACATCGAGCAGGTCCTCGAGGTCATCGGCCAACCCCTCGACCTTCATGGCGTCGCGGTCGTTCTTGAGGCGACCGGCCAGGGCCCTCAGGTCGCGCAGGGTGCGCTGCTCTGACACCCACTCGACCAGCCGGGCCGACATCCCCCGCGACGGCCGCCGGGCCGCCTCGGCCAGATCGGGACCGTTGAGCCGTTGGGCGCCTCCAGTGGCGAGCCGGAACCAGGCCAGGGCGGCGCGAGCCCCGCTGCGGGCCAGGAACCCGTCGTCGACCGAGGTCACCACCGGCAGGCCCTTCTCCTGTAGAGAGACCTGGACGGCGGCGAGGGTGGCATTGACCCGGGTGAGCACCGCGATCTGGGGCGGCTCGAACCCGGCTTCGAGAGCATCGAGGACCGATCCGACGGTGGCCGTGGTGGGGTCGGCCACCACCCTGACCAGCAGTCCATCGCCGTCGGCCCGGCGGCTGGGGCCGGCCTGGATCTCCTTGGCCACCCTCTTCCGGTTGTACGACAGGAGGTGGATGGCGCCGTCGACCACCTCGGGCGGACACCGGTAGTTGACCTGGAGGGCGTGCATGCCGGCCCCTGGGAACAGGTCGTCGTAGCGGATGAGCCAGTCGGGGGTGGCGCCGGTGTAGCCGTAGATGGTCTGGTCGTCGTCGCCCACCCCGAAGACCTCTTGAGCCGGGCCGGCCACCAGCCTGATGAGCAGGAGGTGGGCGGGAGTGAGGTCCTGGAACTCGTCGACCAGCAGGATCCGACAGGCCCGTTGGGCGCCGGCCCGGGCATCGGGGTCGGCCAAGAGGATCTCGATGGCCCAGGCGATCTGGTCGTCGAAGTCGACAACCCCCCGCTCACGCAGGGCCGATCGGTACCGGGTCAGTACATCGGGGAACCCATCGATGTCACCGCCGAACGCCGCCTCGACCTCTTTGGGGTCTCGCAGCCCGAGGCGGGCCATGGACAGGGCATCGATCCATGACGCCGCCGGGTCGGTGTTGAGGCGGCGGGGCATGTCGACCAGGCCGGCCAGGATGCGACGAACCTCGCGCTCGTCGATCACCTCGACGCTGCGGCCCACCAGGCGGCTGCGGCGGAAGGGGCCCGCCCCCCGCAGAATGGCGAGGGCGAGGCTGTTCAGGGTGCGGACCTGGAGGCCCGGCAGGTCGGGGGTGCGCTCGGCCATCTCGGCCTGGGCCCGCCGGTTGAACGCCACCAGACAGACCGCCCGGGGCGAGACTCCGGTGTCGGCGATGAGGTGGCGGGCCCTCTCGGTGAGCACCCGGGTCTTGCCCGAGCCGGCCGGGGCGATGATGCGGGCTGCTCCCCCGCCGTGGACCACCGCTTCGAGCTGATCGGGGGCCAGCTCGGCGGTGGGGGCGGCGGCCCGTAGGGGCTGGAGATCACGGACCGCGATACTGGCGGCCGGGACAAGGGCTACCCCGCCGAGCTCGGGATGGTCGGCCAGCCGCGGCAACAGTGCCCCTCCGTCACACCAGGCGTCGGTACCGCTGGCCAGCACGACATCGGCCTCACCGCCGAGGGTGGCGCCGGCGGTCAGGGCAGCCTCGACCGGCAGGAAGCGGGCCCCACCGGGTGATCGGGCATCGACGGCGTTGGCGAAGACCACGTAGTCGAGGGTCTCGCGGGCCAGCACGAGCTCGGGATCATGGCTCCACACAGGGCCCGACAGGCTGTCGGGCGGGCCGTCGGGCACTGACCACTCGATCACCGACCGCAGCCGCTCCGCCTGGCGGGCCCGGAGCTCGCCCAGCTCATCGCTCGCGCTGTCGGACAGACCGTCGAACCCGAAGACGGGGACGTCGGCCCAGGATTCGGGGATGTCGACGCCCGGGCTGATCACCAGATCGCGGCCCAGTGCCTGGGGCCCCGCCCACTTGGCCGCCGGACGGAGAATCGGGTCGCCAGGGGTGGGTGCCGGTAGCAGCTCGTCGAGGGGTGGCGCCCACTCGGGCTCGGCATCGGGGGGCGCAGCCGCACTTGGGGTCACACCGCCCGAGTGGCAGGCGCGGACCTCACCCACCGACCCGTGCCGCTGCCCACAGTTACCGCAGAGGATGTCGGCCATCCCCCCTTCCTAGCGGCTGGCTATGACACTCACAGCCGAGGTTTGGCTCCTATTCCAAAAAAGGGGTCTGACCCCCCGGTTCCCCCCCGGTTCCCGTGGCGCAATACTGTTCCCTCCTACGACATCGGAGGATCCATGACAGTAAAGAAGATCGGCGTGGTGGGCGCAGGCCTCATGGGGTCGGGTATCGCCGAGGTATGTGCCCGGGTGGGCATCGACACCATCGTCCACGAGCAGAACGAGGCGGCCATGGAGGCCGGCCGAGGCCGCATCGAGAACTCCCTCAACCGGGCCGTCAAGGCCGAGAAGATGAGCGAGGCTGACTGTGAGCTCACCCTCAGCAAGCTCGGCTTCAGCACCGACCTGGCGGCCATGACGGACCGCGACATGGTCATCGAGGCCATCAACGAGGACGAGGAGGCCAAGACCGCCGTCTTCCGGGATCTCGACCGACATGTCGAGAACCCTGACGCCATCCTCGCCTCCAACACGTCCTCGATCCCCATCATGAAGCTGGCCATGGCCACCAAGCGCCCGGCCCAGGTCATCGGCATCCACTTCTTCAACCCGGTGCCGGTGCTGCATCTGGTCGAGCTGGTCACCAGCCTGCTCACTTCGGAGGAGACAGCGGCCGCGGCCGCGGCCTTCAGCGGCGACCAACTGGGCAAGCGGGTCATCGCCTCCCAGGACCGGGCCGGCTTCATCGTGAACGCCCTGCTGATCCCCTACGTCCTGTCCTCCATTCGTATGGTCGAGTCGGGGTTCGCCTCCAAGGAGGACATCGACGAAGGTATGCGCACCGGTTGCGCCCACCCGATGGGCCCACTGGCCTTGGCCGACCTGATCGGTCTGGACACCACAATCGCGGTGGCCGAATCTCTCTACGAGGAGTTCAAGGAGCAGCTCTACGCTCCCCCGCCCCTGCTGTCCCGCATGGTCGACGCCGGCCTGCTGGGTCGCAAGACCGGTCGCGGCTTCTACGACTACAGCTGAGAACCAACCGAAAACGACCATCGGCCCGCACCGGGGAGAGGACCGGTGCGGACCGATGTCGGAAACCACACAGGTTCAGATTCGGTCGCCCCGGGCCGAACATGAGTCTCTTGGCCCAGGCCATTCGACCTAGTCAGTACTGGAATGCTGGGGCCGCCATCTCAGCGACGGTGATCTCCCACTCGGGCTGGCCCTCTCCCCTCAGAGCTTGGCCTGGACCCGGATTTCGGCGAGCCCGCCCGGCATGGCGAGCTCGGTGCAGCCAATGGCCGTCCAGGCCGGCCACGGTTCGCTGAGGAACTCGTCCTTCACGGCCGAGAAGGCCCCGAGGTGTTTGCTCATATCGACGTGGTAGGAGGTCATCTCGACCACGTTCGACCAATCACCTCCCGCTTCGGCGAGGATGGCGGCCACCCCCTCGAAGGCGCGGCGGAACTGCTCGGTGGGGTCATCGGGACACTTGCCGTCAGGTCCCATTCCGATCTGACCGGAGCACAAGAGGAGGTCACCCACCTTGACACCGGGGGCGAAGTGGAAGCGGTCATAGAACGCTTGTTGGCTGTCAGGAACCACAGGCTTGAACATGCCCGAAACCGTACTACCGCTCGGTCTCAAGACCACTCGATGCGGATACCGGCCAGGTCAGTGGTCCGGCCCGACAAGGAGTTGTCGAGGGCTTCGACGGTGATGGCCACCAGCCCCTCACCCCGGCCATCGGTGGCCTCGACGAGCCCGCTCGTCGGCATCGAGCTGAAGGATGACCATGTAGCCGCCGTCACCGCCCCGTCGTTCGAGGTACCGGCCCGCGGTCGTACCGTCTTTGCGGGGGACACGACTTCGAGGAACGTGTCGCCCAGGGCGAGCGGGCCGACTAGCGGGCGCGGCGAGCTATTCGAAGCGGGTGCCGTCGGGGCGGATGACGTGCCATTCGCCGCCGGCGTCGCGCCAGGCACGGTAGCCGTGGGTGTGCTTGTGACGGTCATGGTTCCCACAGGCCGGTGCCCCGTTGCCGGGGCTGGTTCTGCCCCCGTTGGTGTGGGGTTCGAGATGATCGATCTGACACTGGGATACCGGGATGTGGCAGCCGGGCCAGAAACACTCGGTGGCACACAACTGGGCGGCGAGGCGGGCCGAGCCGGTGAACAACCGTTGGGTGCGACCCAGGTCGATGACCACCGAGTCAGCCCCGCACACGACCCGCCGGACATGGCCGATCAGTGCGGAGGCAGCGGCTTCGAGGGGGTCGATGGGGTGACCGTCAAGGGCGGAGCACCGGTAGTTCTCGTCGGTGGGATCTGGACGTCGCGGGTTCTCGCCGTTGAGTTTGGCGAGAACCCATTCGAGGGTGGCCCGGTCAATCATCACATTGGTGATGACGCGGGACCCTTCGGTGCCTGGCAGGGTGGAAGCGGCCCGTTGGAAGATCTCGAACAGGGCATCGAAACGGGGTTGCCGGTGGGTGCGGGCCAGATGGTCCTTGGTGGTGCCTTCACCGTGATCGATACGGGCCTTTTCCCAGTCGGTGGCGAACTCGGCATCGATGAACGCCGCGAAGGTGTCGTGTAGTTCGCCGCCCTGGAGCGAAGCGCAGCCACCCGACAATGTCCAGGACTTGTCGTAGTCCTGGATCAGTTTGGCGTCACGGTTCTCGTGGTTGCGGGTATTGCGGTCACAGGTGCCGTCGATATCGGCCCGGGTGACGAATTCGGTCATATGGGCGTCGAACCGGCTGTAGGGCAGGCTGCGGGCCAGCTCCGTGAAGGAGCCTTCGACCTCGACCAGCAGGGCGCGAGCCCTCCGGTTGGCCCACGCCAGGGCCAACCGGTCGACCTGGGCGGCCCCGATCTCGCCAGCGCTGAACGCTGCTGCCACCGTCGGGATGTCTCCGCGACGGACCACCAGTAGCTTCACGGGGATGGGTGACACCGAGACATCACAGCGAGTCCGGAATCTGGTGGTCGAGGCCATCGATGGGGCGGCCGAGGTCATGGCCCGACCGGTCGTGGCCCAGCGGTGGGACGAGCCATCAGCCCTCGAAGGCATGACGGTGGGGGCACTCTCGGCCCACCTGGTTCGCGCCGCGGGCGCCACCCTGGCCTACCTCGACCGCACCGACCCGGAGGCCCGGCCGGACGGCGAGCTGCTCACACCCATCACCTACTTCCACGCTGCCGTCGACTCTCCCATCCACAACCAGATCAAGGACGTGTCGGCCACCGAGGCCGAGATCGGTCACCCGGCCACCGTCGACAAGTGCAGGGAGGTGGCAGCCCAGATGCGTGAGCGATTCGCTGCTGAGCCCACCGACCGTTTGGTGGCTGCCCTGGGCGGACGCATGCTGACCCTCGACGACTTCTGCCGGACCCGCATGATCGAGGTCCTGCTCCACCTCGACGACCTGGCCGTCAGCGTCGGCGAGCAGCGCCCCGCCACCGATCCCGAAGGACCAGCCATCGTCATCGACATCGTGATGGGCATCGCCCGCCGCCACCGCGGCGACTGGCCCATCCTCCACGCCCTGACCAGGGTGGAGCGCTCGAGCCAGCCGGTCTTCCCGGTGTTCTGATCTGATCCCGCCTCTTCGCGCGAATCCTCCAGAAAGCAACGAGGGCCCCCGGCCCGAGGAACGGCTCTAGCGTCCGCCACTGACGTCTAGGAGGGCGCCGGTGACATAGGAGGCAGCGTCGGACAGGAGCCAAACGATGGTCTCGGCCACTTCCTCGGCAGTGCCGCCCCGACCCATGGGCACCCTGTCGGCCAGGCGGGCGACCCGACCGGGCTCACCGGCCGCAGCATGGATCTCGGTCTCGATCAGGCCAGGGCGCACCGCGTTGACCCGAATGCCGTCGCGGCCAACCTCCTTGGCCAGCCCAACGGTCATGCTGTCGATGGCCCCCTTGGTGGCCGCGTAGTCGATGTACTCGTTGGGTGACCCCAGGCTGGCCGCCACCGACGACACGTTCACGATCGACCCACCGGCGCCGCCGCTGGCGGTCGACAGCCGACGGACCGCCTCGCGGGCGCACAGCATGGCCCCCACCACATTGACCCCGACCACCCCTTGGATCCGTTCGAGCGAGTAGTTCTCGAGCCGCCCCTGGGGGCTGATGGTGGCCGCGTTGTTGACCAGGTGGCTCAACCCGCCCAGGTCCTCGTCGACCGTCTCGAACATCCGGATGACGTCGGCCTCAGAGCCGATGTCGGCCTCGACCGACAGGGCCGCCACCCCGAACTCACGGCACTGGGCCACCACCTCGTCGGCTACCACCGAGCGGCTCCTGTAGCTCACCGCCACATCGTGGCCCTGGCTGGCCAGCAGCCGTGCGGTGGCCGCGCCGATCCCCCGGCTCCCCCCGGTCACCAGGACCCCAGCCATTCCTATTGCCCTCCCCGCATGAGCCCACCCATCCCTAGTAGCCGGCCTTGGCGTCGATGATCCCGTCCAGCTCTTCGCCGGCTCCGAAGCGTCGCACGTTCTCCCGCACATGGTCGGCAAGGAGAGGTATGCCCATCTCCGGGGTGTTGGCGATGTGGGGCGTGATGATGCACCGCGGCTCGTCCCAGAGAGGATGGCCGTCGGGCAGGGGCTCGGGGGTGGTGACGTCGAGAGCGCACCCACCGATGACCTCGCCGGCCAGAGCCTCGACCAGGTCGTCGAACACCACATGGCCCCCCCGACCCACATTGATGATCCAGGCATGGTCGGGCAGGGCGGCCATCAGCTCGGCGTCGACAATTCCTTCGGTCTCGGGGGTCAGGGCCAGAGCGATGACCAGGACGTCGGTGGTGGGCAGCACCTCGGGCAGCTCGGCCAGGGTGATGGTGCGGGCCGCCCCAGGGAACGGTTGGGCCGAACGACGCACGACGGTGACCGGGCAACCGAACGGTTCGAGGTAGCGCATGAGCTCGGTGGTGATGCCTCCTCCCCCCAGCACCGTCACCTTCGAGTCGTAGAGGTTCCGCCCCTCTGGGGGTGCCCAGGTCTTGGCTCGGGTGTAGGTGGCCAGACCCCGCAGGCCGGCCAGGGTCAGGGTCAGCACGTGTTCGGCCACCGGGGTGGCGTACACCCGCTTGGCCGCGGTCCAGACGTGATCGTCGTCGAGGAAGGTGAGGTAGGGCTCGATGCCGGCGTAGGGCAGGCCCACCCAGCGCACGTTGGGCCCCTGGGCCAGACTGGCGGGCAGCTCGCACGGACGGTCGGCGTCGGCCCAGATCAAGGCCTCGGCCTCGGCGATCGGAGCGATCACGGCGCCGGCCTCCTGGACGGCTTCGATCAGCGACTCGGACCGACCCGACCGTGGTTCGACGGCAATTCGGGGGGCCTGGGGGGTCTGCTGCATGGGGAAAACATACCCGGGCATCCCGACCTGGACCTGCTCCCGGACGGCACACCTGACTACGCTGCCCTGCCGTGCCCCTCATCCGTCGACTCGCGACCATCGCTCCACCCGGCTGATGGCCTCCGTCGCGCCCCTCCCCCTCTCGATCGTCGACTCCGATTGGGCCGAACGGGTCGTCTCGCCGGCCCACGACTCGCTCACCCCGTCCCAGCGCCGCCAGCACCTCCTCGACTACCCCGACAGCTACCTCGGGGTGACCCGTTCGCCGGGTGATATCGGGCCCGCCGATCACTGGACGGTCGACGATCTTCTCCGGGCCGGCCGCCAGGCCCTCGACCGGCTCCGCGATGAGGGCGCGTTCAGCGCTCCGGGCGCCCCATCGATGCTTGTCATGCAGCTCGACACCGGCGCCCATGTCCAGACCGGACTCGTCACCGGGGTTGCCGTCACCGACGTCGACTCCGGGGTCATTCGGGCTCACGAACAGTTTCACCCCGACCGGGCCACCATCCTCACCAACCACTTCGAGATCGTCGGCACCCAGTCGAGTCCGGTCGCTCTCGCCCACCGGCCCGACGACCAGGTCAGAGCCCTCACCACTCGAGTCATCGACGCCCACGACCCCGACCTCGACATTGCCGCCCTCGACGGCCTCCACATCCGGGTTTGGCGGATCGAATCCGACCTGGTCGAGGCCATGACGACCGCCTTCGCCCGGCATCCCCTGTACCTGATCGACGGTCACCATCGCTCGGCGGCGGCGTCGGCCTTTCGCCAACGGGTGGGGCCGGGGACGGCGGACTGGATGCTGGCGGTGGTCTTTCCCACCGACGAGCTGCTCAATCGGGCCCACCACCGTCTGATCAGTCCGGCCCGGGGCGTGGGCTCGATCCTCGCCTCCCTGGCCGTGACGGGCTCCCTCCACGGCCCAGTGTCTGAGGCAGAGATGGAGGATCGCGAACGGTCCGAGCTGGCAGTCTGGGCCAGCGGGGGCTGGTACCTCGTCGATGTCCCCCTGCCCGACGATGACGGTACGCCCGAAGGGGCGATCGAACGACTCGACGCGGTGCGGCTCCAGCACCATGTCATCAACCCCCTGCTCGACCATCCCGACGACGCCTTGGCCTACCGCCCCGGGGGCACCCCCATGGAGCAGCTCACGGGCGAGGCCGACCGCGAGGGTGCCATCCTGGCCCGCATGCGGCCGGTGTCGATCGACGACCTTCTCCGGGTCAGCGATGCCGGGCTGACCATGCCCCCCAAGTCGACCTACTTCGAGCCCAAGGTCCGCTCGGGCGTCATCATCCGCGACCTCTGACCAGACCCGATCTCAGCTGATCTGGTCGAGCGAGTGCGCGAGATCGGCCACCAGATCGGCAGCGGTCTCGATACCCACCGACAGGCGCACGAGATCGTCGGGGACCTCGAGGGGTGACCCGGCGGCCGAGGCGTGGGTCATGGCCCCGGGGTGCTCGATGAGCGACTCGACGCCGCCGAGACTCTCAGCCAGGGTGAACAGTCGGGTCGAGGCGGCCACCTTCTTGGCCGCTTCGGCTCCGGCGGCAACCCGGAACGACACCATGCCACCGAAATCGCTCATTTGGGCCTTGGCCACCCCCGACCCCGGATGGCCGTCGAGGCCCGGGTAGAGCACATGAGACACCGCAGGGTGGTCGCCCAGCAGGTCGACGATGGCGCGGGCGTTGTCGCTGTGGCGATCCATACGGACGGCCAGCGTCTTGAGCCCCCGCAGGGTCAGGAAGCAGTCCTGAGGACCGGGGACGGCACCGATGGCGTTCTGGAGGTAGCGCAGGTCGGCCGCCCACTCGTCGTCGTTGGTGGCCACAAAACCACCCACCACGTCGGAATGCCCGCCGATGTACTTCGTGGTCGAGTGCACGACGAGGTCGGCGCCCAGGACCAGAGGCTGCTGGAGATAGGGCGAGGCGAAGGTGTTGTCAACCACACACTTGGCCCCATGTTTGTGGGCGACCTCGGCGATGGCGGCGATGTCGATCACGGTGAGCAGGGGGTTGGTGGGCGTCTCGAGCCACACCACCTGGGTGGCCGGATTCCAGTGGGCGTCGAGGACGGCAGGATCGGTGAGATCGGCCGGCGACCACTTCACCCCATGCCCGGTGTAGATGTTGTTGATCAGGCGGAACGTGCCGCCGTAGGCATCGTCGCCCAGCACGATGTGGTCGCCCGGCTCCAGCCGCCGCAACACCGTGTCGGACGCCGCCATACCGCTGGCGAAGGCAACGCCATGCTCGGCCCCTTCCAGAGCGGCCAGTGCCACCTCGAGGGCGGTGCGGGTGGGGTTGCCGGTGCGGGCGTATTCGTACCCGGTGTGCTCGCCCACCGCCGGCTGGGCAAAGGTCGAGGTCTGGAACACCGGGGGCACGACGGCCCCGGTGACCTGCTCGGGGTCCTGGCCGGCGTGGAGGGCTCGGGTCTCGAAGCCGTCGGTGGGCTGGTCTACTGCCATGTTCTAGATCCCCGTGTCGGGTGAGAGGTGGTTGAGGACGTCAGTGCGGGAGATCACGGTACGGGGACGACCCCCGTCGAGCACGAGGAGGGCGCCCGTGGTGTCGAGCAGCTCGACCACAGATTCGATCGACTGGCCGATCCCGATGGTGGGCAAGGACGGGCCCATGACCTCCTCGACCGGCCGGTCCAGGACGGAGTGGTCGGCGAAGGCGGCCTCCATGAGCCGTAGCTCGTTGACCGAACCCATCACCTCAGCGGCGGCCAACGGCATATCGTTCTTGGCCACCGGCATCTGGCTCACCCCGTTCTTGCGCATGAGGAGAACCGCGTCGCGGGCGGTGGCATCGGGATTGACGTAGATGAGCTCGGGGGCCTCGTGCTCGGCCTTGGTGCCCACCACGTCGGCCACGCTCACGCCCCCGGTGGCGGGGATGAACCCGAAGCCTTCCATCCAGTCGTCGTTGAAGACCTTCGACAGGTAGCCGCGGCCACTATCGGGGGCCAGCACCACGACCAGGTCGTCAGCGGTGAGGCCCTCGGCCAGGCGGAGAGCGGCGGCGATGGCTGTCCCGCACGAGCCTCCCAGCAGGATTCCCTCGTCCTGGGCGACCCGACGGGCCATGGAGAAGCTGTCGAGATCGGACACCGCGATGACCTGGTCGATGATCTCGGGGTCGTAGGTGTCGGGCCAGAAATCCTCGCCCACCCCCTCGACCAGATAGGGCCGCCCCGAGCCGCCCGAGTAGACCGATCCTTCAGGGTCAGCCGCCACGATCTGGACATCGGGGTTCACCGCCTTCAGATACTGCCCTACGCCGGTGAGGGTGCCGCCGGTGCCGGCGCCGGCCACGAAATGGGTGACCTTCCCATCGGTCTGCCGCCAGATCTCGGGGCCGGTGTGGTCGAAGTGGGACTGAGGGTTCACGGGGTTGTGGTACTGGTTGGGCCGGAAGGCTCCGGGGATCTCGTTCACCAGCCGCTCGGCCGTCGAGTAGTACGACTCGGGATCCTCGGGTGGGACCGCCACCGGGCACACGACCACTTCGGCCCCATAGGCCCGGAGGAGCTGGACCTTCTCCTCGGCCACCTTGTCGGTCATGACGAACACACACCGGTAGCCCCGCTGGGCGGCCACGATGGCCAGGCCCACCCCGGTGTTACCACTGGTGGGTTCGACGATCGTGCCCCCCGGCTTCAACAGCCCTTCGCGTTCCGCCGCGTCGATCATGGCCACGGCCGGGCGGTCCTTCGAGCTGCCCCCCGGGTTCATGAGCTCGAGCTTGACCACGACCGGGCAAGCCAGGTGACCGGCGACTTGTGGCATCCGCACGAGGGGCGTGTTCCCGACCAGGTCAAGGACAGAATCGGCGATCTCCATAGGTGCGCTCCCGCGATGGGTAGAGGCCGGGACGGTCACCCCTCACCCTCTCACACCGCCAGGCCCCCTTCAGCCTTCCCCCTGATCGGGGAGAGATTGGGGTGACTCCTACAGAAGGGTGAGCGCGGCCGCGGCGGCCACATGGACGAAACCGAGAACCAGCGCGGGGCGGGCGGACAGACCACCTGGCGAGGTCGACAGGAGGGCGACACCAACCAGGTACAGGAGGCCGATGGCGACCGAGGGAACCAGGCCTCCGGTCACGCCGGCCACCATGAACAGGGCGACAGCGACCACGAGCAGGACGCCGCGCAGACCGTGAACCGAGTCGACGGGAACCCTCTCGGGCCCAACCCTGGTCTGGCCGTCCGTAGCCGTCGTCTGGGTGGCCGGGGTTTCCAACAACACCATGTCCGCACACCTCACTGCGGGTACTCCGCTGACCCGCACCAATGATCATCGGCGCGTCAGGGGGGTGAAATCGAGTCATGG
>JAAEMS010000252.1 GCA_024225275.1 Actinomycetes bacterium
CCGCCACCGATCCCACCCGTATGGGGTCCAACCCCCTGTGGTGGGGGACCTCAGGCACGAGCGGCGAGCCCTTCCGGTTCTGCATGGACCATAACTACGGGATCCGCACCGAGGCCCTGCGAGGGTTCCTCTACCACCGGTTCGGCCATCGACGGGGGCCGGTGGTCGAGAGCATGGCCGGCAGTGGTGTGCCGAGCGGTCGTGACCGCAGTGTCCCCGGCTACGCCCGCCACCTCGTCGTCTGGGGCGATCCCATCAACACCCAGCTCGACGCCATCGCCACCATCGAACCCACCGCCATCTACGGAAACCGGTCGGTGCTGCTACCACTCGTCAACGAATTCGAGGACCGCGGGGCAGGACCGGCCATCGGGCTGGTCCTCAGCAGCAGCGAAACCCTCTGGCCGGCCGACCGCATCCGACTGGCCCGCTCCTTCGGTGCCCGGGTGCACGACCTCTACGGGATCGCCGAAGCAACCGCCGTCTGTTTGGAGGAGTCCCCGTCCGGCGGCTATCGAGTCGTCGAACCCCGTGTGATCATGGAAATCCTCGACGATCAGGGGCAGCCGGTCGCACCGGGCGACGTCGGCGAGATCGTGGTCACCAATCTCGACAACGCGGCCCTGCCCTTCATCCGGTACGCAACCGGTGACCGCGCCCGCCTGGGAAAGGTATCCCAACCTTCAGGCCACGCCGGCATGCGGATCGCATCGATCGAAGGCCGCGAGGCCGATCAGGTCGCCGACCATGGCGGCCGCCCGGTTCAGTTCTGGAGTCTGGCCACCCCGGCCTTCTGGGCCCAGCCCCCCATAGCTGATCAGATCAACCGCTGGCAGATCATCGAACTGGCACCGGGCGAGTTCATGGTGCGGCTCGAACCCACCGTGAGCGGGCTCGGCGATTCGGCCACCGACACAGTGCGCGCGTTTCTGGCCGATCGGCTCGGACCGGTCGACATCACCATCGAGGCCGGCGGAGTCGAGCTCGAGGCCAACGGCAAGTTCCGGGCCGTGAAGTCATCGGTCGACAGGTCCTGAGTTCTCTCCCGTGTCATCATCCGGTGAACCCGGGTGAGGAGATGACCATGACTGAGGATGTTGGCGACATCGATGGTCCGGGGTGGCGCGAGCGCGTCGACCGGCTGGGCGACTGGCGGCGCGACCTCACGGCCGAAGTGGCCTACCTCCCCAAAACCCTCTCTGACCTGAGGCAAACCATCTCCGATCTGCGGAAGATCTCCGAGCGGCTCGAGAAGGCCACCGAGGGCATTGAGATGGTGCTGCGCCACGCGGAACGGAGCGGCCTCGTCGACGCCGCCCGACGACTCGACGAAGCGGCCACTGTGGTGCAGAACCAGGTCAATGCAGTGCGGGATCAAACCCCCGGCACTGAGCTATTCGACAGGGCCGTCGCCGAGATCCAGAGGACCCTCTCGTCGATGAATGACCTATTCCCTCGCCGATGATGGGTCGCCTGGTTGTCATTCCGATACTGGCAGGGCTGATCGTCGCCGCTTGCAGCTCGGGGACCACCGAGCCGGTCGATCTGACCCAGCGGGGAGGCACCATCTTCTCCTCACCCACCAGTGCGGCGCCCGAAGCGAACGGCGCGACGACCGTCGCCGATCCGACCCCGACCTCCGCGCCGACCACCGTCCCGGTGGGTACCGCTCCCCTCCCACTCGACTACACCGTCGTCGCCACCCACCCCCACGACGTCGACGCCTTCACCCAGGGCCTGCTGTTCTGGCAAGGGCGGTTCGTGGAATCGACGGGTGAGCGGGGCGAGTCAGATCTCCGAGTCGTCGATCCGGAGACGGGCGACGTACTCGCGCTGAGGACCTTCGACGAGCCGGCCGTCGAGGCCATCCGCCAAAGCGTCGGGATCGACCAAGGACTGTTCGGCGAAGGGGTGGCCCTGGTGGACGACCGCCTGATCCAGCTGACATGGACGGCCGGCCACGCCCTGGTCTGGGACCTCACCAGCCTCGAGTTCGAGGAGTCTCTCGTCTACGGGGGCGAGGGCTGGGGTCTGTGTTATGACGGGTCCCGCCTGGTCATGTCGAACGGGTCGTCGTTCCTGACCTTCCGCGACCCGTCCACTTTCGAACCAACCGGATCCGTCGAGGTGACCTGGGCTGGACAACCAGTGAGTTCCCTCAACGAGCTCGAGTGCATCGGCGGTCAGGTGTGGGCGAACATCTGGAAGGACAACCGCATCCTGGTGATCGACCCGGTCTCGGGAGCCGTCAGCCACGTCCTCGACGCCACCGATCTCGAGCCGGACGGAGTACGCGGGGGCCGTGATGTCCTGAACGGCATCGCCCATGACCCCCAGACCGGTCGACTGTGGCTGACAGGCAAGAACTGGCCGGTCCTGTACGAAGTCGCCGTCGACCTGCCCTGAGCCATGACCAGCTGCGACCATCACCCGATCGAACCAGCTCACAGCACTAGATTCTGAGAGAGCGCGGCACTTGGGCCGCGGTGCGGATAACCCAGCGGGTGAACCGAGGGGGAGTAGTGAGCGACAGCCAGATGGCCGAGCACAGCAACCCCTTGCGCGTCGCCGTGGCGGGCGAGCGGTACGAGACGGCCCGTCGCGTGTCCGAGATCCTCCGCGACGACCCCCACTTCACCGCCACCTGGTGCCCGAGCCTGACCGCACTACGCGTCCTGATCGACCGCGAATCCCTTGAGGTCATCGTCGCCGACGACGAGATCGACCTCACCACCGTCGACCTGCGGGGCCATCCCATCGGGGTTGTGCGCCTCGACGAGACCGAGCCCGACACCATCCGTCCCCTCGGCCGGGCCGACCACTCCCTGCCCGAGGCCATCCGCTACGAGTACGACCTCGCCGTACTCGCCGCCTACCTCGCCGACGATGCATCGACCGAAACTCAGGTGCGTGAGGCCCTCACCGACCATCCCGGGGCCGTCTTCGGTCAGGGCTTGGGAGTACTGGTGCTCGATGCCGAGGAGAACATCGTCCATTCCTCACCCACCGCGGCCAATCTCCTGCATTCGGCCGAAGGCGAGCTCTTGGGCCGACGGTTCTCCATCGGCCCCACCGGTCTGGTGACCCGCCGCACCCTGCTCGTGCCCGACGGCAGTGCCACTGAGCTCGAGCTCGAGTCGACGTCCACCACCTGGCACGACGCCCCGGCCACCGTCGTCGTGCTCCGGACCGTCGACGACCCCCGGGCCCGGGTCCTGGCCCGACGCTTCGAGCCGCCCCTCAAACGCACCGACTCCGGACTGCTCGACTGGGACCTCTCCACCGACCAGATCTACTGCTCGGTCCGGGCCCGCCGGCTGCTCGGCTTCAGCTCGTCCGATGAGTTCCAGCGGCTGGACGACATCGTGAAGCTGATCCACCCCGACGATCGCGACCGGGCCGACGAGGCCCTCACCCGC
>JAAEMS010000253.1 GCA_024225275.1 Actinomycetes bacterium
CGCAGGCGCGGTGGCCAGCGAGGAACGGGTCCTCACCCGGATCGGCGACCACACCCTCCCGCTCTCGAACCTGACCAAGGTCCTCTACCCGGCTACCGCGACGACCAAGGCCGAGATCATCGACTACCACCACCGGATCGCGCCCCTTCTCGTCGACCACATCGGGGACCGGGGCATCACCCTTCGCCGTTGGCCCGAGGGAGTTGAGGCGGAGTCCTTCTTCGAGAAGCGCTGCCCATCGCATCGGCCCGAGTGGGTGAGCACCTGCCCGGGCTCCGGCGGTCGGCGGGGTGGGATCCAATACTGCCGCTTCGATGACCCGGCCGCCTTCGTGTGGTCGGCCAACCTGGCCGCCCTCGAGCTGCACAGCCCCATGGCCCGCTGCGCCGACATCGAATCACCCACCATGGTCGTGTTCGATCTCGACCCGGGCGAGCCGGCCACCATCGTCGAGTGTTGCGAGGTGGCCCTCGACATCCGCGAGGTCCTCGATGGGCTCGGGCTCGACTCCCACCCCAAGACCTCGGGTTCGAAGGGACTCCAGCTCTACCTGCCCCTGAATGCCCCCCACACCCATGACCATGCCTCGTCGTTCGCCCTGGCGGTGGCCCAGCTGCTCGAAAAGCACCACCCCGCCCGGGTCACCAGCCAGATGGCCAAGAAGCTCAGGCCCCGGAAGGTGTTCATCGACTGGAGTCAGAACTCCCGGCACAAGACGACCATCGCCCCCTATTCGATGCGGGGCCTGGCCCGGCCCACGGTTTCGTCCCCCGTCAGCTGGGACGAGGTCGAGCAGGGGGCCGAAGGGGGGCTCCTCAGCTTCGAGATCGGTGAGGTTCTCGATCGGATCGAAGATCTCGGGGACCTGTTCGCTGCCACCCTGACGCTCGAGCAGGAACTACCGTCACCAACCGGTTGAGTAGGTTGTCCCGATGACCTCGCACGGACCACCTGTGCCATCCCTCTTGGTGCGTGGGATCCTGTTCGACTGCGACGGGGTATTGGTCGATTCCCTCGAATCGGTGGATCGCACCTGGCATCGCTTCGCTCTCGAGCTGGGCCTCGACCCTGCCTACGTGCTGACCCGCCACCACGGCCGGCCCGCCCGCGAGACCATCGCCGAGGTCGCCCCCCATCACGACCTGGACTTGGCGGTGGAGGTCCTCGAGAACCTCGAAGTGGGCGACAGCGAATCGGTCACCGCCCTGCCGGGGGCGGCCCAACTGCTCGACTGCCTGCCGACGGGATCGTGGACGGTCGTCACGTCGGCGACCCGCCGCCTGGCCGAGGTCCGTCTGGGGGCCGCAGGGCTGCCCGTGCCCCCGACGGTGGTGACCGCGGACCAGGTGGCCAACGGCAAGCCCAACCCAGAGCCCTACCTGACCGGGGCGACCCGTCTCGGCCTCCCGCCCGAAACCTGCGTCGTCTTCGAGGATTCCCGGGCCGGCATCGTGGCCGGCCTTGCTGCCGGGTCGTTGGTTGTCCAGGTCCAGGCGCCCCACGCCGAACCCCATGGAGAGGGTGTGCCCCTGATCGCGGACCTCCGATCGGTCACGCCAGCGGTTGGGGCGGACGGGATGATCGTCCTAGGGTTGAGATCCGCATGACCGACCCCTACGACTTCATCATCGTGGGCGGAGGCTCGGCGGGCTGCGCCCTGGCCAACCGACTCAGCGCCGATCCCTCTCACCGGGTGCTGGTGCTCGAGGCTGGCCGCCGCGATTGGCGTTGGGATGTGTTCATCCACATGCCGGCTGCGCTCACCTACCCGATCGGCAGCCCCTTCTACGACTGGCGGTACGAGAGTGAGCCCGAGCCCCACATGGGCGGGCGACGGATCTACCATGCCCGCGGCAAGGTCCTGGGCGGCTCCAGCAGCATCAATGGGATGATCTTCCAGCGGGGCAACCCAATGGACTACGACCGGTGGGCCGACGAACCGGGCATGGAGGGTTGGGGTTGGTCGGATTGCCTGCCCTACTTCAAGCGAATGGAGAACCGCCTGGTGGGAGGCGATGCCTGGCGGGGCGATGACGGCCCCCTCCGGCTCGAGACAGGCCCGGCCCGAAACCCCTTGTTCGACGCCTGGCTCGAGGCTGGTCCCCAAGCCGGATATGCCCGCACCGATGACGTGAACGGCTTCCGACAGGAGGGCTTCGCCGTCTTCGACAAGAACCTGGTGCGGGGTCGCCGATTGAGCGCCGCCCGGGCCTACCTCCATCCCGTGCTCGATCGCCCCAACCTCGAGCTCGTGACCCTGGCTCGGGCCAACCGGATCGTGTTCGAGGGTAACCGAGCGGTGGGAGTCGAGTACCGGCGTGGTCGCCGCACCCATGTGGCCCGCGGCCGCGAGATAGTCAGCTGCGGTGGGGCGTTCAACACTCCCCAGCTCCTCCAGCTCTCCGGCATCGGTGACCCCGATCATCTGGGTTCGCTCGGTATCGATCCGGTGGCCGATCTGCCGGGGGTCGGCGAGAACCTCCAGGACCATCTCGAGGTCTACATCCAGTACGCGTGTACCCAGCCGGTCTCGATGCAGCCCCACCTGGCCAAGTGGCGCATGCCCCTGATCGGGCTCCAGTGGCTGTTCCGTCGGGGGCCGGCCGCCACCAACCACTTCGAGGCCGGGGCGTTCGTCCGCAGCAACGACGAGGTCGACTACCCGAACCTGATGTTCCACTTCCTACCCATCGCCATCCGCTACGACGGATCGTCGCCGGAGGGGAGCCACGGATACCAGGTTCATGTGGGTCCGATGTACAGCGACGTGAGGGGGTCGGTACGGATCACCTCGACCGATCCACGCGTCCATCCCGCGGTGCGCTTCAACTACCTCTCCACCCGGAACGATCGGCGCGAGTGGGTCGAGGCGGTGCGGACCGCCCGCCGCATCCTCGAACAGGGCGCGTTTGAGCCCTACAACGGGGGGGAGGTCTCCCCGGGGCCCTCGGTCGAGACCGACGAGGAGATAATCGACTGGGTGGCCCGCGACGCCGAGACCGCCCTCCACCCCTCGTGCACCGCTCGCATGGGAACTGACCCGATGGGGGTGGTCGACCCCGACACAATGCGTGTCCACGGGGTCGAGGGACTGAGTGCGGTCGATGCGTCGGTCATGCCCAATGTCACCAACGGCAACATCTACGCGCCGACGATGATGATTGCCGAGAAGGGGGCCGACCTGATCCTGGGAAACGAACCACTGGAGCCCGACCTCACCGAGGTCTATCGGAACCCGGCCGGCGACGGATGCGAATGGTGACCGAGCAGTCCAACATCCTTGTGGTGATGGTCGACCAGTTGGCCGCTCCCTTCCTCTCGGCCTACGGCGGACCGGCGATCACCCCCGCGATCGACTGGCTGGCCCGCGAGGGCGTCGTGTTCTCGTCGGCATACAGCAATAGCCCTCTGTGCGCCCCGGCCCGGTTCTCGATGATGACCGGCCAGCTCGCCCACAAGATCGGGGCCTACGACAATGCCTCGGAGTTGGCCTCGTCGGTCCCGACCTTTGCTCACCACCTGCGCAGAGCCGGCTATCAGACCTCGTTGGTCGGCAAGATGCACTTCGTGGGGCCTGATCAGCTCCACGGCTTCGAGGAACGACTGACGACCGACATCTATCCGGCCGACTTCGGTTGGACCCCCAGCTGGGACGACCCCGACCACCGCTTCGACTGGTGGTTCCACAACCTTGACAGTGTGGTTCAGGCAGGTGTTGCCGACGCCACCAACCAGCTCGACTACGACGATGACGTGGGCGCCCATGGGGTACGCAAGATCCGTGACCTCGCCCGCAGCAACGACGACCGACCCTGGATGGTCTGCGTCTCGTTCACCCACCCCCACGACCCGTACGTGGCACGCCAACGGTTCTGGGATCTCTACGACCACGACGCGGTGCCGATGCCAAAGGTTGGCCCCCTGGCCCCGGCCGACCTCGACCCTCACAGCATCAGGCTTCGACATGTCATCGGCGCCGACGAGACCGAGCCCACCGACGAGCAGGTCCGCAATGCCCGCCACGCCTACCTGGCCAACTGCTCCTACGTCGACGAGTGGATCGGTCGCCTACTCGAGACCCTCGACCACCACGGCATGGCCGACGACACGACGATCATCTTCACGTCGGACCACGGCGACATGCTTGGCGAGCGAGGGCTCTGGTACAAGATGTGTTTCTTCGAGCACGCCTGCCGTGTCCCCCTCATCATCCACCAGCCGTCCCGGTACGAGGCCCGTCGGGTGGACACCCAGACCAGCCTCCTCGACATCGCCCCCACCCTCCTCGACCTTGCCGGTCTCGAACCGCCGGACACGATGGATGGCGCCAGTGTGCTGCCGTTCGCAGCCGGTCACGACGACCCCGACCGGACGGTCCCCGGGGAGTTCCTGGGCGAGGGGGCCATCGCCCCGATCTTCATGTTGCGGCGGGGCGATCTGAAGTTCGTTTGGAGCGAACCCGACGGACCCCAGCTCTTCAACCTGGCCGATGACCCGGATGAGTTGGTCGATCGGGCCCGGGACCCGACCCACGCGTCGGTGGTCGCGGCACTGACCGCCGAGGTGGGTGAACGGTGGGACCCGGCCGCGATCCGCGCCGATGTCATCGCCAGTCAGAATGATCGGCGGCTGATCGACGGGGCCCTTCGGTTGGGACGCCACCAATCCTGGGACCACCAACCGGTCGTCGATGCCAGCGAGCGGTACATGCGCAACCACCTCGACCTCAACGACGTCGAGGCCATGCGCCGTTCCGGTTGAGGGCCGCGGCCTCGCTCGCTCGGATTCTGGTCAGGAAACCGTCTCGTATTCGGGGGCAGGAAGGCTGCCTTCACCCTCGATGTCGAGGGTGGGCAGTAGGCGGTCGAGCCAGGCCGGCATCCACCAGTTCGCGTCACCCATGAGCTTCATGGAGGCAGGGACGAGCACGATCCGGACGATGCTGGCGTCGACGAAGATGGCGGTGGCGAGCCCCAGACCCATCATCTTGATGATGGGGTCGTCGCCCAACACGAAGCCGAGGAAGACCGAGATCATGATCAGGGCGGCCGAGGTGATGACCCGTGCCGTACTGGCGATCCCGTGGATGACCGAGGCATCGTTGTCACCCGACACCAGATACTCCTCGCGCACCCGCGAGAGCAGGAACACCTCGTAGTCCATGGAGAGGCCAAAGAGGATGGCGAACATGAACATGGGGATGAACGACACGATGGGTACGGTCGTCTCGAGGCCGATCAGGTCCTTGGCCCAGCCCCACTGGAACACGGCTACGAGCACGCCGTACGCGGCACCGATGCTCAGCAGGTTCAGGATGGCTGCTTTGAGGGGCACCAACACCGAGCGGAAGACCAGAGTGAGGAGCAGGAACGACAGGCCGATCACGGCCAGGATGAACCAGACCAGTCGCTGGCCGATGCGGCGGGAGATGTCGACGAAGCTCGCCGTTTGCCCGCCCACCCACGCCTCGGCCGGGCTGTCGGCCAGGGCCGAGGGGATGATGGTGTCGCGCACCCGATCGAGGGTTGCGGTGGTTGCGTCGTCCTGGGGGGCGGTGGTGGGGAAGGCCCGGATGGTGGCTACTTCAGTGCCGCTGACGATCTCCGGTGGGGATACCCCGACGATGCCGTCGTCGGCGAGGAGGGCCTCGGCCAATGGGCCCAATGCGGCCTCGTCGCCGTGGGTGTCGACCGCGACCAGCAGGGGCCCGTTGAGCCCCGGGCCGAAGCCTTCGGCGACCATGTCGTAGGCCCGGCGGGCAGTGGTGCTTTCGGGCTGGGTGCCCTCATCGGGGAATCCGAGCCGGAGGGCGAGTACCGGTGAGGTGAGGACCAGCAGCAGGATCGTGGTGCCGATGGCGTAGGGCCAGGCGTGAGCCGACACGTGTCGGCCCCACCGTTCCCACCGAGCCCCTACGGTGGAGCTCACCTGATGGGGGCGGCCGGGTAGTCCGACCTTGTCGATGTGGTGGCCGGCGAACCCCAGGAAGGCGGGCAGCAGGGTCACCGAGCCGACGACCATGATCAGCACGATGATGGAGGTCGAGATGCCGGCGGCGGTCACGAACGGTATGCCGGCTATGGCCAGCCCGAGGATGGCGATGACCACGGTGCCGCCGGCGAAGATCACGGCCTGGCCGGCTGTCGCGGTGGCCCGGCCCGCCGATTCTTCGACCGTCATGCCCTGACCGAGGTGCTCGCGGTGCCGGGTGACCAGGAACAGGGCGTAGTCGATGCCGACGCCCAAGCCGATCATGCTGCCCATCTGAGGAGCCCAGCTCGGGATGTCGACCAGCTTGGTGACCAGCGACATCGAGGTGATGCCCAACGCCAGACCGAACACTGCCATACCGATGGGGAGGCCCATGGCGATGAACGAGCCGAATGCCACCAGCAGGATGATGACTGCGGCGACGAGGCCGAGGACCTCGCCTACTCCGGTCTCGGGGGCCTGGAAGGCCTGAGAGAGCTCGCCGCCGTACTCGACGACGAGGCCAACATC
>JAAEMS010000254.1 GCA_024225275.1 Actinomycetes bacterium
TATTCAGTCAGCGACCCTGATGGGAATCTGCTCACCTTCCACAGCCGGTGAGGACGGTGGAACGGGGGCCGAGCCGCGCTACTCGAACAGGGCCATCGATGCAGCGAAGCCGTGGACGAAGTTCGACGAGCCGACCGGGCCGATCTCACCGGTGCAGAACATGCCGCCCACCGAGGGGCCATCGAGCAGGTCGTGCACGGCAACGGCGTCATGGTTGGGCTCACCGAACAGGCGCGTGCCCCGACCGTTGCAGGTGAACACCAGAGCCCCCTGGGCCCGCCTTCCCCCCAGCAGGTCGTGGAGATCCTCGGTGGCGCTTTCGGCGTCGTGAACCTGGAACTGCAGGGTCGACCCAATGGGGGCCACGTCGCCGATGACCACCGCTCCCTGCTCGTGGTCGGCCCCGAGAACGTCGCGTATCAAGAAGTCACCCCGTTCGAAATCGAGCTTGTGCTCGTCTATCACCCGGCCCACGTGCAGGCCCCGACTGGCCAGTTCACGATCGGCCGGCGAGAGAGCGTCAACCTGTTCCATCAACCGACCCAGAGCCGGCTGGCCGGCGAGCTCATCGACCCGATTGCCCTCGCTCCGGGTCACGGTGAGCGGCACACCGAAAGGACGGCACCCTTGGGAGACCACGGTTGTGACCGGCACCGTTGAGGGCAGAACCACGCCGACCGCGCCCGAGGTCCGCACCGTGTCACCCAACACCAGCCGGTTGCCACCCGCCCCACCGGCGGCCGAGGCCAGACCGCCCAGGACGGGGACCCCAGGGCTGTGAACGGCGAGATGGTCGAGGAAGCTGTCGACGGCGAAGGTGAACGGATCGGCCAGGAGCAGGACCGTACTGCCCCTGAGTGGGTCGTCACGGGGGCCGCCGGTGACCACCACACCATCCGGTTCGGGGCGGCACTCGGCGACGAAGGACTCGATGACCGTTCCCTCGCGCCACCGGGCGGCCCACAGGCTTACCGCCGCCCTTTGCTCGACCTCTCGGGGTCCGCCGATCACCGACACCGCCGTTGATCCCATCAGGGTGCGAGGGCCCAGGATCGAGCCCACGGTGAGCAGGACATCATCGAGCTGGTCGATGACCGGGGCGGTGACGAACAGGACGGCGAGATCTGGAGCGAAGCCGACCCGCTCGAGGGCGTGGCCTACGACCTCGCCGGTGGCTCGGGCCAGATCGGGATCGTCGGACACCCCGCCCGCGAATATCCCACCCCCGACCCTTTCGTCAGCGACGGTCACGGTCAGCTCTCCGGGGGAGGGGCAAGGAGGGTGCAGGGGACCACAGCGGCCCGTCCAGGTCGCCCGTGCCGTCCA
>JAAEMS010000255.1 GCA_024225275.1 Actinomycetes bacterium
CGGGGGTGTCGTCCCCGACGACTGCGGTGGCGGCATGGGTTTGGGCCGCCACACGCGTTTCGGCTCCGAAGAGGTTGAGGCTGGTCGCGGTTGGTGTCGTGGCGATCAGGAGCGTGAACGCGCAGATGGCAGCCAACAAGCTGGCGGCTAGACGGCGATCTGAGCGAGGGATGTGGGCAATCCGTAGCACAGCGGAGGGGCGCCAGGACACGCCCTCCAAGAAGCCCGTCAAGGTCGCTGCGGTCATCGCCATCGAGTCTTCCACGCGTGCGTGACAGCCTCAGTGATCACGCCCAGAAGCGCACTCGCCCGGCCATCGGGCGCCCTTTTCGCCCAGCACCTCCCGCGGCTCGAGAAAGCGTGGAGACACAACGGCACGTCCCGGCGGGACCTGCCTGAGACTGTCCGCCGGCCCGGGCGCCGGGAGGTGTCGAACGGGTGGAAGTTGAGATGCTGACGCCTCACTGGCGTTCGTTGTCCTGCCGCCCCGGCGCTTCGCTGCGGGTTGGCTTCGAAGCGGTGGCGGTCACC
>JAAEMS010000256.1 GCA_024225275.1 Actinomycetes bacterium
CTACCGCTGGTTCGATGTGACGGTCCGTGACTTCCGCCACGAGCCGGAGGTTGCCGGCCTCGTCGTGACCGCTCGAGACGTCACCGAAGAGAGGACGGCGAAAGAGAACCTGCAGCGTTCCGAAGCTTGGTTCCGGTCGCTGGTGCAGAGCTCCAGCGATGTCATCGCCGTGCTCGACGACCTCGGTATCATCACCTACATCAGCCCGGCGGTCATGGACCTGTTGGGCTTCGATCCTGACTCCCTGACCGGCTGCAGCGTCCTCGAGATCATCCCCGGCGACGAGCTCCATCGCCTCGACAATCTGCGCACCGCCATGGAGCTGGGCAATGTGGGCTCGCGTGACATCGAGCTGCGGCTCCAGGCGGCCGACGGCACCGACCGTGTCGTCGACATCACCTTGTCGGATCTCCGCGATGAGCCGTCGGTGAACGGCTTGGTCCTGAACGTTCGCGACATCACCGACCGCAAGGCCCTCGAGCACGACCTCCGCCATCAGGCCCTCCACGACGAGCTGACCGGTCTCGGGAACCGCCTCCAGTTCCGCGAACACCTGCGGTCCGCGCTGAACGACCCCTTCGAGCGGGGGACATTGGCCGTGGTCTTCGTCGACGTCGACGACTTCAAGACCGTCAACGACTCCTTGGGCCACACCGCGGGCGACGAGGTGTTGATGGAGGTGGCCAACCGCCTCCGCGCCGGCCTGCGCCCCACCGACCGGGTCTCACGACTCGGCGGTGACGAGTTCGCGGTCCTGTTCACCGAGATCGAGACCGACGCCGAGCTCAGCCGGCTGGCGGATCGCCTCCTCCAGACCCTGTCGTGGCCGGTCCAGGTCCAGGGCATCGACGTCCAGGTATTGGTGAGCCTCGGTATCGCCATCGACGCCGACCGCACCCACACCGCCGAGGATCTGCTGCGGTCGGCCGACGTGGCCATGTATCAGGCCAAGGACAACGGCAAGGGTCGCTGGGCCCTGTTCGAGGAGTCGATGCAGACCAAGGCCCGCGAGCGCTTCGATCTTCAGAACGCCCTGTCGACCGCGCTCGACAACCCCGACGAGATGGTTCCCCATTTCCAGCCGATCGTTGAACTCGCCACTGGCCGCATCCAGGGGGTCGAGGCCCTGGTGCGCTGGTTCCATCCGGAGCTCGGCCTGGTGGGCCCTGGCGCGTTCATCCCACTGGCGGAGGAGACCGGGATGATCGTGGCGATCGGCCGCCACGTGCTCGAGCGCTCGCTCGCCCAACTGGCAGCTTGGCACAGCGAAGGCCACGACATCTATGTCTCGGTCAACATCTCGGCGGTGCAGCTCCAGACCGACGGCATCGTGGCCGACATTCTGGGTCTGGTCGACCACTTCGGAGTGGCCCGGCACAAGGTCGTGTTGGAGCTCACCGAGACCTCGCTGGTCAACGACTTCCGCTCGGTGATCACCCGGATCGAGAGCCTCCGCGAGGCGGGTATCCAGGTGGCGATCGATGACTTCGGCACCGGCTACTCGTCGCTGCGCTACGCCAACGAGTTCAAGGTCGACATCCTGAAGATCGACCGGGCATTCGTGGTCGACCTCGAGTTCACGGAACAGTCGACGGTGATCTCGACCATCATCGAGTTGGCCCGCCACATGGGCGCCAAGACGGTGGCCGAGGGTATCGAGCTCCCGATGATGCCTTCGCGGCTGCTCCGCCTGGGATGTGAGCTGGGTCAGGGCTATCTGTTCGCCCGGCCCGTTGCTGCGGACGTGATCACGGTTGCACTCGAGGCCGAGCGCGAAGGTCAGACCCTGGTCGGTCTGGGCCGCTAGGCAGATGTCCCGGGTAACAACGGGACCTAGCGGGCCCATCAAGGGACTCATGGCGAGGGGAGGCGGTCGACGCTGCGTCGCGACCCCGTTCCCGCCCGAAACGGCCCGCCGTGACCCGTCGTTGCCTGATCATTCTGATTGCCCTGGCCTTCGTCGCGGCTGGGTGTTCCGGGGGTGGCGTTGAGGGGATCGAGCCGGTCGACTCTGGGGGCGGTGTCGAGCCCATGCCGTTCGACGAGGGGCTCGATGAGGCCACACCCGACATCACCGCGATCCCAGACCCGGCCTCCGATGTGGACCCTGTCATCGTCGAAGGTCTGGCTCAGGCCGTTGTCGCCGACCAGTCAGGCCAGGCCCGGGGCGTGGCGATCACCATCGAGCAGGCCCGCTGTCTGAGCGCCCGCCTGGTCCTGGCTCTCGGGGTCGAACGGCTGGGTGAGCTGAGACTGACCGAATCGAGCCTGGCCGAGGGAGAATTCGGTCTGGCCACTGCCCTCTTCACTCCCGACGAGCGGGTCGCCTTGGTCGATGCCGCCCTCGCATGTATCGCGGTCGAGACCCTCATCGGGTCGGCGGACGGCCTCAGCGACCGGGAGGTCGGATGCCTTGGCGATCACCTGGAGGGCTCAGGTGTTCTGCGCGAGCTGGCCCTCGAACGGATGGCCGGGCCCGCCGGTGAGGGCCCTCTCGACGGCGACAGCCGTGACGAGTATCTCGAGGCCATCCGTTCGTGTGTCGATGTTGCTGGGATCATGTTCGCCGAGATCGACATAGCTTCGACGTCCGTGTCGTGCGTAGGCGCCGCGATTCGGACCGACCCTCTTCTCGATGAGGTGTTCGCCAGTCTCGTAGCTGGTGAACCGGTCAGTGCTGACTCGGCGGTCGACCTGGGGTTGATCGTTGCTGACTGTCTCAGCGAGGACGAGCTCGCCGCCCTTCCCGCCGGACCGTAGCTCCTCGAATGTGGGTCCTCCCTACCGGTAGGTATTCATGAGGAAGCTTCCGTGGAACGTGATGGTTGTCGTAGCTCTGCTGGGCTGGCGCAGTCGCCGCGTCAGCGATTCTGCCACTCGACCTGCTCGCGGGCCAGGAACGAGGCCATGGCCGCCCGGCTGTCCTCGGTCATCGACGTCAGGATCTGGGTGCGATTCTCGAGGTCGATGCCGGCCTGCATCGAGCTGACCTCGAGGTTCGACCACATCACCTCCTTGGTCATCCATGTTCCCATCGGGCTGTTGGCCTTGATCTGTTCGGCGATGGCGAGGGCCTCGTCGATGACCTGATCGTCGGCCACGACCCTCACAACCAGACCGAGCTGGTCGGCCTCGGCCGAATCGAAGACTCGACCGGTGAGCATGAGCTCGTGGGCCCGTGACGCCCCGATGAGCCGGGGAAGAAGCCACGAGACCCCGATGTCGCAACCCGAGATGCCCAGGCGTACGAAGGCGGTGCCGAACTTGGCCGATCGGCCACAGATACGGATGTCGCTGGCCAGAGACATGGCGAAACCACCACCGGCCGCGGCCCCGTTGATGGCGGCGATGACCGGCACCTTCAGGGAGCGGATGTGGGGCACCAGCTGGGCGATGTACTGCTGGACCGCCATCCCCTGCTGGGGGCGACCGAATTCCTCGGTGCCGGGTACGGTGCCGAAGCCGTTCAGGTCGAGACCAGCACAGAAGCCCCGGCCGGCGCCGGTGAGGATGACCGCCCGACAACTGGTGTCGGCCTTCACCGCGTCGAGGGCATTGTGGAGTTCCTCGACCAGCCCATAGGTCAAGGCGTTGAGCCGCTCGGGCCGGTTGAGGGTGAGCTGGGTGACGTGCTCGGCGGGCTGCGAGATCTCGACTGTGGCCATGCCCAGATCCTGGCACGGACTGACCAGACCGGTGGTGGCCGGTAACGTCACCCCGGAACAAGGACCGAGTCGAGCAAGGTAGGAATCATGAGTGTGCACGGGGGACGATTGGTGGCCCAGGCTCTCAAGGCCGCGGGGGTCGATTGCATCTTCACCCTCTCGGGTGGCCACGTCATGGGCATCTATGACGGCTGTCTCGACGAGGGCATCCAGGTTGTCGATGTGCGGCACGAGCAAGCGGCGGTGCATGCGGCCGACGCGTGGGCCCGCCTCCATCCCGGTCGGGTGGGGGTGGCCGTGCTCACCGCGGGCCCGGGGGTGACCGACGGCGTCACCGGTGTCGCCAATGCATGGCGGGCCAATTCGCCGATCGTGGTCTTCGGCGGTCAGGGGCCGTTCAACGATCTGAGGCGCGGTTCGCTCCAGGAGATGGACCATGTGGGTGTGATGCGGCCCATCACGAAGTGGGCTGACGCCTGTTATGCCACCGACCGGATCCCCGAGTACGTCGAGCTCGCGGTGCGCAACGCCCTGTCGGGTATTCCGGGACCGTCGTTCCTCGAGATCCCCATGGATGTTCTGCACGGCTCGGTCGACGAGGCTCCACCGCCCCCCCGCTTCCGCGACTATCGGGTGGCAGCCCCCGCGCCGGCCGCCCGGGTGGCCGAAGCGGCTGCCATGCTCCGCGCCGCCGAACGGCCCATGGTCATGGCCGGCACGTCGCTCAAGTGGAGCGAGGGAGGGCCCGCCCTGCGCCGTTTCGTCGAGGCCACCGCCATCCCCTGCTTCACCAACGGCATGGGTCGGGGTCAGCTGCCCATGGACCACCCCCAGTTCTTCAACCGCAGTCGGCGCGACGCCCTCCAGCAGGCTGACGTGGTGGTCCTGGCCGGGGCGCCGCTCGACTTCCGGATGAAGTTCGGTCGTTCGATCCCCACTGGGTCCCGTATCATCCAACTCGACCTCGACGAGACTCTGATCGGCCAGAACCGGGCGGCCGACGTCGGCCTGGTGGGAAACCTGGGCGCCACCCTCGACGACCTGCTCGCCGCGCTCGAAGCCGACGGCGTGCCCGACTACTCGGCTCATGGTGCCCAGCTCCGGGCCCTCGAGGTCGAGGCCGAAGCGGCCCTCGCCGCCCAGCTCGACAGCGCCGAGGTCCCCATCGACCCCTTGCGGCTGTGCCACGAGATTGCCGAGTTCGTGACCGACGACATGATCGTCATCGGCGATGGCGGCGACATCGTGGCCCAGGCTTCAAAGGTGCTGCGGGTACCGCCCGACGGAGCATGGATGGATCCCGGTCCACTCGGCACGCTGGGTGTGGGTATGCCGTTCGCCTTGGCCGCGCAGTTGGCCCATCCCCATCAACGGGTGCTGATCATCTACGGCGACGGCTCGTTCGGCCTGAACGGCTTCGAATTCGACACCGCGGTGCGTTTCGGGCTGCCCATTGTCGGGGTGGTGGGCAATGACGCGGCATGGGGCCAGATGATGCGACCCCAGGCCATGGTCTACGGCCAGGAACGGCTGGTGGCCACCGAGCTCAACTTCACCCGGTACGACAAGGTCGTCGAGGCCATGGGCGGTCACGGTGAGCATGTGACCGAGCCCGACGAGATCCGCCCGGCCCTTGATCGGGCCCTGGCTTCGGGGTGTCCCGCCCTGGTCAATGTCGAGATCCGCCAGGATCGCGGTGGGATGAAGGGGTCTACCTACGTGTGACTGACGCCGACGAGCGGGCCGAGGCCCGTCGGCTGCTGGCCGAGGAGATCGAGCAATCGGCCGAGGCCGACAATCGCATCGGGAGTCTCCTGCGGCGGGGTATCGCCCTGGTGGTCAGCGTCATCGCCCTCTACGTGCTCGCCCCCCAGATCCTCGATGTAGTGTCGTCAGCCGAGCGGCTGCGCACCTTCCGGTGGCGGTGGTTCGTGCTCATGGTCGGGCTCGAGGCGGCCAGCTTCACCTGTACCTGGTGGCTGACCCGTATCACGCTGCCGCGGGTGGGCTGGTTCGTGGCCGGTACCTCCCAGCTGGTGTCGAACGCGGTGAGCCGGGTCGTCCCGGGCGGTGCCGCGGTCGGTGGGGCCACGCTCTATCGGATGCTGGCAGTCAGCGGGGTCAGCGCGGGAGAGGCAGCCGCGACGCTGGCGGCCACATCGATTCTCACCACTGGTGCCCTCTTCGCCATCCCTGCGCTGGCGGCCGTCCTCGCCCTGGCCGGCGCCCCGATCCCCGAAGGTCTGACCCCGGTCGCTGCGACCGGCGCGGTGTTCTTCGTACTCCTCCTGGTTGTCGGCATCATCGGCACGGTGACCGATCGGCCGCTCGACCTCGTCGCCACCGGGATCAACCGGGTGAGGAGGGCCATCGCCCGGCGTCGGGGCCGGCCGGCTGACTTCGATTCCGGTTACTTCCGTCGTGAACGCGATCGTATGGTCGAGGCCATCGGGTCGGGTTGGCGTTTGGCCATCGTGGCCTCGGCCGGCAAGTGGGCCTTCGACTACCTGGTCCTCGTCGCCGCCCTCTACGGGGTGGGGGCTGACCCTCGCCTGTCGGTCGTGCTGTTGGCCTACGCGGGTGCCAGCGTGCTGTCGATGGTGCCCCTCACACCCGGTGGGTTGGGGTTCGTCGAGGCCGGGTTGGCCGCCCTGCTCGTGGTGGCCGGCATCAGTCTGCAGGACGCCCTGCTCGCGACCCTTGCCTACCGTCTGGTGTCGTTCTGGATGCCTCTGCCGGCCGGACTGGTGGCGTGGATCCTGTTCAGCCGCCGATACGCACCTGATCAGACCCGCTCGAAGTAGCGCTTCAGCTCCCAGCCGGTCAGGGCCTCGTCGGGGTCGCCGCCGGTAGGAGTTGACATTGGGGGCGAAGATGGCCTGCGACCCCCCGCATGGTGGCCATGAGACCGCCCACCTACCGGTCGAAGAGGGCCGACCGACCGTGGGGCCAGAAGGATCGTGGAACAGGGCCCGGTCCCCTGCCCACAACGAATGGTTGCAGTGGAGCCCGCCACCCCAGTGGTCGGGATGCCACTTGGCCATGAACGTGACGCAATGGCCCTGCTCTTCGGCGACCCCGCGGATTACCACCCGCGCCTGGGTGACGGCGTCGGCGGTGGCCAGCGCCTCGGCCGGCTCGAGGTTGAGCTCGAACTGTCCGGTGCCACCCTCGTCGAGCCAGGACTCCCAGTGCAGACCCAGTTGGTCGAGCCGGCGGGCCGTGGTCAGACTTTCTTCGAAGGCGTTGAACTCGATCTCGAACCCGGCCCGCAACGAGTAGCCCCGGGTATCCAGTTCGGCGACCAGACGCTCGATCTGACCACGTGGACATTCAGGGATGGTCGAACCGTCGGGCAGAGTCGGGCCGACATGGGCAGTGGGAGGCTTCCACCGGCGGGGCCAACCGATCCCAGGGTTCGGACCCGTCATCTACCGGGTGCGTGATCCCCGGCAGATCCTGCTCGACCAGCTCCTGCGCGAAGCCTGGCCCGATGACCCCCTGCGGTTTCGACCGCGGGCACGCTACGTGTGGCCCCGGCCCGTGCCCGCATCCGCCGACGGTGGAACCGGGGGCGGAGCATGACAGGCTAGGAGTCACCATGAGCGCACTCGAGTGGAACGACATCCCCGAGCTCGACCACCCGTTGGTGGTGGTGGCCTTCCAGGGCTGGTTCGACGCGGGTGAGGCCGCCACTGACGCGGTGGACTGCCTCGCCGACCTCGGTGAGGCAGTCGAGATCGCCCGCATCGACAGTGAGCCCTTCTTCAACTTCCAGGAGCAGCGGCCCACCGTGGCCTACGGCACCGACGGCGACCGGGTCATCACCTGGCCCGACACCGTGGTCCGCGCCGTCCGGCCCAATGGCGCTTCCCGAGACCTGGTTCTCATCAGCGGTGTCGAACCTCACCTGCGGTGGCCCAGCTTCTGCCGCGACATCCTGAGCGTCATCGAGCACACCGGTGCCGAGATGGTCGTGACCCTCGGGGCCATGGTGGCGGTAGTGCCCCACACCCGGCCGCTGGTGGTGACCGGCAGCTCCACCACCCCCGAACTGGCACGGCGGTTGGGGCTGAACAAGCCGTCGTACCAAGGGCCCACCGGCGTGGTCGGCACCCTTCACGACGCCCTCGACGGTGCCTCGGTACCGGTCATCTCTTTGCGAGTCGGTATCCCCCACTACGTTCCCGGCCCACCCAACCCGTCGGGCACCAAGGCCCTGCTCCAACAGTTCCAGCGGGTGACCGGCATGCCCACCGATCCCGGCCGGTTGGATGGGCCCATCGACGAATGGCGGGGCCGGGTCGATCTGGCCGTCGCCGACGACCCTGACGTGGTTGCCTACGTCGCCCAGGTCGAGGCCCAGGCCGACGCCGAGGCCGACGAGATCCCCAGCGGCGACGACCTCGCCGCCGAGCTCGAGCAGTTCCTCCGCGAACAGTCCGACGAGTAGTAGCGGCCTTCCGAGTTCCAGGGGTCAGACCCCTACGGCCTCCCAGGGGTCAGACCCCTATTTCGGAATTGGAGCCAGACGTCACGGGCCCTCCCCGTAGGCTGGTGGAGGTGAGCAGCAGCTTTGGTCATATCTTTCGGGTCTCCACTTGGGGCGAATCCCATGGCAGTGGGGTGGGTGTCGTTCTCGACGGTTGCCCGCCCCGGCTACCCCTCGATCGAGCCGCCGTTCAGCGCGATCTCGACCGCCGTCGCCCCGGCCAGAGTCGGCTCACCACCCAGCGCGATGAAGCCGACCAGGTGGAGATCCTCTCGGGTGTGATCGATCACCCCACCTTGGGGTCGGTCACCACGGGCACGCCCATAGCCATGCTGGTGCGCAACAAGGACCAGCAGACCGGTGCCTACGACCATCTCCGCGACGTATATCGACCATCCCACGCCGACTGGACCTATGACGCCAAGTACGGGGTCAGAGCAGTCGCCGGAGGTGGCCGCTCGAGCGCCCGCGAGACCATCGGAAGGGTGGCGGCGGGAGCAGTCGCCCGCCAGCTATTGGCCCACGCCCTCGGAATCGAGGTGATCGGCTGGGTCGACCAGGTCCACGACGTCGACGCTTCGGTTGACGGGGCCGAAATCACCGCAAAATTGGTAGAAACTGACCCCACGCGGTGTCCTGACCCCGAGGCTGCGGCTCGTATGACCGCCGCCATCGAACAGGCTCGCCGCGACGGCGACTCGCTGGGGGGCACCGTTCGCCTAGTGGCCCGTGGCGTACCCGCCGGTCTGGGCGAGCCGGTGTTCGACAAGCTCGAGGCCGACCTGGCCAAGGCCATGTTGTCCCTGCCGGCGGCCAAGGGGTTCGAGAGTGGTAGCGGATTCGCCGGTACCCGCATGACTGGCACCGCCCACAATGACCCGTTCGAGCCTGGCCCTGAGGGCACGCCGGTTACCACGACGAACTACTCGGGCGGCATCCAGGGCGGTATCAGCAACGGCGCTCCCATCGAGATCCGAGTTGCCTTCAAGCCGACGGCCACCATCTCGTCCGAGCAGAACACCGTCGACCTGGAGAACCGAGCCACCACCCTGGTCGCCAGGGGTCGCCATGACCCGTGCGTGCTACCTCGAGCGGTGCCAATGGTCGAGGCGATGGTGTGCTTGGTGTTGGCTGATCACTGGCTCCGCCAGCAAGCCATCGACGTCCTCTGAGTGCTCACCTATCGACGCTTGTCGATCTGACCTCTGGCACTTATCGACGATTAGGGGTCGGACCCCTAACGGTGGATAGGGGTCTGACCCCTACCCAGGGCCTATTCCGCGCGGGGCCACCATTGGGTGTTGGGGTGGTTGTTGAACCAGGCGAACCAGAAGCCCTGGTCGACCACGAGGCGGGGGAGGGCCGACCCGTCGGCCAGTTCCACGCCACCGCTGGTCTCGGTGATGATCTCGGGACGGTCGCCGTCGGCGAGGTCGAGGTCGGAGCCGTCGTAGACCCGAGCACCCGCACCGTTGGGCACAACCAGTAGGGGAGTGTCGCCGGCCACGAAGACCCGTGGCCCCTCGTCGGCCAGGGCCTCGACCTGGAGGGCGAGCTCGGCCCCGCCGCTCTCGATGCCGAGCACCTCGGTCTTGAGCGGGAAGGACTCATTGGGCGTGTCGAGGATGGGGAACCAGACATCGGGGTCGTTGTAATAGAAGTCATAGGCCGACTCGGGGTCGTACTCGTAGGCGATCGGGGGTCGTTCGGGCTGGCCGGGGAAGAAGATCGGCGAGGGGATGGTCAGGGTCTCGCCGTCGGGGTTGGCCTCGGCCCAATCGGCCCAGGTCGTGGCCTCGACCGGGTGCTGATCGAGCTCGATGCCCTTCAGGGGGCCGGAGATACCTTTGGCCAGGAGGTGACTCCAGAGGGTGTCGGTCTGGTTGTCGACCATGATCTTGTTCGAGTTGGTGAGCAGGCCCGACGTCTGGAAATCGAGGACCCGGCCCTCCACCCGCCGGTCGAACAGGAGGGCGGTTCGACAGAGGGTGCAGAAGACCAGCGACACCGGCGTATCGCCGATCGTGTCGTTGGCCAGCTCGTGGTGACCCAGGATCCGGAAGGGGTAGGCCACCGCGATGTCATCGACCTCAACGGCGAAGACGATCTCGTTGTCGGTCATCCAGTCGGCCTCGGATGCCGGAACCCGCTCTTGATGGTTGAGCTCGGGGATTCCGCCGCGGGTGACGCCACCCCACTGGATGAGGGACAGCTCGCGATCGTCGGTGACGCCGTCGAGGAGAACGGCGAACTCCTCGTCGATCTGGCCGAGCAGGGTCATCTTCCAGTCGCGGTAGCCGGGGCCGGGGTCGATGTCCTCGTCGGTGACCCACTGGCCGTACACCCGGTAGGACTCCGTGATGAACCCGGGGTTGTCCACGCCCGAGATGATCTCGAGGGCGCCCGCCACCTGGTCGTCGAGGGCGGTACTGTCGCCCATGCGGAGGAGGTCGAGGAGCCAGGGACCCCACCGCTTGTCTCCGTCGAGGGCCATCTCCGTGGCGACATTGGTGGCCAGGACACTGTTGGGCGCCTCCTGGAAGGCGTCGATCTTCTCCTCGAGCTCCAACTGGAGGAACGGGGCCTCGGTTTCGTCCCCGTCCCCGATGTCATCAGCCGGACCAGTGTCGGTTGTGGTCGTGGTGGCCGGGGCCAAGGTCTGGTCGAGGGGGGTCTCGCTGCTCGACTCGGCGGCGTCGGACCCGCCACAGGCGGCGGCGGTCAGCGCGGTCGCGACGGTGAGGGCCGCAAATCTGCGTCGGGTCATGTGGCTATGAACCCACGACCCTCACCGGTCATTCCTGGCGAGTCGGGCGTCGGCCCCGGCGCCGGATGAGTCCGGCGAGGCCATCGGGGGAAACGAAAGTCAACAGGATGAGCCCGGCCCCGAACACGAAGACCTCGTTCTCCAGGAGGTGCAGGGCGTCATTGATGCGGGGGACCAGGATCAGCGCGACCACGCCATAGACGGCGCCCACCAGGGTGCCCAGCCCCCCGAGTACGGCCGCGGCGTAGAGCCGGAACGAGAGGAAGACGTCGTACTGCTCGTGGCTCACGAAGGGAAACAGGATGGTCTGGAGGGCGCCGGCCATGGCCGCCAACCCGGCCGAGAAGCCGAAGGCCCCGACCTTGGCCGTGACCAGGTTGATACCGAATACCGCGGCCGCGGTTTCGTTGTCGCGTACCGCCTGAAGGGATCGGCCGACTCGGCTGTTGATCACGTTGCTGGTCAGCCAGAACAACAGGAAGCAGACGAGGACACAGAATCCGTAGCGCCAGAGCATGGCCTGACTGGGTTCCAGTCCGGTCCACTCCGGCGGGTTGAGCTCGGCGTCGACGGCACGGCCGCTGACCCCACCGGTGATCGAGGGGAACCGTTTGGCCAGGGACGGGAACACGAGCGCGAACCCCAGCGTTACCAGAGCCAGGTAGATCCCCTTGATTCGCAGGGTCGGCAAACCCAGTACGCAGCCGAAGATGACGCCGGTGACGAACACCAGTGGGAGGGCGACGAGGAAGGGCAGCCCGAAGTTGTCTACGTAGGTGGCCATGGCGAAGGCACCGATGCCCACGAACGCACCATGGCCCAGAGAGATCAGACCGCAGTAGCCGGTGGCGACCCCCACTCCGAGTACGCCAATGGACAACACGATCAGCTGGGTGATGCGCCTGAGCTCGATGCTGTCCATGAAGATGGGGAGGGCAATGAGAACCACCCCCAGGGCCATGAGGCCCCAGGGAATGCGGAACCTGTCTTCGGGCGGGGCGGTGGACCCGGTGGACGCGGATGACTGGACCGAGGTCATACCCGCTCCACCCGTTTGGTGCCGAACAGGCCGGTGGGTCGAATCAATAGAACGACAAGCATCGCCAGTAGAGCGGGCAGCAGGCTCAGCTCCGAGGGTATGAAGGGTACGTAGCCGGGCACGAGGCTCTGGGTGAGGCCCACGATGATCCCGCCCACGACGGCCCCCCCGGGGCTGTCCAGGCCACCGATGGTGGCGGCGGCAAACGAGTAGATGAGCAGCCGCAGCATCATGAAGGGTTCGAGGAGCACGACGTCGGCCACCAGCGTGGCCGCCAGGGCACCGAGGCCCGCGGCCACCGCCCAGCCGTACATGAGGGTGCGGCCCACCCGAATGCCGCACAGCTGGGCCGACTCACGGTTACCGGTGATGGCCCGGAACGACAGTCCGGCCTTGGTGTGCTGGAGGAACAGAGCGAGGATCACGAGGAGGAGGAGCAGGGTGAACCACACCCCGATCGACTCGAACCGCAGCCGGGCACCGGCGACGCTGAAGTAGTCGTCGATCTCGTGCGGGAACGGGCTGGGGAAGAGCCGGGGACGGGTACCCCAGAACTCGAGGGTGAGGGCGTTGATGGCGATCAACATGCCGATCGTGACGTTGACCACCGACAGCTCGGTCCGGCCCTCGAGGGGACGGATGAGTATTCGTTCGGCCAGTGCTCCCATGGCGCTGCCGAACAGGACGGCGCCGAGGATGGCCAGCGGCACTGGCCAGGGCAGTCCGGGGAGGACACTCACGAGACCCGACCCGGTGAGAGCTACCCCGGTGGGGCTCAGCAGCAGGAAGCCGATGTAGGCCGAGAAGGTGGCGAGCTCACCCTGAGCGAAGTTGAGCAGGCCCGTGGCCCGATAGATGACCACCACGGCAATGGCCAGGGACGCATAGATGGCGCTGTTGAACATCCCATCGAAGATGCGCTGAATAAAAAGCTCCACCCTGTCCCCTTGGGCTGACGGATCCTCGACGGTGCCACAAAACAGTGGGGTCCGGCCACACGAGACGAGTCGTGGTGGCTGAAGGCGAACAGACCGGGAGTGATCCCGGCTCAATCACGTCGAGGGGCCCGGGAGCAATGCCCCCGGGCCCCTGTCGTTCGCTAGTTGTAGATAGTGGCTAACTCAGCAGGAGCCATCGTCCCAGGCACAGTTCGGCGAGGAACCGTTGAGGTCGATGACTGCGCCTTCCTGGATCCAGGTTTCGCCGGCGGCGTCGTACTTCGAGAACTCGGAGCCCTCGATGAAGTAGCCGTCTTCGACACCGTTGGACGAGAAGGTGATCCCGTCCAGGGTGATCGGGTGGTTGAGGTCCAGGCCTCGCACGGTGAGCGCGAAGTTGGTGCGGGTCAGCCCACCGGGAAGCTCAGCGGCGATGCGCAGAGTTTCGACCGAGGGCCAAGCGAAGTTGGCGAAGCCGGTGCCGTAGAGGCCGACCGAGGTGTCCAGGCCGGCGGCCGCCATGGTCTCGTTCACCCACGAGATGTAGGGGTCGTCGGCGTACTGGGGATCGGTGGTGGCCTTGACGCCGCCGCCTACGATGTACCAGCCGTCGGCGGCTTCACCGGCGGGGATCATGTAGGCGTTGGGGTCCTTGCAGACCGACGGGGCGAACAGGGTGACGCCGGCCTCGATGAGGCCGGTGCGTCCGGCTTCTTCGACGGCCAGCAGGCAGGGGTTGCCGGCGGTCATCGAGATGAACACGTCGGGGTCTTTAGCGGCGATGGTGGTCATCTCGTTGGTGACCGTGGGCGCCGCGGGGTCGTGGCGCACGGGGTTGAACTCCGCGATGACGTCGGGGTTGGCCTCGGCGTAGGAATGGAAGCCGCCTTCGTAGGCGAGTCCGAAGTCGTTCTCCATGACCAGACCGGCGACCTTGACAGGCAGCTGATCGGCCATGTTCTCCTTGATCCACGCACCCCAGAGGATGGCCTCGGTGGCGTAGTTGAGCTGGAGACCGTTGGTCCAGGGGTGGTTGACCGGGTCGCCCCAGGCGGGGTGGCCGGTCTGCACGAAGGGCTGCGGGATGCAGTTCTCGTTGAGCGTGCCGTACACCGCGAGGGTGTTGGGCGAGCCCAGGGTCACGATGAAGAACGGCTTGTCTGCCCCCATGAGCTCCGCGACGAGCTCCTGGGTCTGGGAGGCGACATAGGCGTCGTCCTTGACGATCCACTCGATGTCGGTACCAGCGATGCCGCCGTTGGCGTTCACATAGTCGAAGTAGGCGCCCATGCCGTCGGCGATGTTGCCGTAGGCGGCGAGGTTGCCGGACTTGGCGGTGGTGTGCCCGAGCTTGAGGGTGTCACCGATGCCTTCGGTGTCGGACCAGTCGGCGGGGCAGGTGCTCATGTCGATCTCGAAGTCACCGGGGCCTCGCAGAATGTTGTCGTCGCCAACGCCGTAGTCACCGGACTCGATGCCGGCGGTGAGGGTGGCTACGACCTCGGCCCGGGTTGCCGCCCACGCTGCTTCGAGCTCTTCGATGTTCTGAGGATCAGCCATCGGCTCTTCCTCTTCCTCTTCCTCCTCTGGCTCCTCCTCGGGCTCGTCGGCGCCGGCGACGGCGTCCTCGGCCGCATCGGCGTCGACACCACCGGTCTCGCCTTCGTCTTCGGTCTCCGAGTCGCTGTCACTCTCGGCCCCAGTTTCGGTATCACCGTCACTATCGCTGCTACCGCAGGCGGCGGCAACGAGAGCGAAGGCGAACAGCATCGACAGAAGCCGAAGCAATCCACGCTTGTTCATATTGGGTCTCTCCTCCCGTATCGGGCCTGGGGTCCAGGCCCGGACAGAATCTAGAGGGTCTCAGCTCACTTGTAAGGTCGCGTCGGTAGTTTTGCCGCCCTGTCAGTGTGACATACGTCACGGATTGGGCGTCCTGTTGGGTCAGGTGTCCCAAAACGGCCGAAGCGGCACCCGGCCAGGAGCCAGGGTGCCGCTCCGTCAGAAGCGTTGACAGCCCTTGGGGCTAGACGCTCTCGGTCATCTTGTCGGCCGTACCGGTGAGGTCGACACCAGCCGATACCCCCTCGGGTGGCCTGGGGATGACCGTGATCAGTTTCGCCCTGGCCATTCGTCCCAGCGACACGAGGCCACCCGGAGCGAAGAAGGTCACGATGATGAGCAGGAATCCGAAGATGGCCTGGCTCAGCGGGCCGCCACCATCGATGGTGAAAAGGCCCAGGTTGATGACCAGGCCCTTGGTCCACTCACGGACGAACACGATCACGAGCGCACCGACGAGACCACCCTGGAGGGTGGCCACGCCGCCGATGACCAGACCGACCAGTAGGTCGATGGCGAGCACGAAGCCGAAGTCTTGTTCGGCCACGAACGCCCGGTCCATGGCCCACATCACGCCGGCGAGACCACCGAAGGCAGCACTCACACCGAAGGTGAGGGTCTTGTACAGGGGCACGTTGACGCCCGAGACAGCCGCGCCGGTCTCGTTGTCGCGGATGGCGATGATGGCCCGTCCCGGCCGGCTCTTGAGCAGGTTGCGCACGAGCAGGAAGGTCAGGGCCGTGAGGCCGGCGATGACGAAGTAGCGGTAGATCACCGACTCCTCGACCTCGATGCCAAGGACACTCTGTACCCAGTCGGGGGCGAGCATCTTCTCTTTGATGTTGCGACCGTTCACACCACCGGTGCGATCGGCGATGCCGAACTTGTCGATCTTGGCCAGCGTCGGGAAGGCAGTTGCGAACGCCACTGTCAACAAGGCCAGGTACAGACCCTTGATCTTCAGGGCAGGGAAGCCGAACAGGAAGCCGACCACGAACGCGAACAGCATGGCCGCGGGGATCGTCATCCAGTAGTCCCAGTCATGGTCCTGGACCAGGGTTGCGGTGGTGAAGGCCCCGATGCCGATGAAGGCACTGTGACCCAG
>JAAEMS010000257.1 GCA_024225275.1 Actinomycetes bacterium
GCAGTACAGCAAGCGCTGATTCCCTCCGCCTGAGCCGCACGGCGCGAAGCCCGAAGGCGATCAGAGAACATGAGCCGCACGGCGCGAAGCCCGAAGGCGATCAGAGAACATGAGCCGCACGGCGCGAAGCCCGAAAGCGATCAGTAGGCGATGAGCCTTCGTTTCGGGACCGATGGTGTCCGTGGCTTGGCCAATCTCGATCTCACTCCTGAGCTCGCCCTGGCCCTCGGCCGGGCCGCGGCCCGGGTCCTGGGCCCGGACACATTCGTGATCGGACGCGACACCCGCCGTTCCGGACCCCTGCTCGAAGGCGCCCTGGCGGCCGGTCTGGCGTCCGAAGGCTCCGATGTCGAGCTTCTCGGGGTGGCGCCCACTCCTGCGGTCGCTCACACCGCGGCCATGGCCGACCGTCCGGGCGCCGTCATCTCGGCCTCGCACAACCCCTTCGCCGACAATGGCATCAAGCTGTTCGCCAAAGGGGGCCGCAAGCTTCCCGACGAGGTCGAGGAGCAGATCGAGCACCAGGTGATCGGCCTCCACCGGTCGGGCCGACCCACGGGCGCCGGCGTCGGTCACATCGGAGCCGCCGCGACCGGTGTGCAGGCGTGGATCGATACGGTCACCGGCTCGCTGGAGGGCCGGCGGCTCGATGGAGTGAGCATCGTCGTCGACACTGCCAACGGGGCCCTCAGTAGCTTCGCAGGACCGATACTCGACAGCCTCGGTGCCCAGGTCAGGATGCTGGCCGACCAGCCCGACGGGATCAACATCAATGACGAGGTCGGATCGAACCACCCCGAGCGGCTGGCCGCCGAGGTGGTGGCCCAAGGGGCTGATCTGGGTATCGCCTTTGACGGCGACGCCGACCGCATGGTGGCGGTGGCGGGCGACGGCTCCGTTGTCGACGGTGATCACATCATCGCCCTGTGCGCCCTCGATCTCCGCCAGCGGGGCCAACTGGTCCACGACACGGTCGTGGTGACCGTCATGACCAACCTCGGGTTCCGGTTGGCCATGGCAGAGGCCGGCATCGAAGTGATCAGCACGGGCGTAGGTGATCGCTACGTCCTCGAGGCCCTCGACAATGGAGGGTTCAGCCTGGGTGGCGAGCAGTCCGGGCACATCATCTTCCGCGACCTGGCCACCACCGGTGACGGCCTCCTGTCGGCCGTCCAACTCTTGGACCTGGTGGTGCGCTCGGGCCAACCCTTGGCCGCCCTGGCCGCCGGGGCCATGACCCGTCTGCCCCAGGTGTTGGTGAACGTGGCTGTCGCCCAGCGAATACCCGATGTTGCCGACCAGTTGGCGGCCGAGATAGGCGAGGTCGAGGTCGAGCTCGGGGCCCAGGGTCGGGTGCTGATTCGACCCTCGGGCACCGAGCCCCTGATTCGGGTGATGGTCGAGGCTGCCGACGAGGCAACGGCCCAATCGGCCACCGCCCGGCTGGTGGCCGCCGTCGAGACCCGGTTCGGTCAGCCCTCCTAACCGCATCGTCGGTTCTGCCGATCCGTACACTCGAACGAGTGGGTCAGATCTCGACCACAGAGGAGCCATGTCGTGTGCGGCATCATTGCCATCGTCCGCCGCCGAACCAGCCGGTCCGTTCCCACTTCCGACGAGGTGTTGGCGGCCATGGCCGCGGCCAGCCAAGCCTTCCGCGACGCTGCTCCTGACGATGCTGTGGCCATCGCCTCGGTGGCTGGGATGGTCGAGTCTGTCGACCGCCTTCTCGACGCCAGCCCCGGTGTGGCTGCCCTTCTGGCCGATGCTGGGTTGGCCCCGGCCCTCGAACGGGCGCTGGCCGAGCTGAACACCGGAGTCGGCCGGCTCGAGACCCAACTCGATGTCGGTGAACTGGGCACCGATCCTGCGGTCCAGGAAGGCATCAACGCCGCGATCATCCGGCTGAAGGACGCCCTGTGGGCCGTCGAGCGCGATCGGCTCCGGACCGCCGCGGCCACCGCCGGCCTGCTGGGTGCCGCCACCGGATTGGCAGCCATCGAGGCCTACCTATCGATCCAGCAGTCGCTGTCGGCCATCGACCGGCTCGAGGTCCGCGGCCGCGACTCGGCCGGTTTGCACCTCCTGGTCCGCGACCACGACCTCGACACCAACTCCCCACGGATCGAGGCCCTGCTGGCTGGTCGCACCGACAACCTCCTGTTTTGTTCGGGGGCGGTCAGGGTCCTGCCGGGCGGGTTCCTCAGTTTCGTGTACAAGACAGCCGCCGAGATCGGTGAGCTGGGCGACAACACCAGCACCCTGCGGGCCGAGATCACCGCGGATGATCTTCTACGCGAGGCCCTGGCCGGCGACCGGGCCCAGCTGGTGGTGCTCGGTCACACTCGGTGGGCCAGCGTAGGCATCATCTCGGGGCCCAATACCCACCCCCTGAACAGCGACGAGGTCGACGACCTCGACGGCCCCTATGTGGTGGCCGTCCTCAATGGTGACGTCGACAACTATGCCGATCTGTCAGCCAACCGCGGTCTGAGCATCCCTGCCGACATCGGCACCGACGCCAAGGTCATTCCCACCCTCGTGTCGAACGGCCTCGGGGATGGGCTCGAGCCCCGTGAGGCGTTCCGGCGCACGGTGGCCTCCTTCGAGGGTTCGGTGGCCATCGCCACCTCCAGCGCCGCTGAGCCCGATGGCCTCGACCTAGCCCTGCGAGGCAGTGGCCAGGCCCTCTACGTCGGTCTGGCCGAGGACTGCTACGTGGTAGCCAGTGAGCCCTACGGACTGGTCGAGCTCACCGATCGCTACCTCCGTATGGACGGCGAGACCCCGGCCAATGAGGTGAACCCCACCGCGTCGCGCGGCCAGATCATTCATCTCCATGGCAGCCGGGCCGGCCAACTCGACGGGATCGAGCGGCGGGCCTACGACAACACCGAGTTGTCGGTCGTCGACGACGATCTGACCATCGCGTCGATCACCACCCGTGACATCGACCGGGGCTCATTCCCTCACTATCTCCTCAAGGAGATCACTGAGGCGCCGGTCTCGTTCCGCAAGACCCTGCGGGGCAAGCTGATCGAACGCGACGGGCGACTCACGGTGAAGGTGGGTGACGAGGCGCTACCCCCTCCCGTGGCCGCGGCCCTCGCCGACGCCTCCGTCACCAAGATCTACGTCATCGGCCAGGGCACCGCAGCCGTAGCCGGGCAGAGTCTGGCTGAGGCGCTCCGTCGCCGGCTGGCGGGTACTGCCGTCCGGGCCGAAGCCATCCCCGCCACCGAGCTCTCGGGCTTCGGTCTCGCGCCGGACATGTCCGACACCCTGGTCGTGGCCATCAGCCAGTCGGGCACGACCACCGACACCAACCGCACCGTCGACCTGATCCGGGCCCGGGGCGGACGGGTGCTGGCCATCGTCAACCGTCGGGGTAGCGACCTCACCGACAAGGCCGACGGTGTGCTCTACACATCCGACGGGCGTGATGTCGAGATGTCGGTGGCGTCCACCAAGGCCTTCTACGCCCAGATCGCGGCCGGCTTCCTTCTGGCTGAAGCGTTGGCCGCCCACGTCCCCGGCGTGCAGTCGCCCGACGACGACCAGCGTCTCTTGGAGGCCCTCCGCGACCTGCCCACCGCCATGACCGCGGTCATCGGCACCCGCGACACCATCGCCGAGGTGGCCACCCGCTTCGCGCCCGGTCGCCGCTACTGGGCTCTCGTCGGGAACGGCACCAACCTGATCGCGGCCCGTGAGCTGCGCATCAAGCTGTCGGAGCTCTGCTACAAGTCGATCGCTCACGACGTCACCGAAGACAAGAAGCACATCGACCTCTCGTGCGAACCGCTCATCATCGTGTGCGCGGCCGGACTGGAGGGCTCGACGGCCGACGATGTCGCGAAGGAAGTGGCGATCTTCCGGGCCCACAAGGCCACCCCGATCGTGATCGCCACCGAGGGTCAGGAGCGCTTCGGTGCCGCGCTGGCCGCGCTCACCGTCCCTGAGACCCACTCCCAGCTGGCCTTCGTGCTGTCGGCCATGGTGGGGCATATCTTCGGCTACGAGGCCGCACTGGCCATCGACGCCCAGGCCACCCCCTTGCGACGGGCCCGGGCTTCGATCGAGACTGCGCTGGCCGCTGGCGTATCCACCGGCGACGAGCTGGTGTCCGCCATCACCCCCGAGCTGGCGCCTGCCGCCCAGCTCTTCAATGATGGGATCCGGGCTGGTGCCTACAACGGCCACCTCGAAGCCGCTACTGCCGTGCGGATCGTCGGCCTGTTCCGGTACGCCTTGGGAGTGTCGCCGCTCGAGAGCTATCAGCTGGAGTACGGCAAGGTCGGTACGCCGGCGGTGGTAATCGACGACCTGGTCTCGGCCCTGACCCTGGGCATCGAGGAGCTCACCCGCCCGGTCGATGCCATCAAGCATCAGGCCAAGACAGTGACCGTGGGCATCTCCCGCACCGACGAGACGGTCCTCCAGGTGCCTCTGGTGGCCGAGCTCCTGGCTGCCGGCGCCCCCCGCGACCGACTCTCGTACCGGACCCTGCGCACCGTGGCCGCCCTCGACCCCGCCATCGGCTCTGTCACCGGATTCACCCGGTACCGGGTCGACGGTGAGACCTCGGTTGTGGTCGACCGCGATGGTCTCTCGCTCAGTCTCACGTCCCGCACCGATCGCAACCCCCAGCTCACCGGTACCAAACACCGGGTGGCCACCGAGCAGGAGCCTCTTGTCGGGGTGGGTCGCAGTGACGGCCGGGTATGGCTGATGGTGCCCGAGGTCAAGGACACCCAGACCACGGGCATCACCCTGCTGCACATCAACCTCGCGGCCCAGCTCGACCCCGCGGTCGCCCGTGGCGTGCTCCAGGGTTATCAGAACCGGTACACCAGACTTCGTGACGCGGTCACCGAGACCGAGCCCAGCTTCCGCGACGACTTGCTCGCCTCGGTGCCGGTGGTCGATCTTCTGGTGGTGGCCGAGGTCGACCTGGCCGACCGCTGGCGCACCTGATCTGAGAGCAAGCGGCCGGGAGGGCCCCGATGATCCCGATCGTTACCCCGGAGGAGATGGGGGCCATCGACGCCGCGGCCCCGACCCCGGTCGAGGTTCTGATCGAGCGGGCCGGTGCCGCCGTGGCCCGCGCCGCTCTGCGTCTGCTGGGAGGTGGCTACGGGCGCCGGGTGGTGGTGGTGGCCGGCAAAGGGAACAACGGGGCCGACGGTCGGGCCGCGGCCCGCTGGCTCGGAACCCGGGGTGTGCGGTGTGTCGTGGTGGACGCACTGGACCTGCCCCCGGTGCTTCCGGCGAGTGATCTCGTAATCGATGCCGCCTTCGGGACCGGCTTTCGGGGGGCCTGGACTCCACCCGAGGTCGGATCGACGCCGGTGCTCGCCGTGGACGTCCCCTCAGGGGTCGATGGTCTGACCGGAGCGGTCCAGGAGGCCCTTCGGGCGGTGGCCACGGTGACGTTCGCGGCCTCGAAACCGGGGCTCGTGTTGCCCCACGGGCGGTGGCTCACCGGACCGGTCGAGGTCGTCGACATCGGTCTCGATGTGAGCCGGGCCCGCGCCGGGTTGGTGACCGATGACGATGTGGCCGGGGTCCTGACCCCTCGACCGGTCGGAGCCCACAAGTGGCAGACCGCCTGTCGGATCCTGGCCGGGTCGCCCACCATGACTGGCGCCGCCGTCCTGGCCGCCCGCGGCGCTCTTCGGGCCGGAGCGGGCTTCGTGCAGGCGGCCCGACCCGGTGTCGATCCTGGACAGCCCCTCGATCCCCTCGATCCCCTCGAGGCGGTGGGGCTCGCCCTGCCATCCCAGGGCTGGGGACCGGATGCTCTGGCCGGGCTCGAACGCATCAAGGCCCTCCTCCTCGGCCCGGGCCTGGGTCTGGGACCCGACTCGGTCGCCGCGATCACCGAGGTCGTGGCCGAGGCGGAGGTGCCCCTGGTGCTCGACGCTGACGGCCTCACCGCGGTGGTGGGGAATCTCGACACAGTGGCCGCTCGGCCCCAACCGACTGTTCTGACTCCTCACGACGGTGAGTACGCACGGCTCATGGGCCATCCACCGGGCCCCGACCGGCTGGGCGCTGCCCGCGAACTGGCTGTCCGCGCCAAGGCTGTGGCCCTGCTCAAAGGCCCCACCACTGTGGTGGCCGAGCCCAACGGTGACGTGGCGGTGGTGACGGCCGGTGACGCCCGGCTCGCCACCGCGGGAACCGGCGATGTGCTGGCCGGAGTCATCGTGGCCCTGATGGCCCGGGGTCTCGGGGCCTTCGATGCCGCGTGGGCCGGTGCCCATGTCCACGGCCGAGCCGCGTCACTCGGACCGGTCGAGGGCCTGGTGGCCGGCGACCTCCCCGACCTGGTCCCTGCCGCAGTGGCCGCCATCCGCACCGCCGACTGATCACCCCCCGGCGCTAGGCTCGCTACCGTGATCGGCCTCGACGATCTGGTGGGTGCATTGCCCGGTTCTCGGACGGTGGGCCATGTCCCGGCAACCTTCACCGGCTGGGCCTTCGATTCCCGTATCACCCGTCCCGGTGAGATCTTCGTCGCCGTCCAGACCGATCGGGCCAATGGCCACGACCATGTCGAGGCCGCCCGCGCCGCTGGAGCCACCGCGGCATTGGTGAGTCACGAGGTCGACGACGGCCCCTCCGTCGTGGTGTCCGACCCCATGGCGGCCGTCACCGCCTGGGCTGGTGCGACGGTTGCTCGGCTCGCGCCAACCGTGGTTGGCATCGGCGGGTCAGTGGGCAAGAGCACGACCAAAGAGCTCACCGCTCTGGTGCTCGATTCAGCCCAGCGGGTCTTCCGTAGCCCAGCCAACTTCGGAGGCGAGTTCGGCCTACCCATCGGCCTGGGCACCCTCGAATCCGATCATGAGGTCGCGGTGCTGGAGCTGGCCAGCGGCCACCGGGGCGAGGTCGCCGCCATGACCGCCGTGGCTGCTCCGGACATCGTGGTACTCGCCCCCATCACCCCCGTCTACACGGCCACCTTCGGCGACGAGGATGCCATCGCCGAGGAGTACGGCCAGATGGTCAAGGGTCTGGCCCCCGACGGGCTGGCCATCATGACTGGCGACGATGAGCGGCTGGCCCGTGTTGCCCAGGCCTGCCCCTCACCGGTGGTCACGGTGGGAACCGGGTCGGGGGCCGATATTCGGGCCGACAACATCGAGGTCGGCGGGGCGAGCACGGGCTTCGACGTCATCGGTCTGGACGACGAGGTTCACCGCCTCGAGCTGCCTCTCATCGGCCGGCATCAGGTGACTGCCGCGTTGGCTGCCCTGGCCGTCGGCCGGCACATGGGTGTTCGCGCGGCGGCCGCGCTGGCCGCGCTGGAAGGGGCCGAACCTCTGCCCGGCCGTTTGCATCCTCACCGCCTGGGGAGCGGCGGCCTCCTGCTCGACGACTCCTTCAGCTCCAGTCCGGCCGCCCTCGACGCCGCTCTGGTCACCCTCGACGAGGTTGCCGCGGGTCGGACCCGAGTAGCCGTCCTGGGCGACATGGACCAGCTGGGGGCCGACACCGCCGCCTTCCACCGAGCCGCGGCCCCACGGGTTGCCCGATCGGTCGATGTGTTGGTCACGGTTGGCGAGCACATGGCTGATCTTGCCGCCCACGCCCGCGGTCACCGATTGGGCGCCGATGCTATCCACGTGACCTGGAGCACAGCCGACGCCCTCGATGCGGTCGAGTCGGTCATCGACCAGGTTGGAAGCGAGACGGCCGTGCTGGTGAAAGGGAGCGCACCGGCCCGGCTCGAACGGGTCAGCGCCGCCTTGGTGGGCGATCCGGTCCGGGTCGCGACGTCGGTACCCCGTCAGGACGAAGCCTGGCGGAGACTGGCCGTCGTCGATGCCGATCGGCCCACCTGGCTCGAGATCGACCATACGGCCATCGCGGCCAACGTGGCCCGGCTCACCGAGGTGGCTGACGGGGCCCAGCTGACGGCGGTGTTGAAGGCCGACGGCTACGGCCACGGGGCGATCGGGGCGGCCCACACGGCCCGGTTGCACGGTGCCACCCGTTTCGCGGTGGCCTGTCTGTCCGAGGCTCAGGAGCTGAGGGCCGCGGGTATCGAGGAACCCATCATCGTGCTGGGGTGGACACCTGGGTGGTCGGCCCGAGCCGCGCTGCGGGCCGCTGTGACCCTCACCGTGTTCGATCTCGACACCGCTCGGGCCTATTCGGCGGCCGCCCGGGCCACCGGTGTCACTGCTCGGGTCCACGTCAAGGTCGACACCGGTATGCACCGGCTTGGTATCGCCCCCGACGACGCGGTCGGGTTTCTTCGGACGGTTGGCGGATTACCTGGGGTCGAGGTCGAAGGCCTCTTCACCCACTTCGCCACCGCCGATGAATCGCCGATCGAGGTGGAGGTACAGCTCGACCGGTTCCGCCTGGTGGTCGCAGAGGTGACCCAGGCGGGCCTGCGCCCACCCTTGTGCCACTCCGCCAACAGCGCCGCCCTGCTGGGCATCCCCGAGAGCCGGTTCGACATGGTCCGTCCCGGGCTGGCCGTCTACGGACTGAGCCCGTTCCCCGACCGGTCGGCCGGCGAGCTCGGCCTCACCCCCGCCTTGAGGTGGAAGAGCCTGGTAGCCCAGGTCCGCACCATCTCCGAGGGAGAAGGGGTGGGCTACGGGCTCACGTGGCGGGCCGACCGTCCCACCCGCCTGGCCACCGTGCCCGTCGGCTACGCCGATGGCTTCCGGCGGGCTCCCACCGGCTGGCGTCACGTGCTCGTCGCGGGCTCGCCCGCGCCGGTCGTCGGTCGGGTATCGATGGACCAGATCACGATCGATGTCACCGATGTCTGCGCTCCCAACGGCCGGCCCGTGCATCAGGGTGACGAGGTCGTGCTCATCGGCCGGCAGGGTGACGCCGTGGTCACGGCCGAAGACGTAGCTGGCTGGCTGGGTACCATCAACTACGAGGTCGTCGCCCAGATCCTGGCCCGAGTCCCGAGAGTGAGCCCATGACCAACGTCGTCTCCTGTACCACACGGGCCCTGTGGGGGGCGGGCCGTCTGGCCGGCGCCGTCGGCCTCGGGATTGCGGCCGAGCGGGGACTGATGGCCGCCGCCCGGGTCGCTGACTCACCGGACATGGCATCGCCGGTACCCGATGACGTGCAGCACCGTATGCTCCCCACCCCTGACGGTGGATCGCTCCACCTGATCGAACGGGGCGAGGGTCAGCCCATCGTCCTTTTGCACGGCATCACCCTCCAGGCCTCCACCTGGTCCCGCCAGTTCGATCTTGGCGATGACCACCGCGTCGTGGCCTGCGACCTTCGGGGCCACGGCGACTCGACACCGGGCAGCGATGGCTTCGGCCTCGAGGTCCTGGCCTCTGATCTGGCCACGGTTCTGGCCGGGCTCGATCTACGCGACGCCATCCTGGTAGGGCACTCGATGGGGGGTATGACGGTGCAGACGTTCTGCCGCGAATATCCCGAAGTGCTCGAGGCCCGGGTGGGGGGAGTGGTCCTGTTGTCCACCTCGGCCCGGCGAGTCCTGCTCGACGATGCCCAGGCCCAGAACCTGGCCGGTCAGCTGGCCCAGCGCGGCGAGAAGACCAACTGGGCCCCTCTCCCGCTTCTCCGGATGCCGTGGAGTGATCTGGTCGAGACGGTTGTGCGCTACGCGTTTGGCCGATCGCCCAGCCGGGTCGACCTGGCCCGCGCCTGGGCGATGTACGACGTCATGGACGACGAACACCTGGGGCGGTCGAACATCGGCCTGCTCGACTACGACGTGCGCGACACCTTGCTGGACCTCGAAGTGCCCGCCTTGGTGGTCACCGGCGAGCTCGATCGGCTCACCCCGCCCCGCTTCGCCATCGAAATGGCTGAGCTCCTGTCCCGCTCCGAGCTACACCTCCTGGCCGGGGCCGGCCATCAGATCATGTTCGAGCGCCCCGACGAGCTTGACCGGTTGATTCGTTCGTTCGTGGCCGGTCTCGACGGTGAGCGGGCCGGTCAGCGTGACCTGAGCGGTCCGTGAGTGACGACGGCCTCGACGTCGTCCTCGCAGAGTCCTGGTACGGGGGTAGCCACCGGCAGTGGGCCGATGGACTGGTCGCGGCCAGCGGTCACCGGATCCGACTGGTGACCCACCCTGACCTCAACTGGCGGTGGCGGATGCGGGGGAGCGCGGTGACTCTCGCCGAGGAGATGCACCGCTCGGTGGCCATCGAGGGCTGGCCCGACATGGTGCTCGTGAGTGGGCTCACCGACGTGGCCTCGCTGGTCGGCTTGCTCCGGCCACCGGCGTCGATACCCATCGTGACCTACCTCCACGAGAACCAGCTGGTCTATCCGGCGGGGGAACGGGGCATCGACCTGGACATGGCCCTCACCAACTGGCGGTCGGTCGTGGCCTCGGACGAGGTGTGGTTCAACTCGGTGTTCCACCGCGACGTCTTCTTCGCCGCCCTACCCGCCCTGTTCGACCGCACCCCTGACCTCGACCATCGTCACCTCGTCGAGGCGGTCCGGCACCGCAGTCGGGTGGTACCCGTGGGGGTAGACGTGGTTGGCCTGGTCGGGGCCCAACGCCCGCCGGCGGACGGCCCGCCCCTCGTGTTGTGGAACCAGCGATGGGAACACGACAAGGATCCGGCCACCGCCCTCGATACTCTCGTGGACCTGGCGGCCGAGGGTGTGCCCTTCCGGGTGGCCCTGGTAGGGAGTGGGGCCGGGGCCGAGACCGATCGGTTCGAGGCGGTGGCCATCCGTCTGGGCGATCGGGTCGTGGCCCAGGGATGCCTGCCCCGGCCCGCGTACCTGGAGCTGTTGGTCCGGTCCGATGTGGTGGTCAGCACCGCCCTCCACGAGTTCTTCGGTGTTGGGGTGGTGGAGGCCCTGGCGGCCGGCTCCGTGCCGGTGGTGCCCAACCGGTTGAGCTACCCGGAGGTGGTGGGACCGGAGTACCTCACTGCTGCCACCTACGAGCAGGGTGACTTCGGCTCGCGTCTCCACGATGTCCTGGGTGATCTGGGCGCGGCCCGGGCCGCGACCGAGGGGCTGCGGGAGACCATGATCCGATTCGACTGGTCGGTGCTGGGCCCGGTCTACGACACGGCGCTGGCGGGAGCGCGTGCTCAGCGGTTGGCGTAGACGGCCTTCTCGAAGCCCAGGTAGGTGTCGAGGGTGCCGGGGTCGGCGAACGGCAGAATCTGGGTGAGGTAGCAGCCTCCGATCCCGTTCTGTCGGTCGATCCAGAAGAAGCTGTTGGCCAGACCGGCCCACATGAGCGTGCCCGCGGGCCGCCCGGTGGATGCCGGTTCCTCGTTGATCTGAAAGCTCAGGCCCCAGCTCTTGGGCGAACCGGGGAAGAACTCGGCGTCCTCGCTGAATCCGGGGTTCTCGGTGAGCAGGGGCTGGACCCGTAGGTCGCCTATCTGGTTGGCGGACATGGCTTCGACCGTGTCCGGGTTGAGGACCCGGGTGCCATCGAGCTCGTCGTCATTGAGCATCATGCCGATGAAGCGGGCGTAGTCGCCCATGGTGCCGTGCATCCCACCGCCCCCCATCTCGAATTCGGGGTTCTCGGGGGCCGGCAGGTCGATGGGGGTCAGGCTGCCGTCGGGGGTGCGGGCGTGTATGGCGGCGGCCCGTTCGAGCATTGCCGGAGTGTGCGCGAACCCAGTGTCGGTCATGCCCAGGGGCCCGGTCAGGTTCTCGGCGAGGAACTCACCCGGAGTCAGAGCCGACACAGTCTCGATCATCTGGCCGGCCCAGTCGATGCCGATCCCGTATTCCCAGCGAGTTCCGGGATCGAACATGAGGGGTACGCCCAGGGCCTGCTTCTCGAGGCTCAGCACGCTGGGGGTACCGGTGGTCTCGAGGTATCGGCCCAGGTCGGCGTTCCAGATCTCGTATACGAACCCGGAGGTGTGGGTCAGCAGGTTGCGCAGGGTTATGGGTGTAGCCGGTGGGCGGGTGATGGGGGCGCCGTCGCCGTCGAAACCGGTGAGTACCTGGGTGCCAGCCAGTTCGTCGCACACGTCGGCGGCGGGCGCGTCGAGATCGAGCTCACCCCGCTCGACGAGCTGCATGGCGGCCGCGCCGGTGAGAGCCTTGGTCATGGAGAAGATGGCACCGACGGTGTCGGGAGTCATCTCGATCCCGCTGCCGAGGGCCCGTTCGCCGAAGCCCCCTTCATGGGTGACGCCGTCGCGGTCGACCACCATGGCGGTGACCCCCGGGACATGCCCCTTGTCGACGGCTTGGCTGAGGAGTCCGTCCAGTTCGCTCTTCATGGACAAAGGCCAGATCCACCGGGGATCCCGTGCCCGTGGCTTCGGCAGAATCGAGGTGTGTCCCACCGCGGACCAGTCGATGGGTGAGGGCGGGCTACGGTGCGGCTGTGCTCACCGATGTGCCTGGGGTCGAGGTTGGTCATTGGACCGACGAGGAGGCCCGCACCGGGTGCACCGTCGCCCTGTTTCCCGAAGGGACGGTGGCGTCGGGCGAGATCCGGGGAGGAGCGCCGGCCACCCGCGAGTTCGCCCTGCTCGACCCGTCGCGCCTGGTGCACCGGATCGACGCAGTGATGCTGTCGGGCGGCTCGGCCTTTGGGCTGGCTTCGGGCCACGGCGCCATGGAGTGGCTGGCCGAGCGGGAACGGGGTTTCGAGACGGCCGGGGGGGTGGTGCCCATCGTGGTGGGGCTCTCGTTGTTCGACCTGACCCAGGGCGACAGCTCGGTGAGGCCCGACGCCACAGCCGGACGGGTGGCCTGCGATGCGGCGTCGGCAGGTACCCATCCGATCGGCCTGGTCGGGGCCGGCACCGGTGCCATGGTCGACAAGTGGTTCGGCCGCGACCACGCCCAGCCAGGTGGTCTGGTGACCGCCACCTCAGGACACGGCGAGCTGGTGGTGTCATGCCTGATCGCGGTCAACGCGGTGGGTGCGGTCGACGACGGCACCCGCACTGACGACCTTCCGCCACCCCCTCGTCCCGTGACCGACGGTGACGAGCCCGACCCGGACACCTTCGGGAACACCACGATCGGTGTGGTGGCCACCAACGCCGTCGCCACCAAGACCGACTGCCTGAACCTGGCCCGGGCCGGCCACCACGGCTGTGCTCGCTCCCTGTACCCCAGCCACACTGCTGGCGACGGTGACGCATTGGTGGTGGCGGCCACTGGTCAGGTCGAGGTCGACCAGGCGGTGCTGAAGGTCATGGTCACCAATGTGGTGACTCGTGCCATCCGGTCGCTCTCCGGCTGAGAGACCGCCTCTCGGCCGGCTGGCCGCCAGGGCATACCTCAGCTCGATGGTCACAACGTGATGTTCGCGTACGGCAATACGCTGGAGGGCCGTGGAAATAGTTGCCTCCCATTCCCCTGCCGCGACCCAGGCCATCGCGGCTGCTGTTGCCGAGCTGGCGGGTCCCGGCGACCTCGTGATCCTCTGCGGCGACCTCGGCGCCGGCAAGACCGCCTTCACCCAGGGGTTCGGCGCCGCGCTGGGGGTCACCGACCGGATCACCAGCCCCACGTTCACCATCCACTCGGTCTACGAGGGACGGCTCACCCTCAACCATCTCGACGTGTACCGCTTCGATCAGATCGAGGAGGTGGCTGACCTCGGGCTCTTCGAACTGCTCGACGGCGACACGGTGACCGTCATCGAATGGGGCGACACCATCATCGCCGCCCTGCCCCCCGACTACCTCGAGATCAGCATCGGGTTCCCCGCCCCGGATGCCCCCGAAGCCGGCGACGACGCCCGAGTCCTGACCTTCCGATTCGTGGGCTCGAAGTGGTCGGCCCGCGAGAACGGGTTGGTGACAGCCCTGTCCGTCGCGGTTGAGGAGGTCGCGTGCTGACCCTGGCCATCGAGTCCTCCACCGCCCAGGTGGGTTGCGCCGTCGGTGGCCACGAGGGGGTCCTGGCTTCGGCCCACTCGGCCCGCGGGCGCCATCATGCCGAGTCGTTGGCTCCCATGATCGAGTTCGTGTGTGACCAGGCTCGGGTCGAGCTGTCTGAGCTCAGCTGCGTCGCCGTCGATGTCGGGCCCGGACTGTTCACTGGCCTCCGGGTCGGTGTGGCTACCGCCACGGCCATGGCCAGCGCCCTGCGGGTCCCGATGATCGGGATCTCCAGCCTCGACCTGCTCGCCTTTCCGGTGCGTTTCACCGACCGGCTCATCGTCGTGGCCATCGATGCCCGGCGGGGCGAGCTCTTTCACGCCTCGTACCGCCAGGTCCTGGGCGGGGTCCAGCGGCTCTCCGAGGCCCGGGTATGCACGCCGGAAGGTCTCGCCGCAGAGCTGGTGGCCACCAACGACGAAGTCCTCCTCGTCGGCGACGGGGCTCGCCGTTACGAGGAGCTCTTCTCCGAGGTCCAGAAGGTCGAGCGGGAGTCGTCGCACCCCATGGCCACCGCTCTGGCCCAGCTCGCCCATGCCCAGGCTCTGAGCGAGGAATTCGTGAAGCCCAGCGAGATCCGACCCATCTATCTGCGGCGTCCCGACGCCGAGATCAACTGGACCACCAGGGATCAGGTCTGATGTTCGGACGCGACCCTTCACCTCGCGATCCGGTGACCCGCGAGCTCCCGGTCGTGGTCGCCACCATGACCCGGCGGCACCTGAAGGCGGTGCAGGCCATCGAGGCACAGGTGTCGCCCCGGCCGTGGTCGCTCGACCTCTTCCGCAGCGAGCTGGCTCAGAGCGAGGCCAGCCGAGCCTGGTTCGTGGCCCGGCGGGGTGGCGCGGTGGTGGGTTTCGCCGGGATCATGCTGATCGTGGACGATGGCCATGTCACCAATGTCGCTGTCGATCCATCTTGTCGCCGGCAGGGTATCGCCTCGCACCTGATGCTGCCTTTGTGTCGGGCGGCCATCGACCGCGGTGCTCTCAACCTCACCCTCGAGGTGAGGGCGTCGAACACAGGCGCCCACGCCCTGTACCGCCGGTTCGGCTTTGCTCCCGCCGGGGTTCGTGCTGGTTACTACCCGGCGTCGTCCCACGGCCCGGCCGAGGACGCTCTCATCATGTGGGTCCACGACGTGGACGGTCACGAGTTCGCGGCTCGCCTTGCTGCCCTCGAAACCGAGTTGGAGGTGGCTGTCTCATGAGCCGTACGGAGCGAAGCCCGAAGGCGGGGCCCGGTTTCAGGGTTCTGGGTATCGAGACGTCGTGTGACGAGACGGCCGCAGCCGTGGTGGTCGACGGCCACGGAGTTCTGTCGAACGTGGTGAGCAGCCAGGTTGACATTCACGCCCGCTACGGCGGCGTGGTCCCTGAGATCGCCAGTCGCGCCCACGTCGAGCTGCTCAACCCGGTCGTGGCCCAGGCCATCGTCGAAGCCGGTTTGCCCGATGACGGCCCCGACGCGGTGGCGGCCACCTACGGCCCTGGCCTCGTCGGTTCCCTTCTGGTGGGCATCAGTGCCGCCAAGGCCATGGCCATGGTGTGGGGCGTGCCGTTCGTCGGGGTCAACCATCTCGAGGCCCACCTGCACGCGGCCCTGCTCGAGGAGCCCGACCTCGAGATGCCGGTCATTGTGCTGTTGGTATCGGGTGGTCACACCATGGTCATCAACATGAGGGGCATCGGTGACTACGAGGTGCTGGGCTCGACCCTCGATGATGCCGCGGGTGAGGCGTTCGACAAGGTGGCCCGTTTCCTGGGCCTGGGCTATCCCGGCGGCCCGATCATCGACCAGCTGGCCACGGAGGGCGATCCCGAGGCGGTGAGGCTTCCTCGGGCCATGCTCGATGACGCCTACGACTTCAGCTTCAGTGGGCTCAAGACCGCGGTGGTCAACTCGGTCCGCAAGCAACCTGATCTCGACACGGCCGATGTGGCCGCGTCGTTCCAGGCCGCGGTGGTTGACGTCCTGGTGGCGAAGGCCCGCAAGGCGGCCCGCGAGGTAGGAGCTACGGGTATCGCCATCGGGGGAGGGGTGGCAGCAAACTCACAGCTCCGCGAGGCCGTACTGGACGCGGCGGTGGATGACGGTATTCAGGCGTTCCTGCCGAGCCGATCGATGTGCACAGACAACGCGGCCATGGTCGCGGCGGCGGGGTACTACCGGCTCCAGAGCGAAGGCCCTACCTCGCTGGCGGTCGGAGCCGTCCCCAACCTGAAGCTGGCCTGAGCCGTACGGCGCGAAGCCCGAAGGCGAACAGTGTGGCCAGCCGACGGCCACACCGCAGCGGGGCGCTGGGTGGAAGAAGGTGGCCTACTCCAGGGACTGGAGATCTCGATCAGCCGGACCCCAACCCAGGTCAATGTGACTATCACTAGCGGTGTCCAGTCGTTGGTCCCGTTCTGGGAACCGACGGTGGCCGCCACCGTGCAAGGACCCGTTGAGGTGTTCCGACCCGAAAGCCGACACCGGTGACCGCCCAGAACACCATGTTGGGCCGGTTGGGGGCCGATGAGCGGGGGGCGGTGTCGGTGACGCTGATCATGATGATGCCGATCTGGGTGATGCTGTTGTGGTTCGCTGTGTTCGCCGGGCGCATGGTCAACACCCACAAGAAGTCGTGTGAGCATCCCCCTGTTGGGCGGACATCTCGAATAGGAGATGTTCATGTCTGTACAAGCGAAGAAGCAGGGGCGGGGTCGTCCGTCGAAGTATCCGCCGGAGTTCCGGGGTGACGCGGTGGCGTTGGTCCTCGATGAGGGTCGAACGATCGCTGATGTCGCCCGGTCGTTGTCGCCGGCGTTGAGCGAAGGAACGCTCGGGAACTGGGTGTCGAAGGAACGGGCTCAGCGTTCTGAGCGTGAGGGTCTCACGGTTGATGAGCGGGCC
>JAAEMS010000258.1 GCA_024225275.1 Actinomycetes bacterium
GTGAATAGGGGTCTGACCCCACACGGAGGGTGGTTGGCGTGAATACGGACCGTGGCCGCCGGGGCCGGGCGTCCAGGCGGTAGCATGCCGGTCACGATGTCGTCGATTTGGCCTGCGCTCGAGCCCCTGCTGGACAGGGTTCAGAAGCCGGCCCGGTACATCGGTCTCGAGCAGGGTGCCCAGTCTCCGCCAGCCGATCCCGGGCTGGTCTCGTGGCTGCTCGTCTACCCCGACACCTACGAGGTCGGGCTGCCCAATCAGGGCCTCCAGATCCTCTACGAGATCATCAACGAGCACCCGGACGCCCGGGCCGAGCGGGGTTATGCCCCCTGGACCGACCTCGAAGCCGAGCTGAGGGCCGCGAGCCTGCCTCTCTTCTCGGTGGACACCCACCAGCGGGCGGCTGACTTCGATCTATTGGCCTTCAACCTCTCAGCCGAGCTCGTCTTCACGAACTTTCTCAACTGCATCGATCTGGCCGGGGTGCCCATCCCCAGCGCCGAGCGTCGTCCCGAACATCCCCTCGTGGTCGTGGGTGGTCACTGCACCTACAACCCTGAGCCCATTGCTGGCTTCGTCGACCTGGTCGTCCTGGGCGACGGTGAAGAGGTCGTCTCCGAGATCACCGAGGTCATCACCGGTTGGAAGGCAACGGGTCGCACCGAAGGATCGCGCCAGAACGTCCTGCGAGAGCTCAGCAAGGTTCCGGGCGTCTATGTCCCTTCGATGTACGAGGTCGCCTACGAAGGCCAGTTCATCGCCGAGGTTTCGCCCCGGTACCCCGACGTGCCCGAACAGGTCGAGAAACGCACCATCTCCGACCTCGCCGACTGGCCGTACCCGAAACAGCAGCTCGTCCCGCTCACCGAGGTCGTCCACGACCGGCTCAATGTCGAGATCTTTCGGGGGTGCACCCGCAGCTGTCGGTTCTGCCAGGCCGGCATGATCACCCGGCCGGTACGCGAGCGCCCGGCCGAGCAGGTCCGCTCGATGATCCAGACCGGTCTCGAGCGAACCGGCTACGACGAGGTCGCCCTCACCAGCCTCAGCTCGGCTGACTTCAGCGGAATTGACAGCGTGGTGGGCGACACCATCGACGATCCCGCCAACTGCGGAAACGTGTCGGTGTCCTTGCCCAGTCTGCGGGTCGATGCCTTCACCGTTGGGGTCGCGGCCCAGATCCAGAAGGCCCGCCGCACTGGCCTGACCTTCGCCCCCGAGGCCGGGTCGTGGCGGCTGCGCCAGGTCATCAACAAGCTCGTCCGCGAGGAGGATCTCTACGGCGCCGTCGAGTCCGCGTACTCGCAGGGTTGGCGGCGAATGAAGCTCTACTTCCTCACCGGGCTGCCCACCGAGACCGACATCGACACCCTCGGTATCGCCGAGCTGGCCCGCAACTGTGTCGAGCTCGGCAGGGGTCATGTCAAGAGCCCGTCGGTCACGGTGTCGGTCGGCGGTTTCGTACCCAAACCGTTCACCCCGTTCCAGTGGTTCGGCCAGAACACCCCCGACGAGCTCCAACGCAAGATCGGCCTGCTTCGCGACGCCACCAAGAAGGCCCGCGGAGTCCAGCTCAAATGGCACGACCCCAAGGCCACTCTGATCGAGGGTTTGGTCAGCAGGGGCGATCGCCGCCTGGGCCCGGTGATCGAAGACGTCTGGCGCCAGGGTGGGGTCTTCCAGGAATGGTCCGAGCACTTCGACCTGAACCGTTGGCTCGAGGCCATGGCCCGCCACGGCCTCGACATGGACTGGTACGTCCACCGGCACCGCACCGAAGACGAGATCCTGCCCTGGGATCATCTGTCGGCCGGTCTCCACAAGGATTTCCTGTGGCAGGACTGGTGTGACGCCCTCGACGAGGTCGGCCTCGAGGACTGCCGCTGGACCCCCTGCTACGACTGTGGGGCATGCACCGGCTACAGCATCGAGCACATCGTGGCCTCGGCCGTGCCGCCCGCCGGCGGTAGTCAGGGCACCGGCCAGGATCTGGCCGCTGGAGCTGACGTCGCCCTCACCCTGCTGCCCTCCCGCCGGGATTCCGGAACCGCCGAGGCCATCGTCTCGTGAGGGTCCGGATCCGCTACTCGAAGTTGGGCAAGATCCGGTTCCTGGGTCACCGTGACGTGGCCCGGATCTGGGAGCGGGTCTGGCGCCGGGCCGGCGTGCCGGTGGCCTACACCGAAGGATTCTCACCTCGACCCAAGATGGCCTTCGGCCTCGCCCTCTCCACCGGCTACGAGTCAGTGTGTGAGTACCTCGACGTCGAGGTCGACGATGGGGCCCTCGAAGCGGCACCCATCGACATGAACACCTTCCCCGAACGACTGAGCCTGGCCCTTCCTCCGGGTATGGAAGTCCAGGTAGCCAACCCCCTCGCCCGTGGCGGCGAGTCTCTTCAGCAGTCTGTCACCAGCTGCACCTGGCTCATCGAGACCACCGGAGTCTCACGAGACCAGCTCGACGAAGCTGTAGCGCGAGCGCTCGCAGCCGACGAGATCATGGTGACACGAGAACGAAAGGGCAAACGGGTCGTAGACGACCTCCGGCCCGGAGTTCTCACCCTGGCGGTCAGCGACGACCACATCCTCACCGCCGAACTAGGGACCCAACCAAGGTCTCTTCGCCCTTCCGAGCTCCTGTCAGCCATGGAGCCCTCACCCGAGGTCAGGAAGGTGCGGCGTACTCACCAATGGATCACCGTCGACGGCGAGCGTTGCGAGCCCATACCTGTCGCCCCGCCATCGACCGCCCCCACCGAGGCCCGAGCGTCATGACGACTCGCCGCCGACGCAGGGGCGTTCTGAGAAGGGAACTTCCCGATGACCGACAATCAGGCACCGGACCACCGGGCCGACGACTCCAGCAATGGAGACTCTGACCGAACCGCCACCCCTAGCGACAAGCCAGACAAGACAACCAAGGCCAGTGGATCTGGGGGCCAGACCCGCACCCGACGGGTGACCCGGACCTCCCATGCCGACAGACCGGCCTCGTCCGGCAAACCGGCTTCCGGCAA
>JAAEMS010000259.1 GCA_024225275.1 Actinomycetes bacterium
GCCCCAAGCGGACTAGTCAACGAAACAGCGGGGGGTTTGACGAACCTTGGTCGTGGTTCAGCCCGCGGGCCTGCGTTCTTCGATGATTTCAGCCCAGGGCAGGGGTTCAGCGGCGTGTACGACGAGGCGACCGGATCGATCCTCGCCTTTCCCAGCGGCCCGGGAGGTGTCGTTCCCCGGCGCGGAGGTCACGCAGTTGTCAATCAGCGCCTGACAGAAGCCGTTGGGGCAGCCGGCGGCCAGCGAGCGGGCTTCACCGCGATCTTGCAGACCGACGGGTCGCTCCAGGTCCAATGGCTTTCTAGATCGGTGAACCCGTCTGGCTACGTGCCCGACAGTCTTCGGCCGGCGATCATCGACGCGTTGTCGCAGACGTCTGGCCGAACGGTGGTGGGTTAGAGATGCCAGTAGAAGTCTGTGGATTCGTTCTACCTGACGAGATCGCCACTTTGGCGGACGACGAGAGATGGACTGCGTACACGGAGCAGGAGCGGCTCCCGGCAGCTGTGGTTGCCGAAGTGTTTGGCGAGGAACCCGACCCGACATGGAAGATCTACGGCCTGGAGGAGATGCGATCGGCTACGGAAGAGTGGCATCGGGAGGATGATCCTCAGTGGTTCGGGTCAGCCCCGCACAACATCGAAGGGCCTCGGTCGGTTCTGATCGGCGAGTTGGGGTACGACAGGCCATTCGCGCTCGACTTCCGCAGCGAGCACCCAGTTGTCCGGTTCATGACCGTCGAAGGTCACTGGGTGGTGGTTGCGGCGTCAGCGGCAGCGTTCGTCGATGCTCTTGGAATCGAGGGTGGGTGCTCGTAGGACGACTGAACAGCCTGTCCGCAGCCATCGTCGGACTGATCCTTGGCGTTCTGTTCGTGTTGGCTGCCGCAGGACCTGCGGCTGCACAGGTACAACCGATTTCGGCAGACGCCGGCGGCGTGCTCGAATTCACCTACGACGCGCCGATCGCAGCCGTTGAGGTGCGAACCGCCGACTTCGCCCCAGTGGTCGCGCCTTTCGTCGCCACGAGGAGGTCCGCCCTCGGTCCGTCCGGTCAGCACGGGAACCTCTATGACTCGGCCGCCGATTTTGTTGCCCCAAGGGCGCTACCGGCTTTCAGCCGATCGTCCATTGACGATGCTGTCACCTCGGTCTCTCGCGCGCACAATGACCAGATCAGCGTGGGTGCCCGTGCGATTGACAAGCGTCTCGGAGCGAACTCGGCGCCGTTCCAGGGGATCGAGGCTACGACTAGCAACGCTCAGGCACTGGTCACGGACATCCTGGAGAATCCGACTCGGACTGTCTTTGGGCAAAGGACCTACGACGTGTACAACGCCGCGGGCCAGGGTGCGCGGTTCGATGTCTCGTCGAATCGGTTCATCACGTTCTTAGACGAAACGATCGCAACGCGATGAGTCTCACCGTGCTCCTCGACTTCGAGGATTCTCCGGCGGCCTTCTCGTGGACAGGCCCGATTGCTCACGAAGTGCTGGAGCGGTGGCTGGCTCGGCAGGCGGACCGGTCGATCCCTGCTGACCTGATCACTCTTTGGCGGACGGTTGGGGGCGGCGATCTCTTTGAGAGCGAGACGATTCTGGAACCATTTGCGTCACCCTCAGCTGACGACATCGATGGCATGAACGAGCATCTTCGATCCCGGGGAATGCCGTCGAACCTCCTTGCCTTCCACGTGGGGATCTGCGTCTCTGCGGTAGATCAGGCATCAGGGGTGTTGGTTCAGCTAGATCCTGAGTCCCTTGGCGAGCAAGCACGGTTCTCAACGTTTGACGGGTGGTATCGAACCCTTATCCGTAGCGAGTACGCCGAGCGCTACGGGCTCGCTGACGAGGGCCGATGAGCACTGTCCGCCAGAGCTGGGGTGACCCTCTCGGGACTTCTTGCATATTGACGGTCGGTCGGCGTGCACCGAGTGGATCGATTCGGCTGCTCGCAGTCGTCTTCGTCGCCTTCGTTTGCTCGTTCGTTTCCATCGACTCTGTGGGCGCCGACTCGGCGATCTACGAACCGGCGGGGTACGACTACGAAGCGAACGCTGACACGGCGCCGGGCCCCCTTGATCCGTCTGCCATCGCCACGACAGTCTCCGGCGGCCGTATGGGGGTGCCCGGTTCATCTACCGAGTCGGCAGGAGCACACCTACGACCAACCCACGATTCTGTTGCCCCAACATCAGCACTCGACGACATTGCGACCAGCGTCGGACCCAAGATCCGTGGACAATTGGCGGACCGGGGTTGGACGGACGACTTGATCGGTGAGGTGGTGGACAGTCCGACGTTCACACGGGAGGTATGGGACCTCACGACCGACAGCGCAGCGACCGCCTATGCGCGGGGGGACAATTTCTACGTCGTGGTCAACGATGCTACGGGCAACGTTATTCAGGTCAGCAACATCAACAAGCCGAACTGGTCACCCGTGTGGAACGACCCGAAGTTCGCTCCTCCAGGATGAGCGACATGTCCGACTCCCGCGAGGTGGTGAACCGCTCGATACTAGAGGCATGTCTCGCCGAGCGGGTCGAGTTCTACTGGCAGTCAAACTGGACGCTACTAATCGATGTGGAGGGCATTGATCGGGTGCTCGGGCGGTTGGCGCACCAGGTGCGGATTCTTGGCTTCGACACGTTCACTCTTGAAGGCAAGACGGTCTACCCGCGCCTTGACTACCTGACCGACTTTGGCGACGGAATAGCGACCGGCTCGGCTGCTGTTGCAATCGCCGATTGGCCGCGGGACACCGGCCTCTGGGTCGAAGTGGTCGCCGAAATGGCGCATCATGGCTCTGCCTGACCTGTTCCGCCGGATGCTTCTGGCGGGAAGGCGAGCGACGCTCCTTGTGGCGATGTCGGTCGTGCTCGTCCTCCCCTCGGTCTCCGCCGGCGCGGATGCGGCGATCTACGACTACGACGGGACGCCAGCGTTCGCGGTTGATGGCCCGCCGGCCGGTCTGAGCGGAAGCGAGGGTTCATCGGCGAGCAGGCTGTCAGGTCCAAGAGTTGATCCTGTCGAGGCACGCGCTCGACTCGTAGCCGAATCTGTTGCCCCAAGACTGACAGGGACGGTTTGGGACGATGTTGTTGAGACGGGCGCTCGGTACCCGGGTACCGAGGTGCCGAGGTCGTTCCGGCTTGGTCTTGACGATGGCACGGAGGTGTGGGTGCATCCGAATGCGACGGAGCATTTGGCTGAGCGTGTACTGAACGCTGGGGCGACTGGCCCGGTGACTACCCAGAGCCAGATTCGCAGTCTGCAGACGGCGGTGTCTGAGGTGAATCGGCAGGGTGTTTCGTTGGGGCAGATGTACAACGTAAATGGCTGGCAGTTGCAGTTCAGCATCCGCTCGACGGACGACCTGGTTGTCGTCAATCAACTGTTGTACACGGGTTGATGATGCTTGAGGTTCTGGAACTGGACGGTGATGCGTCTCTCCCTGAGGTAAGTGGGGATGAGCATGTGCCGTTGATGATCAGGTGGGGGTTGACTGCTGCCGTGGTCTGGCAGGTGGTGTGGCCCGATGGTCGTCTGTGCTGCGAAGTCAAGATCTCGCGGGTCGGTGGACGTATCTTCGGGGTGACGGTGCTCAACCCGCCGCCTGTCGTGGATGAGGCTGATCTGTGCTCAGGTGCTTGGGACGAGGTTGGCGTCCCCGTGGTCAGCATGGCGCCATTCGACCCGAACCCGGATCTCGCCCCTCAGCGTGACGTGGCTGAGTTTCGGTGTTCGCCATCGGCGGTGCGTGCCGGCGAGTGGGTGGAGTTCCGATTCGGTGACTTCAGCCCCGCAAGGTGGGCGATGAGCGGAAGCGTCGGGTTCGGCATCGACGACCTTGACCAGCTTGTAGCGGTTCGAGTGTTGGCGTCTGCGCTACCGCAGGCGAGCCCGTTAGCTGTCTGATTCGCTAGCTGGCGTTGGTCCAGCGGCGAGGTTGTCCCGGAGCCTCGAACGAGTTGAACCGGGACGACGACACCCAACAGTTCCTCGAGGCCGCTCTCCACAATGCCAGTGATGATGGCGATGACATGGTGGTGTCGAAAGAAGAGCTGCTAGCTGCTTTAAAAGAAGAAGTTGATCTAGAGAACCGCCCGCACCCTGGCGAACCGTCCGTTGGTGACCGCCCGTGACTGTGTCACACACTCGTTCTACAC
>JAAEMS010000260.1 GCA_024225275.1 Actinomycetes bacterium
AGTATTCGATTATAGATAAGCGCTTATCGCTTAACTGTCACCTATTATACGTACCTATTTAGCTAAGTAAACAATTCATTAACAAATAACTATAATTATTTAATCTAAGTATATAACTGAATCGAATAACCCTAGGCAATACCAGTACAGTGCTAGCAAGTAAGTGGTCACTAACTTCATTTGTAATTGGTAAGTTAGTGCTTACTAACTGAGAGCAAGTGGCGGGTTGGGTGGGGAGGGGGTTATAGTAAGCAGCGACAAAGTCATTGGCCTACCTCTCGCCTCTCACAAGAAAAATAAAAAAAATTCCAAAAAAAAATAAACAACAAACTTACAGCTTATTTACTACCAGCATCTTATAACTAACAGCTATATAAAATATTTATTTAGATTATTTTCAATTTCTCCTTTACTTTTCCTTATTTATAGGTTAGTCTATAGCTTATTGAGTTTGTTTTTTATTTAGGAGGCCATTATGGCAAGGTTACCAACCCAATACCATCTTATTGATGACCTCGTGGAGATCACAGCGGAAGATCTCCAGGTGATTGAAGTCCGTGCTAGTGTTCTTACCCTAGACGAGTGCTTCCAATACTTGCTTGTTGATAAGGAAGATATTAGCGATGAAGATCTTGCTATTGCAAATAAGGTCTGGAAAAGAGGTAGACTAGCTTCAATCTCAGCTGCTGGAGATAAATTGTTCGCCTCTATGGCTCATAAAGGTGGTGCGCAACCTGCGTTTGATTACCTTAGACAGATGTCTGCGACTTTCCAAGCGGAAATTACTCCAGCACCAAAATCATCTGGCTTCAAATTTAATGTGGTTATAGATGACTGATGTAGTAAATTACAAAGCATCACCGACTATGAAGAAATTTCA
>JAAEMS010000261.1 GCA_024225275.1 Actinomycetes bacterium
CCGCCTCCGTGGCCGGGTTGGCCTCCGAGGCCGATGTCGTCCTCCACAACGACGGACTGCCTTTCGATGTCGACTTGGCCGCGCTCCGGGGAACGAATGACTCCCTCATCACCATTCACATCACTCCGTGGGGCGAGACCGGACCGAAGGCGAACTGGAAGGCCAGTGACCTCACCCTGTTCGCTTCCAGCGGCCAGCTGGCCGTCACCGGCGACAGCGACCGTCCCCCGGTCCGGGTCAGTACCCCCCAGGCCTGGCTCCACTCCGCCTGCCAGGCCGCGGTCGCCGCCACCGTCGCCCTCGAACACCGGGCCCGCATCGGCCACGGACAGCACATTGACCTCTCAGCCCAACAAGCGGTGTGCGAGACCGCTCTGTCGGCCGTGCTCTACGCCCCGGCCGGCCTCCAGGAGGTGACCCGCGAGGCGGGCGGGGTGAAGTTCGGGCCCCTGCTCCTGCGCACGATCTATCCGTGCAAGGACGGGTACGTCGTCATCACCGTCTCCTTCGGCGCCATGATCGGCCCCATGTTCCGCCGCTTCATGGAGTGGCTCCACGAGGAAGGCTTCTGCGACGACGAGCTCCTCGACAAGGACTGGGTCGACCTCCCGATCCTCATCCAGAGCGGGGAGGAGTCAGTGGAGACCATCGAACTGGTGATGGATCGCATCGGCGAGTTCGCCCTCACCAAGACCAAGATGGAGATCCAGGAACGGGGACTGCGCGACTCACTCCTGGTCTGTCCGGTCAACGACCTCCAGGACGTCTTGGACAGCCCTCAGCTGGCCGAACGCGAATTCTGGGAGGAGATCGACGGTCGCCGCTACCCCGGCCGCTTCGTCCACACACCGGGTGCCCCCCTACCCACCCTTGCGGCCGCCCCGGGTGTCGACGAGCATGCGAACGATCTGGCCCCCGATCCGGAGCTCGAAGCCCTGAGGGCCGCCCGGGTGTCCCTGCCCGAGCAGTCACCCACCGACCGGCCCCTGGCGGGGCTGAAGGTGGTCGATCTGGCCTGGGTGGCCGCCGCGCCCCTCGCCACCAAGATCCTGGCCCACTGGGGTGCCACCGTCGTGAGGGTCGAGACCCAGAACCGACCATGCCTGCTGAGGGGGGCGCTGGGCCACCGCGACGACATTCCCGACCAGGAGAACGCCATCGCCTGGCACTCGACCAACGCCAACAAGCAGACCATCTCCCTCGATCTGTCGAAGCCCGAAGCCCGCGAGGTGGTGCGCGATCTGGCCGGTTGGGCCGACATCGTGACTGAGTCGTTCACCCCGGGCACCATGGCCGCGTGGGGGCTGGGATACGACGACCTCAAGGAGATCAACCCCGAGCTGATCATGCTCTCGAGCTGTGTGATGGGTCAGTCGGGGCCCTTCCGCCAATTCGCCGGTTTCGGGAACATGGCCGCATCGGTGGCCGGCTTCTTCGACATCACCGGCTGGAGCGACCGCGGGCCCGCGGGCCCCTACCTGGCCTACACCGACTACTGCGCCCCGCGCTTCACCGTCTGTGCCCTACTGGCCGCGGTCGATCACCGCCGACACACCGGCGAGGGCCAGTACCTCGACCTGTCCCAGATGGAGAGCGCCGTCCACCTATTGGCTCCGGCCCTGCTCGAGCTCCAGGACACCGGCCACAGACGCACCCGGCGCGGCAACGACGACGACCTCATGGTGCCCCACGGGGTGTACCCGGCCATCGGCAACGACCGGTGGGTGGCCGTCGCGATCGAGGACGACGACCAGTGGCGTTCACTGTGCACCGAGATGCGCCGCGACGACCTGGCCGACCTCGACAATGCTGAGCGCCGGGCCCGCCAGGCGGAGCTCGACGAACTCTTGGGCGAATGGACCTCGAAGCAGGAACCCGCCGGGCTCGCCTACCGGCTCCAGGCTCATGGAATCACCGCCCATCACGTCCAGAACTCTGATGCCTGTATCGACGACCCCCAGCTCAACCATCGAAGCCACTTCCAATGGGCGCCCCATCAGTTCGCTCGCCAGGCCGTGGTCGACGGCGTGCCCTACACCCTGTCGGCCGCTCACAACGGCTTCGACTGGGCCGGGCCCACCTACGGCGAGCACAGCATGGATGTGCTGATGAACTATCTCGGCTACGACGGCGACCGCATCGCCGAGCTCGCCATCGCCGAAGTGCTGGAGTAGTCAACCCCGTCCCGTCCCGTCCCCCTCCCCCCTCTCCCGAAATTGGGCAGGTTGACTACAAATTATGTGGGTCAACCTGCCCCAGAACATGGCTTCGCTGCGTCAGAGCCCCGCGCGGGAGCTCAGCCAGGAGCCATCACCCGAGTCGTGCCTTGTGAGAATGAGCAGCACGCCGGTGGAGAGAATCAGTCGTAGGTGGCCTCTAGCCACCAGTGACCTGATTCGAGAACAAGGAGGCGGGCGGGACCGACAGCCAGGGTGACCTGGATACGGGCTCGGCGGCGGTGGCGGTCGGGGTCCCACCACCATTCGTCGGTGGGCCAGGGGCCGGCCCAGCCGGTGACCTCGACCGGAGGGGTATCGGCGAGGGCCACCAGAGCCGGGTCACCACTGACCAGGCCCCGACCAGTGACCCTGACCGGTTCACCATTGGTGTCGACCACGGCGGCCGGGACCGGGTCGTGGTGGACGAGGGCGGGCGAGGGGGTGGGGAGACGGCCGGGCCAGGGGGCATCGGTGTCGAGACCGTCGACGGAGCGTTCGCCGGTGAGGTCGACCGATGACACCGGAATCAGGGTCAGCTGCTCGCGAGGGCCGCGTCCCCCCCGACGCTCGGGCACAGTGACCGATCCGGTGCCCAGCAGGGCTTCGGCCCGGGCCAGGGCGCGGACGATGGACTCGTCGGCCCCGGGGGTTCCCCCCCAGAAACCGAGTTGGCGACCGGCAGCCGCTGCAACCTCGTCGGGGGCGAGGGTGAGGCGGATGAGGCCGCCCGACGGTCGAGTGGCGGCTGAGCCGGTTAGCCACCCATCGAGCTGCCAGCGGACCCGGTCGGCGGTGGAGGCCGAGGTGAGGGCTCCCTCGTCGCGCCACAGACGTTGGAGCACCTCGCCGTGTTCGGTCTCGGCCTCGACCAGGAGGCGCAGACATGCAGCCCCCCCACGATCGAGCCGGTCATGGAGCTCATCGGCCAGCCGTTTGGCGGCGAAGGCGGCCACGTCGACCCGTTCAGCCGGGGGCTCGAACTGGGTCGAGACCGACCAGTCGGGTGGGGGCTGGCGGGCCGCCGGTGGGAGGTCGGCGAGGCCCGAGGCCCGGCGGTGGGCCAGCGCTCCCGACGGGCCGAACCGACCGAGCACATCGCCTACCTCGAGGGCAGCCAGGTTGCCGAGGGTGCGCAGGCCCAGGCGGACGAGGACATCGACGAGCTCGGGATCTTCGAGAGTCGAGAGGGGCAGGGGGGCCAGGAAGGTGGGGCTGGTTCCGGCCTCGACCACGAGAGGCCGCCAGTCGGGGGTGCGCTGGCGAGCGGCCAGATTGGCCGCGAAGGGGCCATCGGCCACTCCCACCCGGCACGGGATGTCGGGCACCATCCCGACGATCGTGTCGAGGACGAGATCGACCAGGGCGTGGTCGCCCCCGAAGTAGCGGGACGGGCCCCGGGTGAGGAACCGACAGGTGCCGGGCCGGGTGATCTCGATGCGGGGGGTGAGGGCCTCGATGGCTGCAACCACCGGCTCGAACCGGCGGGCCTCGCGTACCTCGTCGCGCTCGACAACCACCGCGGCCGGGCTGCGGCTCTGGGCCTCGCGGCGGCCCAGACCTCTGCGCACCCCCTCGGCCCGGGCCGCGGGCGAGGCGGCCACCACTCGATTGGCATAGACCACCACGACGGGTTCGTGAAGTGGGGTGCCGGTGGCCACCACCGGCCAGTCAGGACACCAGACGACGAGCGTGCGCGGCAGCTCCATAGAA
>JAAEMS010000262.1 GCA_024225275.1 Actinomycetes bacterium
GAACCGGCTGAGACCCAGAGAGCGTCCGGCCTCCATCTGCCCGCGGGGGATGCTTTGAACACCGCCCCGGAAGACCTCGGCGATGTACGCCCCGTAGATGATGGACAGGGCCAGAATGCCTCGCCACTCCTGGCTCACGTCGCGGGTGTTGATCCCGAGCGCCTTCATCGTCTCCGGGATGATGACCATGGCGAAAAAGAAGAGCAGGGGCAGGATCGGCACCCCTCGGATGAACTCGACATAGGTGCGGCTGAGGTTGCGGAACACCGCCTTGAGGATTCGGGTGGCCCGGCCGCAGTGGGTGTCGGCGACGCTGATGCGGCCGAGACCCAGAATCAGCCCGAGGATGCTCGAGAGAATGAAGGCGAAAACGGTGATACGAATCGTGAGGAAGATGCCGTCGTAGATCCGTTCCCAGGCGATGTTGAAGCGGTCGACGAAGAAGGTCAGGTAACCGAAGTAGCCGACTAGCGCGGCCAGGATCAGCGACCAGTACGGGAACGTCTCCCAGCTCGATTCGGCATCGAGGGGACCCTCGGGCAATTCGGGCAGGATCTGGTCGCGTTGAGCCTGTGGGGCTCCTGGAAGCATGTCTCTCCCAACAAAGTGAAACGGGGCGCCGGCTGGTGCCGACGCCCCGCAATCACAACACAGGTTGATTGAGCTGGGAAACTCAGCCCTCTTCTTCGCCCTCTTCTTCGCCCTCTTCTTCGACCTCTTCTTCGTACTCGGGGTACTCGAGGTCGTCGTAGGTGATGCTGAAGGCGTCACCGAAGTACTCGGCGCTGATCGTCTCGAGGCTGCCATCAGCCTTCATCTCGGCGAGGACAGCATTGATGGCGTCGACGATGTCGGAGTCGAGCGGGAAGATGAAGCCGAGCTGGTCCGAAGACAGGGAGTCGCCGATCATCTCGACCGCGTCGGCGTTCTCGCCCACATAGCCCTGGCCGGCGGTTTCGTCGATGATCACCGCATCGACGTCGCCGGAGATGACGGCCTGGACCACGAAACCGAAGTCATCGAAGCCCTTGACCCGGTCCTCACCCACGAGATCCACGGCGGTGTTGAAGTTGGTGGTGCCGACCTGGGTGCCCACCTCGAAGTCGCCCGCCGCGAAGTCGGTCGCGTCGGCGAAGCGATCCTCGCCGACCTGGACCAGGAGACGCTGGTCGACATTGATGTAGCCGTCGGAGAAAGCCACGATCTCGGCCCGCTCTTCATTGATCGTGATGCCGTCGGCGGCCATGTCGAACTGACCATCGGCAACGGCCTGGATCATGGTCTCCCAAGGGAACGCCTCGTAGACGGGGGTGCAGTTGAGGCGCTTACACATCTCGTCGATGACGGCGTAGTCCCAGCCGGTGGGCTCGCCCGTGGCCGGATCGAGGTAGTTGAACGGCAGGTAGGCGTTCTCGACGGCGATGGTGACCTCACGGCCATCGAGGTCGGGGAGGCCGGCTTCTTCGCCGCCCTCCTCTGACTCGGGTTGACTTGACCCTTCGTCGGAACCGGTGGCGGTGTCATCACTGTCGCTACCACAGGCTGCGGCCAGGAGGCCGAAGGCAAACAAGAGCGCCAGAGCGCGCCACAAACGGGAAGTACGCATGTTGGGGGATCCTCTCCAGAATTTGGGACCCGAACTGCGTTGCCGGGCACCGGCGCAAAAGCCTAGAGGACGCCAGCCGCCTTTGGGCATCGCGCCGTGGATACCCTCCGCCGGGTGGAATCAGCAGTGAGCGTCACCCACGAAGTCGGTACCGCCCTGGCCGAGGGGCGGCCGGTCGTTGGGCTCGAATCGACCATCTTCAGCCACCTCGGCCTGCCCTCACCGGCGAACGTCGACGCCCTCGACCGGTGCCTCGCTGCGGTCCGCGCCACAGGAGCGGTCCCTGCCATCACCGCCGTGCTCGACGGGGTCGCCCGGGTTGGGCTCGAGCCAACCGAACACGACCGCATTCTGGGTCCGGCCCACAAGACGGCCGACCGCGACCTGCCTGTAGCCCTAGCCCAATCCTGGGAGGTCGGGGCCACCACCGTGTCGGCGTCGCTGCGGCTGTGTGCCGCGGCCGGGGTCCAGGTCTTCGCCACCGGCGGCATCGGTGGGGTCCATCACGGGGCCGAGATCAGCGGCGACGTGTCCGCCGACCTGCCCACCATCGCCAAGCTGCCGGTCGTCACCGTCTGCGCGGGGGCCAAGTCGTTCCTCGACCTGGGACGCACCATTGAGTGGTTCGAGACCCACGGTGTACCCGTCCTGGGCTGGCGCACCGAGATGTTCCCAGCCTTCTACGCACCAGCCAGCCCGTTCCCCGTGGCCCACCGCGTCGAGACGGCCGACCAGGTAGCCGACATCGTGGGCTGTCAACGGACCCTTGGTCAGCTCGGGGGAGTGATAGTCGCGGCCCCGATTCCGGCCGAGCACGCTCTCGACTGGGACGAGCTGGAAGCGGCCCGGCGGCGCGCTCTGGCCGAGGCCGACTCCCAGGGGCTGGCCGGTCCCGCGGTCACCCCCTTCGTTCTGGGCCGACTCGGTGACGCCACCGGCGGTCGCTCCATACCAGCCAATCTGGCGCTGGCCGAGAACAATGCCCGCATTGGGGCCGAGATCGCCTGGGCCTTGGCTTGCGACCCACGTCACACTCGGGGCGAGTAGGCGACCGAAGCCGTGGCCCGAGCGGCCCGTGAGCAAGAGGGGAAGGGGACGGCCGGCCGATCTCGGTGTCCTGAGCCACGCCCAGGCCAGGCTCTGGTAGACCGGTCCCTCGTGCACACCGAACTCGTCACCTCGGCCGACGGCACCCGCGTCGCCCTCCACGACCTGGGCGGCGACGGCCTACCTCCTGTCGTGTTCTGTCACGGCAACGGCATGGCCGGCGCCATGTGGCAGCCGGTGGCCCAGCTTCTCGAGGGCACGATCCGCCCCATCCTCGTCGACTTCCGCGGCCACGGGTCCTCCGACAACGAGGTCGACATCGACGTGCACTGGGATCGCATCACCGAGGATCTGGTCGCGGTGACCGAACGGGTGGGTGAGCTGACCGAAGGTCGCGACCTCTTCGGCGCCGGACACTCCCTGGGCGGAGCGATCAGCCTGCGGGTCGAAGCCCTGCATCCGGGCACCTACGCCGCTCTCACCGTATTCGAGCCCATCCTGTTCCCACCCGAGGGCGTACCCGAGATGACCTCCCACCCCATCGCCACGCTGGCTCGCAAGCGGCGTATGGAGTTCGACTCCGTCGACCAGATCATCGAACGCTTCGGCAGCCGGCCCCCGTTCGACCATTGTGTGCCGGCCGCGCTGGCGGCCTACGCCGAGGCCGGCACCCGATCACTGCCCAACGGCGGCGTCCGGCTGGCCTGCGAAGGCGAACTCGAGGCTCGCATCTTCGAGGCCGAGCACATCGACACCTGGTCCCGGCTCGGGGCCGTCACCTGCCCAGTCACCGTGTTGGCCGGTACCACGGTCGACAACCGGCCCGCAGAGCTCGCCGAACCAGTCGCCCGAGCTCTCCCGAACGCCACTTTCACCCTCTACGAGAGCCTGACCCACATGGGCCCCATGGAGGACCCGGAGCTCTTCGCTCAGATCATCGGGGCCATGGTCAGGTCCCGCCAGCACCGATAGGGGCGCCGAGTGGCAATTCCCGGGGGTCGGGCCACTATCCTGTAAGTGTGGTTTCCCGCTCAGCGCTTTCACGCGCGACCATTCAGCCATGACCGAACTCGATCGCTTCCGTCACGTACCGGAATCGCCGACCCTCCCGCGGGGGGGTCGACCGTCCGGCACATTCGACGTGGCCGACCTGTATCGCGGTCCTCTTGACGACGGGGTTCCACCCGTCGAGACCGAGGCACCCGGTCTCGACGAGAAGTTGCGCCAGACCTACTTCTGGATCACCAATCAGGCCGTCATCAGCCCGATGCTCGACATCGAGTTCCACGACGGGCCGCCCACCCGGCTGGTGTTCGGCGAACGGCGGGTAGAGCTCTCCCTCCCCAACCAGCAGTCCTACTCGAGCCAGGTCCTCCTACCCCTACTGAACCTCGTCGTGGGTCGCCGCTGCCTGTTGGCGGGAGCTGCCGGCCAAGGCAAGACCACTATCGCCAACCTGATGAGGCTGCTGGCCCCTGGCGACGATTGGGTCGGTCTGGTCGACGGCGCCCACGATGATCTCGAGGGGGCCAGGTCCGCCCTGGCCGACCAGGGCCCCTCCGGTCCCGGTCGGGCGTGGTTCGCCACCGTCGACGACGACGGCCACGGGGGAGGAGCCGACACCATCCGCGCCCTGCGCGATCACACTGACCTCGTGGTCCGCGCCCAACCGTTCAACCCCCGGTTCCTGGGCGAGGTCCTCGACCGTCTGGAGGCGGGTGTCCGCCCCGAAGAGTGCCTGCCCGACCAGCTCGTGTTCACCACCGACGAACTCAGCGAGATCGAGCATCAGGTCCGTACCGTACGGGTGCCCCCGCCGGTCCGTCGCCGGCTCGAGTTCCTGGCCAGCCAGTTCGAGTTCCACGAGGCTGCCGGCCGCCGCTTCGACACCCTCACCAAGGGCGGTCTCCGTCTGTCCACGGTCGACGCCGGGACCGTCGAGCAGGGTGCCACCCCCACCGACCCGATCGGACAGTTGGGGGCTCAGTCGCTCAACGGAATCGCGGTACCCGATCTGGCCAACACCCTGCTGTTCGCCAAGGCCCTGGCCTGGTTCCGGGGCGAAGCAGTCATCACCTTGACCGACCTCAGGCAGGTCCTGCCGTTTGTGCTGGCCGACAAGCTCGACCAGAACCCCGACTCACCGGCCTTCGATCACGGCATCGGCCGGTCGCTGCTGGCCGACCCGGTCTCGTGGATGCGGGGGCTGTTCGACGCTACCTGCCGCGAGTACGACCGGCTGGGGCTCGACGATCTCGATCCGGTGGCCGAGCTGCACAGCCAGTTCCACGCCGGACTCGAATCCATCGATGAGGCCGAGGTCGATCGCCGACTGGCCGCCATCGAGTCCAAGCTCCAGGAGATCAGCGAGTCCGAGCAGCTACACGGCCATCTCCACGTGGACGTGCTGGCTCTCGCGTATCTACACCAGCGTTACGTCAACTACCGGTCGTGGCTCCGTTGGAGCGGCTGATCAGCGACGACCTGTCGCAGGCCCTGGCCGAGCAGCGCGACGCGCTGAACCAGCGCTACCGAACCGCGGCCCTCCGCCTCGGCGATCTCGACAGCGGCAGCTTCGGGACCCACCTCGCCGTACGCGTCGACCCCATCCTGACCGCCGCTACCCAGGCCATGCCCGACCGGGCCGCCATGGTCACCCGGGTCCTCTACGACGCCTCCCTCGAGCTGGTTGGTCGACGCCTCTTCGACGAGTACCCGGCTCTGGACCGGGCCTGGATCGAGCTCCTCCCCCAGCTGGGCCCGGCGGTGGCCGCCACCCCCCTCGGAACCGTCGGTGCGGTCACCAATGCGATCGTCGGCCAGGAATTCGACCCCGATCGGTGGATCGACGTCATCCTTCGCTTGGCTCCCAAGATCCGTTCTGCCGCCCACCTCCGCGACGCCGGCGTGCTGGCCAGCTGGCAGGCCGGCGCCGCCCACCTCCGCGACTCCGCCCGTGAACGGTGGGACTCTCTCGACGACGAGACCGCCCGCCTGGCGGTTGGAGCTGAGCCCCACGTCGACCGGGCCGTGCTGGCCTCCCGTCTCGACGACCCCTGGCACGAGCCTCGGGTCGACGCCCAGCCGCGCACCCAGATCGTCCGTCGGATCGGCGGGTTCGTGGGGTTCGGCGGGCCGTTCCATCATCCGCCCACCGTTCAGGCCGCTGACGGGATTCTCCACGTGGCCGACGACAACCGTTGGTGGCGCCTCCACCTCGACATCTTCGGCACCAGCCTCCGACCGGTGCCGGGGCGCCCGTCAGGCGACACCTCCAACTCGTCGCGCTGGACGGTGACCCGAGGACGGGCGCGGGGGCCAGCCGGTGAGGCCGAGCTGACCCAGCTGGCCCGCAACGGAACCTGGGCCTCCGATCACCACTCGCTGGTCGTCGCCAGCCGTCGCAGCCATGAGCTCACCGTCATCGCGGGAGTGGCCCAGTGACCAGTTGGGGCGACCTCGACGAGCTCCAGGCGGAATGGACCGAGGCCTTCCTGGACGCCCAGCGGCTGTGGAGTCCGGCCCTCGACCTACCGGCACCCCGGTTCTGCCGTACCGCCACCGAGGAAAGGGCCGCCGGCCTCGATGCCGGGTTCGCCCGGGTCCGCCACGCCGACCGATCGGTCTCGATCGGCCTCGACCGCGTCATCCGGTTGGGCATCGAAGCCCACGCTCCAGAGGCTCTCGCCCATATCGTGGGCCATCTGGTGCTGGCCCCCGGCGACCTCGCCCACCACGCCCGACTGCTGGCCCGAGTGCGGGCCGGGCTGACCGATCAGCGTCGTTTCGCCCCTCTGGTGGCCAATGTCTGGTCGGATCTGGTTGTCGACCACCGCCTACGGGCCTTCGGTATCGACACCGCACCCCTCCTGGAGAAGCTGGGTACGGGACCCTTGAGCCCCCTGGTCCAGCTCCACCTCCAAGCTGCCCAGGCCGCAGACCTCGATCCCGGCCCCGACGAACTCGATCTCGATGCCCGGCTGGCGAGCCGTCTCGTCCAGCTCCACGGTGATGACTGGCTCGCCGGAGCCACCCCCTTCGCCCGCCTGGTCAAGCCCCACGTGGCCACCCTGCAGCCCGGAGTCCGCCTGGCACTGAACCCCGACACAGTTGGAGCCACCGTGGGCACTGACCTCCCGGCGGGACTGGCCGCCTACGACCACGGTGAGCACGACCCCACCCATCCCGTCAATGACGTCAGGGTCACCGGCCAGCGGTCGACCCGACTGTCCGTGGGAGCAGACTCCCATCTGCCGGAGGGGACCGAGTTCCGGAGCCCATCCCTCTACCTCGAGTTGATCGAGGCGCTCGACATCACCCGGCCCCGCTCCGAACTGGTGGCCCAGTACTACCGCGACCGGGCCCGGCCCCTCCTCCTCGCCCGGCCCCGCTCGGCCACTCCGCCCCCCGACCTCGTTCTGGGCCTCTTGGCCCTGGCCGAGAGCGACCCCGGTAGCCATCTGTCGCCCCTGAGCCTGTTCGCCTCGGTAGAAGCCCTACTTCGTCTCCGGAGCGGAGCCCGGGTGGTCATCGACTGGGGCGGTCCCGACGACTATTTCGCCCCCTCCCCCGGCTTCGAAGCCGACGAACAGGTTGTCCTCGAAACCCTCACGGTCCCGGTCACCAAGTCCACTCGGCCCGGCCACGACCAGCTCCGTCGGATAGCCACACACCTGACGGACAGCCCGGGCCGTGAGGTGCTTCTGGTCAGCGACCATCGACTCACAACCGAGCTCAACTTCACCCCGGGAGGCTGGGATCTCGCCCACCAGATCGGTGCCCTCTCCTCGGCCACCCTGGTGCTACGGGACGCCGGGCGGAACTGGAAGTCCCAGTGCCGGTTGTTCATGCGCCGCGGCTGGCAGGTCCACCACATCGACGAGTGGGACGAGCTCATAGATCTCGCCGCCGGCCTCCCCGCCACCACGAACACCGCCGACCTTCTCTCCCGCCGCACAGAGGAGGCGCCCGCATGACCAACTCGGCCGCGTTCCCACCCACACCCGCCATCAGCCAACCCCAGACCCCGCCCGCGGCCTACGACGGCGAGATCGAGCTGGCCCTGCTCATCGAGCATCTCGAGGCCACGCCTCCCTCCTTCCTCGCCTTGCCCCGCCGGGGCCGCGCCGGCGGCATCCACGTCGATGCCGTCCTGGCCGATGTGATCGTGCTGGTCACGGGTCAGGAGCCCAGCGAAGACCAGCTCTTCCCGCTCGAAGAGCTGTCGAGCAACCATCTCCGCCTGATCTTGATCAGCAGCTGGCTGCTGAGCCACCCCTTCTTCGCCGGCCGGGGCGACGCCGGTCGGGTGGCGTGGCTCGCCAGCTACGAGCTGGGGTCCCTGGCCGAGCTGGTGGAAGCAGACCTGGTGACCCGTGACCCTGAACGGGCCGAGGAACTGTGCCGGAAGGTGCTGGGCGGCCTGGGCGAACCAGTGGCCAACGAGACCGCAGGGGAATCGGCCGACCGACTCATCGCCATCGACAGCAGTCGCCGGGTCCGCCTCATCCGTGAGTCGCAGGAACGCGTCCACCGGGCCGAGCAGGTGGCCGCGGCCATGGCCGCTGGTCGGGCCCGCGACCCAGTAGCGAGGTTCCATCGACCATGACCGGCCTCAGGACACACATCCCACCCGCGGTCCGTGCTCGCAACCCGCTCGTCACCGAAGAGGGCTGGCTACTGCTCCAGAGCCTGGTCGACCATCCTGATGCCCCCGAATGGACCGGCGAGACGGGGGATCGGATCGATGCCGACGACCTGAGGGCGCTCGACTGGTTCCGTCGCCAGCTGCCCGGGAGCCGGCAGTGGAGCGCCCACGGACCCACACCGACCATCACCGGCTGGGTTGCCGACATCATCGCCTCCACTGCCTTCCACCGTTCACGGGTCCGCGATGGGATGAACCTGGCACGAAGCTGGGCCGACCTGCCCGCCATGAGTCGCCACGACCTGGTGACCCGGCTGGGCGAAATCGTCCCCCCCGATGCCCCCCTCGACGAGCTGGTGGTCGTCACCACCGCAGGCACCAACGCCGAACCGCTCGACCTGCCCAGCCACCCACGAGCCATCGTCGCCGACCACCCCCTGCTCGAGGCGACTCTGGCCGAGTACGACATCCAGATCGAGACCGGACCCGACGTCGTGGCGGTGGCCAACATCAGGGCCGAGGCCCATCCCGATATCTTCGCCGCCCTCTTCTCGGCTTGGGACGACGCCGCCATGGTGAGTGTGAACCTCCGGCCCGAGCACTGGCGGAACGGGATCGAGGGAGCCCGGCGGTTCTTTGCCGACCTCGATGCCCAGGTCATCATGGGCGAACCAGCCGCGCTCCTCGAGGCCCAGGCCTGGGAGATCGACATACGGCCGGCGGCGGTCGTCACCACCGGGTCGGCCCTCCGGTCGGGTACCGCCAGCCGTCTCGCCAACCACTTCCAGTGCCCCATCATCAACTGGTACTCGCTCACCGAGTCAGGGCCGGTAGCCGGGTCCGCACCCGACGGTCCAGGACTGCGACTGCTCTCGGGTGATATCTACCTCGAGATCATCGACGCCCACGGCCACCCGGTCCGGCCCGGCACCTTCGGCGAGATCGCCCTGACCGGGGGGCGCAACCCCTACCTTCCACTGGTTCGGTACCGCACCGGCGACTTCGGGCGCCTCGACAGAGTGAACGGCGAGCCCCGCCTCCTGGATCTACGAGGGCACAGCCCCGTGCTGTTCCGCACCTTCGACGGCCTGGCCGTCCATCCGTCCGAAGTGGGCCAAGCCATGCGGTCCGCCGCCATATCCGTGCGCCACCAGGTCATCCAGGAAGAGGACGGGTCGATCCTCGCCGCCGTCGAGCCGGCCGAAGGCATACCGGTGAACTGGGAGGCCCTCCACCGGTCGCTGAAAGGCCTGTTCGGTGATCTCCGGATCGTGGTCGAGAATGACTCCGACCTCGGCGGGGCCGAGCCCTACCGATCAGAACTGGAGACTACCGACGACTCAGCTGCGGGGGACCTCGACCCAGGGAAGGTCCTTGTCGACCCGGACGTCGCCGGGGAGGCCCAGGACCCGCTCGCCGATGATGTTCCGCATGATCTCTGACGTACCACCCTCGATCGAGTTGGCTCGACACCGCAGGAAGTACGACTCATCGGACCGGTAGTCCATCGAGTGCCGGTTCAGCATCTCGTTGTAGTCGTCGGGGTACATCATGCCGTCGGGACCCTTGAGGGTCATGACGAACTCGGTGATGCGCTTGTTGAGATCGGCGGCCACGATCTTGCCCACCGAGCCCTCGGGACCGGGGGTGCCGGCCGTGCGGTTCTGTGACGCCCTCATATTGGTGATCCGCGAAACCTCAGAGGCCACCCACAGCTTCATGAGCTCGTCCTTGGTGGCGGCGTCGCGGTATGGCGCGGACTCCCAGGCCTTGACCGCCCGAGCGATGGTGCCGTCGCCCCGCCGGGGAACCGCGCCACCGATCATCACCCTCTCGTTCATCAGGGTGGTGAGCGACACCCTCCAGCCGTCACCGATGTCGCCCATCCGGTTCTCTTCGGGGATACGGGCATCGGTGAAGTAGACCTCGTTGAACTCGGCCTGACCGGTCATCTGCCGTAGGGGCCGAACCTCGACGCCGTCGGCTTCCATGTCGACGATGAAGTAGGTCAAGCCCTTGTGCTTGGGCTGCTGGGGATCGGTACGAGCCACGAGCATGCCCCACTTGGCGAGATGAGCTCCCGAGTTCCACACCTTCTGACCATTGACGATCCACTCGTCGCCGTCCTGTTCGGCCCGGGAGGCGAGACCGGCGAGATCGGACCCCGCGCCCGGCTCGGAGAACAGCTGACACCAGAACTCTTCGCCGGTGAACAGGGGGCGCAGCCAGCGGGCCTTCTGCTCATCGGTGCCGTGGGTGGCCACCACCGGTCCGCCCATCCCGATACCAAGCGGGTTGCGGGGACCGGCTTGGGGTCCACCCGCGGTGGCTATGGCCTGCTGGATCCCGATCTGGGCCTTGGGGCCGACAGCGAGACCCCCGGAGCCCTCGGGGAAGTGAGCCCAGGCCAGACCCAGGTCGTATTGGGCCCTGAGGAACTCGACGGTGTCGCCCTTGGGGTCGTGCTCGTCGAGCAACCGGGCCAGCGCTGCCTCGACCTGTGACTCGTTGTCGTTTCCTGCCATCGTGTCCCCTTTTCCAGGGGGCCCTCTACCGTGTCGGGGCCCTTGGATCCGAGCGTAGTGGGGTCTGTCAGCGCGCTCGACACGCCCCCTGCAAACGGCGCCATTCTGCGCATCCGCGCCGGGTCCCGACCGGACAGGGACCCTTCCGGGACAACCCCGGGTTAATGGGCCGATCGAAACAGCCGAGATTCCTTGGAGTCAGCCCACGGAATAGGTGAATCGATGTCGAGCCAGACCTTGCTGAGCCGTCAAGAGGTGTACCGGCGAGCCAAAGAGATACAGCCGCTTCCCGCCTCTGTGCGGCGGCTGATGAAGCTGGTCAGTTCTGATCTGTATTCAACCAGTGACATCGTCGAGGTCGTCCAGTACGACCCGGCGCTCACCGGTGACCTCCTGGTGCGAGCCAACTCGGCAGAGTCGGCCGCCCGAAGCCGTATCACCGAGATCAAGGTCGCGGTGACCCGTCTGGGCGCCAACACCGTGGTCCAGACCGCTCTGGGCCGCGCCCTCAACCGGCAGATGTCCGGCGCCCTTCCCGCCTACGGGCTGGAGAAGGGCGATATGTGGGAGCACGCTCTCGCCTCGTCGGTGGCCGCTGATCTTGTCCTGGCCCGGGCCGGAACCACCCTGCCCTCGAACCTCTCCACCGGCGCCCTGCTCCACGACGTGGGCAAGCTCATCATCTCGGCCTGCCTACCCCCGTCACTCGTGACCTCGCTGGCCCAGACCGCCGAGATCGAGAATCGCGAGCTGGTACTGGTCGAACGCGACGTCCTGGGCATCGATCACGCCGAGGTCGGCGCGATCGTGGCCCGCTCGTGGGGCCTACCTGTGAGCATCCAGGTGGCGATCACCAAGCACCACGACTGGCGCGAGATCTCAGACAGGTTCACGCTGGGCGTGGCCCTGTCAGACCGCCTGGCCCACCTCATCCACGAGATCGACGAGGAAGCCGACCCCCGCGAGCCCCCCGAGGCCGAAGAGGCCCTCGATCTCATGGCGATGGTGGGCCTCGAAGAGCACCAGTACCTCCCCCTCGTCGGCGAAGGCAGGATCCAGTTCGACGCAATCAGAGCCGCATTCACCTAGTTCTCCGAGCCACTGACTCTCTCCTCAAGGGCGCTCGCCGAATTCCGGGTGTTCGGTTCTCGTGCGCTTGAGCTCCCAGAAACCGGGGATCGTGGCGCAGGCCACGAATCCGTCCCACAGCTTCAGTGACTGTTCGGTGCTGGGCACACGAGTGATGACCGGACCGAACAGGGCCACCCGCTCGCCCTCGTCGTCGTCGAGGGCGATGATCGGGGTGCCGACATCGTTGCCGGTCAGCGCGAGGCCCTCATCCATGCGCTCGCGGATCTCGGCGTCCCAGCTCTCGTCGTCGAAAGCGGCGGCGTGGCCGGTGTCGAACCCGATGGCTTCGAGGGCCTGAACCGCGGTGAAATCGCGGTCCTGGTCGTGGTGGAGGCGCCGTCCGTACTCCCAGTACAAGGGGAAGACAGCGTCGTCGCCCTCGGCCTCGCGCACTGACTCCATCACCCGCAACAGCTTGTGGGTGAAGTTCACCGGAGTGAAGTAGTCGCTGTCCTCGGCCGGTTCGTTCTTGAGCAACAGGCTGATGGGCTGCCACGTGATGTTCAGATCACGGGCGGGGAAGACCTCGTCGACGACCCAACGGGCCGTCACCCAACACCACGGTCATATGGGGTCGACCCAGAACTCGAGATCCACGACACAGCCTCCCGGAGACGAACAACGGGGGTCACCATAACGGCCCACCGATGTACGCGACTGGTCGAGCGGTAACCTCGCATCCGTGCATATCCACCTCGATCCGGTGGGCGGTCTGGCGGGCGACATGTTCGTGGCGGCCGTCGTCGACTCGTTCCCTCACCTCGAAGCCGACGTACTGGCCGCGGTCGCGGCCCTGGACATCGACGACGTGGCCCTCGAGGTGCTCGACCATTCCGATGGGGTGCTCAGCGGGCGCCGGGTGAGAGTGACCCGGGCGGGCCGCACCGATACCCAGCACAGCCACGGCGCCAGCGACGGGCCCGGCCACGAGCACCGGTCGTTCCGCTCCATCCGGCAACTAATCGAGACCGCGCCCTTGGACCCCACCGTGCAGGCCAGGGCCATCGACATCTTCTCCCACCTCGCCACCGCTGAGGGCCGGGTCCACGGCATCGACCCGGCCGACGTGGCCTTCCACGAGGTCGGAGCCTGGGACTCGATCGCCGACATCGTGGCCGCCGCCGCGGCCATCGTGGCCAGTGGTGCGGCCACCTGGTCCACCGGCCCCCTACCCCTGGGCGGCGGAACCGTCCCCACCGCCCACGGCGAGCTCCCGGTGCCCGCTCCGGCCACCGCCCTGCTGCTCGAAGGACTGCCGGTCGTCGACGACGGCGTCGGTGGCGAGCGGGTCACACCCACCGGGGCCGCCATTCTTCGTAGCCTCGCCCCGTCATCGGCCCGTCCCACCGCCCCCCACCAGCTGGTGACCAGCGGCTCGGGCTTCGGCACCCGCACCCTCCCCGACCGCTCGAACCTGGTGCGGATCCTGGCTCTCGAACCCATGGGGGTGGTGGGGGCGGCCCCCTCGGTAGGGGTGATCGAGTTCGACATCGACGACCAACCGGCCGAGGACCTGGCCGTGGGTCTCGACCGACTCCGCGACGCGTCCGGTGTGCTCGACGTCATCCAGCGGGTGGCGTTCGGAAAGAAGGGCCGGCTGGTCACCGAGGTCCGGGTCCTCTGCGAGACCGCCGCCATCGATCGGGTCATCGACCTCTGCTTCCTGGAGACCACCACCCTCGGGGTGCGCCGATCCCAGCAGGAGCGCACCGTGCTGTCCCGTTCGCTCAACGAGCACGACGGGGTCCGGGTCAAGACGTCCCAACGCCCCGACGGCAGCCGCACAGCAAAGGCCGACATCGACGATCTGGCCGACGCCGGCCCCCGGACCAGTCGCGAGGCCCGACGCCGCCTGGCCGAGGACCAGGGGCGGAAGCGGCCATGACTCCCCTGGCTCGCCTCCAAGCCCACCTCCGTGAGCTGGGGCCCACCGCGGTGGCCGTGAGCGGCGGCATCGACTCACTCACCCTGGCCCATGTCGCCCACCGGGCTGCACCGGGCAGTCAGGTGTTCCACGCCGTCTCGGCTGCGGTACCGGAGGCCGCCACCTCCCGGGTTCGAGACCAGGCTGGACGCTGGGGCTGGGATCTCCATGAGATCAACGCCGGTGAATTCGACGACCCTGCCTACGTGGCCAACCCGGTCGACCGCTGCTTCCACTGCAAACAGAACCTCTACGGCTCGATCGGCGCCCACACCGCCCTGCCCATCGCGTCGGGTACCAACACCGACGATCTCGATGACTACCGGCCCGGCCTGGTGGCCGCGTCCGCGGCCCGCGTCATCCACCCCTTCGTGGAAGCCGGGATCGACAAGCCCGCCATCCGGGCCATCGCCCCCCACATCGGCCTGGGTGACCTCGCCGACCTGCCCGCGGCACCGTGTCTGGCGAGCCGGGTCGAGACGGGCATCACCGTTGATCCCGGTGCCCTGGCCGCCATCGACGCCGTCGAGGTCACCCTGCGCGACGAGCTTCGGGCCGACACGGTGCGGTGCCGGCTGCGGGGTGACCGCATCAGCATCGAGCTCGACCACGAAACCCTCGGTGGTCTCGACGGCTCAGAGCTGGCGCGGCTCGAACAGATGGTCACCGCTCACTGGCTCGCCGCAGGGGTCACCCGGCCGGTGCGGTTCGAGCCGTACCGGCGCGGCAGTGCGTTCCTTCGGGTGGTGTCGTCGTGACCACCCAAGACCCGCCCTCCGACATCAACCTCGACCTGGGCCGGGGTCAACGCATCGGTATCGAGGAAGCCGTCCTGGCCGAGCCGAAGTCGACGGCCCAGCTGACAACCATCCTCGAACACGCCTTCGAGGCCGGGAAGCCGATCCTGCTCACCCGCCTCGCCACCAGCCAGTTCCTGGCCCTCCCCTCCACCTTGCGGGCCGACCTCGACCACGACCCGGTCTCGGGCACCGCCTACTTCGGTGCCGTGGCCGAGCCCACCAGCCCGGCCCGGACCGCGGTCGTGTGCGCCGGCACCTCTGACCGACCGGTGGCCGCCGAAGCCGAACGCACCCTTCGGTTCGCGGGGCACGCCGCGCTCTCGATCTCCGATGTGGGGGTGGCCGGGCTGTGGCGGGTCCTCGACCGGGTCGACGAACTGGCCGCCATGGACGTCGTCATCGTGGTGGCCGGCATGGACGGCGCCCTCCCCACCGTTCTCGCCGGGCTGGTGCCCGGCATGATCATCGCGGTCCCGACCTCGGTGGGCTACGGGGTCTCCGACGGTGGTCGCACTGCGTTGCACGCCAGCCTGGCCAGCTGTGGCCCGGGGCTGGTGGTCGTGAACATCGACAACGGGTACGGCGCCGCCACGTCCGCGCTTCGGGTACTGAGGCTCACTGACCGATAGCTTCCGGGAATCATGACTGCCCGCACCATTGGTGCCACCATCCGCGGGGTCGACCTCACCGTGAGCCGGGCGGGGGATGCTCCCACCCTCGTGTGGGGTCACAGCCTCACTTCCCGTCGGGCCAACGAGGTAGTCCTCAACGACGCCCCGGGCGCCTGAGAACCATCGTGACCGACCGCCCAACCGGCCGGGGGGTTGTTGTTCTTGCCACGGTGGCGGGCGCGTTCGGATCACTCGACAGTGCGTTGAACGTGGCCTTCCCCGACCTCAGCGACCATTTCGGTCTGGACGTATCGGGTCTCCAGTGGGTGGTGGTGACCTTCGTGCTGGCCTTCGGGGGCTCCCTCGTGGTGGCCGGCCAGTTGGCTGATCGCCACGGTCATCGCCGGGTACTGGGGATGGGTGGGGCAGCATCGGTCGTGGCCATGGCCATTTGCGCCACGGCACCGACCTTCGGCGTCTTCCTCGGCGCCCGTGTACTCCAAGGCCTCGCCTCGGCACTGGTCATGGCCGCGGCCCCGGCACTGATCACCAACTCCGTCACCGAGGACCACCGGACCCGGGCCCTGGCTCAGTTCCAGACCAGCGCCGCGGTGGGTCTGGCCATCGGACCGGTCATCGGTGGACCGCTGGTCGAGGCACTGACCTGGCGAGGGGTGTTCTGGTTCCGGGTTCCCGTTGCCGCCGTCCTGGTGCTTCTGGCCGTCAGGGCCCGCTCACCGGCCCAGGAGGGGCCGGCCCGGACCTCCTCCGACGTTCTCGGCGGACTCACAGTGACCGCGATCCTGGCCGGGGGCCTGGTGGTGGTGAACGGGGGTCGCGCCCTCGGCTGGACGTCGCCACCGGTGATCGTCGCCGGAGTCATCGCGGCCGCGGGCCTGGCGATCTGGCCCCGCATCGAGGCCCGGGTCGAGGTCCCGGTGCTTCCGCCCCGACTCTTCCGATCGGTGGAGCTGTCAGCGGCCCTGGGCTGGTCGATCGTGGCCAACGGTGCCATGTTCGCCACCTGGCTCCTGGTGCCGTCCCTTCTCGTCGACCAGCTCAACGTGGGAGTGTTGGCTACCGGGCTGGTGCTGGCCGCCTCACCCGTGGCCACCGCCCTGGTGGCACCGGGGGCCGGTTGGCTGGCCGACCGGGGCCGGGGTGGAGTGGCGGTGGTGGCCGGACTCGGCCTCGAGGCGGTGGGCATGGCGTTGCTGTCCTTGGCCGGCCCGGCGTGGGGAGCCCCCACTGTGGCCGGCGGGCTGGCCCTGGTCGGAGTCGGGCTCGGCCTGTTCGTGGTGCCCAACATGGCCACGGTCATGTCGGCCCTCCCCCGCTCGGCCCAGGGGGTGGCGGGGGGGCTGGCCCTTCTCACCCGTACCACGGGAATAGTCATCAGCGTGGGGGTCGCCAGCACCCTGTTCGACCGGCTCGAACCCGACCAGGGGTTCTTCGCCGCCTTCGAGCTCGTGTACCGGGTGGCGGCGGCGGTGTTACTGCTCGCAGCCGTGGCCGAGGGGGTGCGGCGGCTGGCCGCCTGGGTGACTCCGGCCGGCCAGGTGTAGCGTCGACCCACCAACCACGGGAGGGGTCGAGCAGTGCAGATCGAGGGATCCAACGTCCTGGTCACCGGGGGCAGTCGAGGCATCGGCGAAGCCCTCGCCCGCGAGTTCGCCGCCCAAGGGGCCCGGGTTTGTGTGGTCGCCCGCAGCGCCGACGCACTTGACCGGGTGGCGTCGGACATCGGCGGGTTCGCCCTGGTCGCTGACCTTCTCGATTCCGGCCAGGTCGACAGCCTGCGCGACCACGTCGAGGCCGAGTTCGGCTCGGTGGACATCCTCGTCAACAACGCGGGTCTCGACGCCACCGACGCCTTCCTCGCCTCGGACCCCGACGCCCTTCGCAACGTCGTCCGGCTCAACCTCGAGACGCCGGTGGCCCTGACCCGATCCTTCCTCCCCGGCATGGTCGAGCGGGGCAAGGGGCACCTCGTGTTCACGTCCTCACTGGCGGGTACGGCCGGGTTCCCCTCACTGGCCACCTACTGCGCCACGAAGGCCGGGCTCAACAACTTCGCCGCCACCCTCCGGCTCGAGCTGAACAGCACCGACATTCACACCACTCTCATCGCCCCCGGGCCCGTCGACACCGACATGTGGGACGAACTCGAGGCCACGCCGTATACCGCAGATCTGCTCAAGCGGTTTCGCTTGTTGCAGACCCTCCCCAAGACGACGCCCAAGAAGCTGGCCAAACGTTCGGTCGCGGCAATCGCGGCCGACCGCCGCCATGTTCGCCATCCCCGACGCCTGTCACTGAACTTCTGGCTCAGCGAAGCCCCACGACGGATCAACGAGGCTGTGCTCACCGGGATCAAGTTCGACGTCCCGAGATAGGGGCGCCGCACCGAGGATGAGGCCGATCGCGTCACCCGCGACACAAGGATCGTCACCTGCCCGACGATGCCGAAGGTGGTGATGAACGAAGCGAACAGCAGCGCCCAGACCCCTGGAGGGATCGGGGGGCGAATCGGTTTGGAGGGTTCGGAGTGGGCCAACTCAGATCGGGCGTTCGAACTGGTGAGCCGCGGCCGGTTGATCATGGGCCCGACCGTGGTCGACGGCGGCCGCTGGGCTCAGTCGGGGTAGCTCCACGCCTTCCCCTTCGGTGAGCCTCAGGTCTGCTCGTAGATCGGTGTGATCAGGGCCCGACCCAGGGTGCCGGCCCCGAACATGTTGAACCCACAGATGGCGGCCGACACGTTCTCGTCGATGGGCAGCGACTCCACACCCAGAGCGTGGACGGCGAACATATAGCGATGGGGGCCGTGGCCGGCCGGCGGGGCCGAGCCGAGGTAGCCGGGCAGACCGGCATCATTGTTCAGCTGCTTGGCTCCCGCGGGCAGGCCCGAGCCGTCCTGAGCACCGGCGTTGCTGGCCAGCTCGGTGACCGACGCCGCGATGTCGTACACGACCCAGTGCCAGAAGCCGCTACCGGTGGGGGCGTCGGGGTCGAAGCAGGTGACGACAAAGCTCTGGGTGCCGTCGGGGGCGCCCGACCACGACAACTGGGGTGACACATCCTCGCCACCGGCGCCGAAGATCCCGGACACCTGGGGCATGGGGAGCATCGCACCGTCGGCCACGTCGGAACTCGTCACCGAGAATGACGCCACTGGGGGCAGGAAATCGTAGGGACTGGGTGGACGTTCGGCCATCGGTCTGTCCTCCTGGGGAGCGATCTTTCGCTCCCTAGATCTACCAGCTCCCGAGCTCGGGCAGGATCTCCTCGGCGAATAGCTTCATGGCGTCTTCGGTGGCCAGGGAGTCTGTGGCCCCACGTCCATTGTGGTGTCCCCCCTCTGGCTCGTCCAGGAGACCAATGCTCACCGATCGCTGGTGAAGCGGGCGAAGACCTCATCGATGAGCCACAGCACGGCGATCACGGGAGCAAAGGGAGCGACGGGACAGGCCAGGCAGGCGAACACACCCGCCCACTGGGCCCGAGATCCAACCCAGTCGCCGTCGTGAACCGAGACCGTCTGGCGCAGAGCGTAGGCCACGACCAGGAAGGCCACCGCGACATAGACCGCGAGCACGACGCGCAGCCCGGTACGCGTGACCGGGCCGACCTGATCGTCGCGGCGAAGATCGGAGGAGTCGATCGGCATGATCGGCAGGGCCTCATTCATCCCGGGAGACGGTAGACGCGACGTGCCGTTCCCGAAAGCAGTGCCGCCCGTTCATTGGGGGAATACCCAACCGACACCTTCTTGAGCGCGTTCCACAGGACGGTGTAGCTACACGACTCTCCATCGACCGGGAAGTTCGATTCGAACATGCACTGGTCGGGGCCGAATTCGTCGATGCACCACCGGAGCTCATCACCCCACACGGCGAGGAGGTCGTCGGAGGTGGGAGGACGGTCACCATCCTCGAACCCGACCCCGTAGCGGGTCATGCCGATCCCCCCGACCTTCAGGACGATGTTGTCGATCCCGGCCAACTCGACCATGGCCGGCCGCCACCGTTCGAGCATCTCGTCGCGGCGGCCGGCCCAACGGCCGATGCCGAGGGGCCCACCGATGTGGTTGACGATGATCCTCAGCTCGGGAACGGCTCGGGCCAGGTCAGCGACCTCGGTGAGTTGGGTGTGGTACTGCCAGGCCTCGAAGGTGAGACCCATCGAGGCCAGAGTGGCCGCCCCTTCGAGGAAGGACGGATCGGCGTAGAGGCCGGCGGGTGGCTCGACGCGCGAGAGCGGCACCGCAGGGTCGTTGGCTCGGGCCCCGGTATGACGGACCCCACGGAACCGACCTCCAGCCGCTTCGACATGGGCATCGAGCACCTCCCCCACCCGGCTACCCAGGGTCAGGTCGGCATGGCCGACGATGGCGGCTATCCGGGCCCCGGGGGTGACGTCGCTCTCGTCGGCCCGACCGGCCACATAGATGGTCTCGCCCACCGGCCGGAGGTGGTCCGGGCCCTCGGTGAGGTAGTTGGCGCCGCAGTCGATGAACACCGTCTCGACGATATTGTGTCCTGTCCCGGTGTCGGTACGGAGATCGTCGAGCTCGTACCGGCCATAGGTTCCGGCCACGTCCCAGAGGTGATGGTGGGCGTCGATGATCTCGAGCTCGGGCTCGACTGCCTCCTCCACGGTCAGCGCCAACCACTCACGATTCATAGGCATCCCAGAACCCTATTCCCCGCTCACTCGCGACGACCGACCAGGTCCGCTGTGAGGAGGCGACATCCCAGACTACGCTCGCCGCATGTTGCACGCTTCGTGGACACCGGAAGGGGTCGAGCTCGTCGAAGGCCCCCAGGCCGACCTGCGGGCAGGATGGGCCCGGCTCGAGGTCACCGGCTGCGGGATCTGTGGCTCCGACCTGCACGTCTACCGAGGCATGCAGTCGGGCGTGCTTCGCCCCCACGACTTCGCCACGCCTGGTCACGAGATCGCGGGCCGCGTCGTCGATGGCCCTACCGACATGGCCGACATCATCTACGCGGTCGAACCGTCGGTCACCTGCCGGGTCTGTGCCGACTGTGTGGTCGGCAACCTGCCCTTGTGCCCCGACGGCGAGCTCCTCGGCATTCATCAGGCCGGCGGACTGGCCCAGTTCGTCGATGTCCCGCCCCACCTGCTTCATCCGGTGGACGATCGCCTCGACGGGCGCCTGGCCTCTCTGGCCGAACCGTGGGCCGTCGCTGTCCGCGGCGTGCACCGGTCGAAGCTCACCGAGATCGACGAGCGGGTCCTGGTCCTGGGGGGCGGCACCATTGGCCTGCTTTCGGGATTGGCCGCTCGCGACCGGGCCGCCCGGGTGGGAGTGACCTGCCGCTATCCCCACCAGGCCGAACTGGCCCGGAGCTTCGGGCTCGAACCAGTGGCGCCCGACACGGTCGACGAGTGGTCCGCCGAGCACCGGCCCGGTGTGGTCATCGAAACGGTGGGCGGTATGGCCGACACCATGGCCGACGCCATCCGCGTGGCCCGGCCCGGCGGCCGCATCGTCGTGGTCGGCGTGTTCAGCGCCAACCTGGCCACCGACTACCGGGCCCTCATGCTGAAAGAGCTCGAAGTTGTCGGTTCATACCTATACGGCACCGTCGCCAGCGGCTCGGAGTTCGGTGCCGCCGTACGCAGCATGGGACCGATCGCCGACGAACTGGCCGCCTTCCAGACCCACCACTACGGCCTCGAGGATCTGGGCGCCGCGTTCACCACCGCCGATGACAAGAGCAGCCTGGCCGTCAAGGTCACCATCGGGGCTGCTTGATGCGCGGCCGCGACATCTTCATGGAGAGCCTGGTCGCCCACGGGGTCGATGCCATCTTCGGCAACCCGGGCACTACCGAGAATCCCCTCCTCGACAGCCTCGCCGATCATCCCGAGCTCAGCTACTACACCACCCTCCACGAGGGGGTGGCAGTGTGCGCCGCGGGGTTCTATGCCCAGGCCAGCGGGCGAACGTCGGTGGCCAACGTCCATGTGGCGCCCGGTCTCGGCAACGCCATCGGAGTCATGTACGGAGCCCTGAAGGCGGGGTCACCAGTCATCGTCACCGCCGGCCAGCAGGACACCCGCTACCGCCTCCGCGATCCCATCCTCCGCCATGACCTGGTGGCCATGGCCGCGCCTGTCACCAAGTGGGCGGTCGAACCCCAGAACGCCGACGAGATGGCCGCGGTCATGCGTCGGGCCTTCAAGATCGCCAACGCGGCTCCCAAGGGGCCGGTCTTCGTGGCTCTGCCGGTGAACGTGATGGAACAGGACACCGAGGTCGGGGTCGAGACCGCGGTTGGGCGCCGCCACATCGGCCGGCCCGATCCCGCTGAACAGCAACGGATGGTCGACCTCCTCCTGTCGAGCCGCAACCCGGCCTTCATCGCCGGCGACGACATCGCCAGCTCTGGCGCCAATGACACCTTCACCACCCTCGTCGAGCAGTGCGGGGCCACCGTGTACCTCGAGGTGCTGCACGGCCGGCAACCCCTCGCGGCCAACCACCCGAACTACCAGGGTCGGCTACCGATGGAAGCGGCCCGAATCCGCGATGCCCTGGCCGGCCATGACGTCGTGGTTGGGATCGGCCGGCCGGCCACCGAGGAGGTGTGGTTCGATCCCGGCAGCCCCATCCCTGCCTCGGTCACCTTCGCCCAGATCGAGACCACCGAGGCCTGGCTGGGCTACGACTTCCCGTGCGCGGTGGGCCTGGCCGGCGACCTCCCCGTCATCCTGGCCGCCCTGGCTCACGGGGTCAGCTCACAAGCCCACCCCGAATGGGCCTCGGCCACGGCCGCCCGAAACGAAGACCTGGCAGCCCAGCACCGCGACGGCTCCCAGGCCCGGGCCGCCCGCCTCGACAAGGCCGCCTCTCGCTCCCCCATGTCGGCCGCCGTGGCCCTCCATGCCCTCGCTGCTGCTCTGCCCGACGACGTGGTCATCGTCGAGGAGGCCATCACCGCCTCGCTCGACGTCGAGCGAGCCTTCCTGCCCAACGGGGCCGACTCGTTCTACGCAGGCCGGGGTGGGGGCATCGGCCAGGGGGTGGCCGGCGCCCTGGGCGTGGCCGCCGCCAAACCCGACCACACCATCGTGGCCGTCACCGGAGATGGCTCGGCCATGTACTCCATCCAGGCATTGTGGTCGGCCGCCCACCACTCGATGAACATCGTGTTCGCCGTCATGGCCAACCGCGAGTACCGAATCCTGAAGCACAACCTCGACGCCCATCGGAAACGGTTCGACACCGGCTCCGACCTTCCCTACCCCCACATGGACCTCGATCATCCGGCCCTCGACTTCGTCGCCATGGCCACAGGGATGGGAGTTCCGGCTCGGCGAGCGACCACCCCCGCCGAGGTCGCCGCGGCGGCGGACGAGGCGGCCCACACCGCCGGGCCGTTCGTCATCGAGCTCGAGGTGGCCGGCAAGACGTGACCGGAATCCTGGCTGGCTACGAGCCCTCCCACACCTTCGACGAAGCGTTCGACACCGACGGCCTCGCCCGCCGGGCCTACGAGCGCATCGTCGACCGCTTCCGTCACGTCGACGCCACCGAACTGCGACGCATCGAGACCCTGGTGGCCGACGAGTTCCGGCGCCAGGGCATCACGTTCACCGTCTACTCCGACGACCAGGGCACAGAACGCACCTGGCCCATGGACCTCTTCCCCCGGGTCATCGAGGCCGCCGAATGGCGCCTGCTCGAACAGGGTTTGGCCCAGCGGGTCACCGCCCTCAACCGCTTCCTCGACGACCTCTACTCCGGCGAACAGGCGGCCCTCCACGATGGCATCGTGCCCCGCTGGTTGGTGACGTCATCCAAGGGCTTCGAGCGCAACGCCTTCGGCATCCATGTGCCCTTCGGGGCCCGCTGCATGATCGCCGGTATCGACCTGGTGCGGGGACGCGACGGCAGGTACGCGGTGCTCGAGGACAATCTCCGCAACCCCAGTGGCATCAGCTACGTGGTCGAGAACCGGGCGGCCATGAGCAAGGCCTTCCCGGCCCTGTTCGAGGACCACACCGTCAGGCCGGTCGACCAGTACGGGCAGCTCCTGCGCTCGACGCTCGAGGAGGTGGCCCCCGCCTCGGCCGGCGACAACCCGACGATCGTCATCCTCTCGCCCGGCGTTCACAACAGTGCCTACTTCGAGCATGCCTTCTTGGCCCGGGCCATGGGGGTCGAGCTCGTCGAGGGCCGCGACCTGGTAGTTGATGACCAGGTCGTCTACGCCCGTACCGTCGGTGGGCTGTCACCGGTCGATGTCATCTACCGGCGCATCGACGACGACTACCTCGATCCGGTGTCGTTCCGCCCCGAGTCCTTCCTCGGAGTGTCCGGGCTGCTGGCCGCAGCCCGGGCCGGCACGGTCACCCTCTGCAACGCCATCGGTAATGGTGTCGCCGACGACAAGGCCTTCTACGCCTATGTGCCCGGCCTCATCCGGTACTACCTCAGCGAAGAACCCATGCTCACCAATGTCGACACCTACGTCATGTGGGACGACGACCAACGGTCCGACTGCCTCGACCGGCTCGACCAGCTGGTCATCAAACCGGTGGGCGAGTCGGGGGGCTACGGCATCGTGATCGGGCCCCACGCGACCGACGGTGAGCTCGAACAGGCCCGACGAGACATCCAGTCCGACCATCGGGGGTGGATCGTGCAGGAGCTGGTCGAGCTCTCGAGCCTGCCCTCGCTCGCCGGCGACCACCTCGCCCCCCGCCACCTCGATCTCAGGCCCTTCGTCCTCACCGGTGAGCGCACCAGGGTGTTCCCCGGCGGTCTCACCCGGGTGGCGATGCGCGAGGGGTCCCTCATCGTGAACTCATCCCAAGGCGGGGGCTCGAAGGACACCTGGGTACTGGCTGATCACGACACCGACAGCGACGCCGAACCCCCGGGCGACGAGTCGTGATTCTCGCCCGCCACGCCGAGGCCCTGTTCTGGGCCGGCCGCCAGCTCGAACGGGCCGAGACCACGGCCCGGGCCTTGAACGTGACCAGCCAGAACCTGATGCACCTGCCCCCGGGCCGGGCCCACAACGAGTGGATGGCTCTGCTCACCGCCGTCGGCCTGGCCGAGTCCTTCGCCGAGGCCGATCAGCCTCCCACCAGCGCGGAGGTGGCCCACTTCCTGTTCGCCGACGCCGACAACCCGGGTTCGGTGGTGGCCGCCGTGTTCCAGCTGCGCGAGAACATCCGGACCGTTCGAGATCGGGTGCCGGTCGAGCTGTGGGAGGAGTCGAACCGTCTCCACCTGGCCATGACCGCTGCCGAGGCCCAACGGGCTCTCGAGGGTGAACCCTTCGAGCTCTTCGCATCGGTGCGTCGAGGCTGTCAGGCCATCAGCGGGGTGGTGGCCGAGGCCATGCCCCGCGACGAGGGTTACACGTTCCTGGTCCTGGGGCGCATGATCGAGCGGGCGCTGACCACCACCCGGCTCCTGCGCCACAGCTGGGACCGCTCACCCACTGACTTCGACGCGGCCGCACTACTCCGCACAGTGTCGGCCCTCCAGGCCTTCCGGCGGGTCGAGGGCTACGAGACCGATCGGGTCAGGCTGAACCGGTTTCTCTTGCGAGCCGACGCGGTACCTCGATCGGTCTTCTCGTGTCTCAACCGGGCCGAGGCCCGGCTCAGCACGCTGGCCGACGCCGCTCCCGGCCTCGACTCGTCGCGACTGCTGTGCGGCCGGTTGCGGTCGCTGCTGGAGTTCGGCGACCTGGGCGAGGCCCTGGGCGAGGATGCACCCGGCTTCCTACTCCAACTCGAGGCCGATCTCCTCCAGCTCGCCGAGGTCATCGCCGGCCACTCCTTCAATCCGGCCCACGGCCCCAGCCTTCACTCCCAGTTCGTACGCCCCGAGGCCGCTTCCCGATGAGGCTCGACATCCGGTACCGCATGTTCTTCGCCTACGACGCTGCCGTCCGCGAGGAGCACAACGAGGTCAGGGTCCGACCGCGCGAAGACGCCCACCAACGGCTCCTCGCCTATCGGCTCACACCCGTCCCGGCCGTGCGGGTCCTCTCCTTCATCGACTACTGGGGCACGACGGTCGAGCACGTCGGGCTGGTACCCGATCACCAACACTTCGAGATCATCGCCGAAGCTGCGGTCGAGACCCGCCCGGTCGATCCCATCGACAGCGCCCCGCTGGCCACCCTGGCCGACGACGGCTTCCGCCAGGACCAGGTGGAGTTCCTGGGGGTCTCCAACCATGTGGTCTGGGACGAGATCGTGGTAGGCGCGGCCCGTGACGCCATCGCCGGCACCACCGAGATTGCCGGCGCGGTAGACGCCGTAGTCCAGGAGGTGCGCCGGATCCTGACCTACGAGAAGGGATCCACCGAGATCGGTATCCGGCTCGACGAGTTGGTCGAGGGCGGTACCGGGGTCTGTCAGGACTTCACCCATCTCACCCTTGGCATGCTCCGTGCGGTCGGGATCCCGGCTCGGTACATCTCGGGCTATCTGTTCGCAGCAGACGAGACCCAGCTCGATCCCGATCACTCAGCTCCGGTGACCGTGCAGACCCACGCCTGGGTCGAGGCGGCCGTGCCTGGTCAGGGGTGGCTGGCCGTCGACCCCACCAACGACCGTCCCGTCGGCGAACGTCATGTGGTCATCGGCCACGGCCGCGACTACGACGACGTGGCCCCGGTTCGCGGCATCTATCTGGGTGAGGCCTCACCGGCCGTGGACGCGACGGTCGAGATCCGCCGGATGGAGCCCGTCGACCGAGCCTCAACCGAGCGACCCCGCCGCCGCAGCGGCCCCTGGCCAGTCCTGAGCCTCCCCACCGCCGATCCCCTCATGATCCACCAACAGCAACAGCAACAGCAATAGGGCCGGGCGGACGGCGCACCCTAGGGGGTCGGCCCCCAGGGGGCAGGGTTGAGTAGCTGTACGTTCTGCTGGTCGATGTGGTCGCGGATCTGTGCCGCGAACTTCATGAAGGCTTCGTCGGCGAACAGGCGAGCCCAGAAGGCTCGGCGGTCGGCGTCGTCGACGAACCGCCAGATATGGATCAGCTGGTTGAGTGGTCCAGTGTCGCTGGTGAAGTAGCCCACCAGGTAGTCACCGAATCCGCCCTTCTCGATCACCGCCCACCCCTCTTCGGAGTAGAGGCGGGTGATGTCCGCCATGTGCCCGACCTTGATGTCGTAGGTCCGCTTCTCGTACATAACCATGGGCTTCTCCCCTCGTCAGCCCCGATTCTGGCAGCTGGTCAGAGAGCCAACTGGCCACCAGCGCGAACCGGGGGACTGCGAAGCTCACATCGAGCCCGGCCACCGGAACCATCACCACCGAGTTGCCCAGAAGTCCAACCGCCGGCCCGAGTCGGGCGGTGGCCTGGGGGAGCCGGGCATGGTCCAGCCGTTCCGAAACCTCGCGATGATCGGCCTCGCCGATGAACCGCAGGGTGATGTGCCAGGCCTCCTCGGCCACCCACCGGACGGGGCACCGTTGGGGCGGGGAACCAAACGGACCATGTCGAGGGCCGAGGGCGGTGGCCAAACGGCCAGGAACAAGCGGGCCAAGCTCAGCCTCCGATAGCCAGGGCGAGCCGGTGGTGCGCGACCTCGGTCATGGGGCCCAGTCTCGCGCCCGGGCGAGACGGGAACAGGGTCTCTGCCGCCCAGAGATCGCCTGTGATGTGGTAAGGATGGGTGGTTCTGCGCGCGTGGGGTATCTCGACATGACGACATCATGATCATCAGGGCGATCTGGCTGGTGGCCGGTCTCCTGAGCGTGGGCGTCGGGGCCATCGGGATCGTGGTTCCCGGACTACCAACGACCATCTTCTTCATCATCGCGGCCTCGTGCTTCTCCAAGTCGAACCCCCGGCTCGAGAACTGGGTGCTCGGCCTGCCGAAGATCGGCCCCATGGTGGCTGACTACCGGGCGGGCCGAGGTATGCCGATGCGAGCCAAGGTCTGGGCCATCAGCGTGATGGTCATCGCCGTCTCGCTGAGCACCTTCCTGGTGATGGAAACGATGGCCCAGCAGCTGGGCGTTGTGGCCCTGGGAATCGTGGGGGCCTGGTACGTCGGGTACCACATCCCCACCAACCGGACGCCTCAGCCGGTCGTCGGCTGAGCCTGTCGCAACCGACCAGACGGTCGGCCCCCGCCATTGCCACAAGGATGCCTTCGGAGGTGGGGATGGACCTCGACGGGCACCGGGATCACCGCGTCGGACACCTCAGCGTCTCCTCATCGAGATCAGGTCTCCGGTCTCGGTGGCCGGGTGGGCGGCGATGGCCTCTTCGTCGGGCTCGGTACCCCATCCAGGTCGATCGGGCAGGACCAGGTGACCGTCCTCGAACTCGGGTACATGGGTGACCAGGTCGTCGTCCCACGGGATGCGGTCGACGTCGGTCTCCATGATCCTGAGGTTGGGGACCGCAGCCGAGAAGTGGGCGCTCATCATGGTGCTGAGGTGCCCGTAGTAGTTGTGGGGGGCCACATTGACCTCGTGGGCCGCGGCCACCGCGGCGATCTTCATGGACTGCCACGTACCGTTCCAGACGGTGTCGATGATGGCCACGTCCAGAGCGCCCGCCCCCAGCTGGGGCAGGAATCCCTTGATCCCGAACAGGGTCTCACCTCCGCTGATGGCGCTGGCGGCCGCCTCGCGCACCCGGGAGAGCCCCTCGGCGTTGTCATGGTCGATCTCGATCCAGAACAGGTCGAAGTCGTTCAGCTCCCGCACGATGCGCAGGAGACCCTCGGTACGGGCGTTGAAGTTCAGATCGAGCAGGATGTCGGTCTCGGGTCCGGCCCCCTGGCGCAGTGCGTCCAGGTGGCGGTGGATGTCGTCGAGGGTGGGGCGCTCGACGTTCAGGCCCGGCTCGTCGGGTTGACCGAAGCCCGGGAACCATCCCCGGGGAACTCCGGCGTCGTCGTAGGAGAAGATGTTCGTCTTCAGCGCCGTGAACTGCGACTCCCTCACCTCGGCGCCCAGCTCGACGACCTGGTCGATGTGGTTGATCTCGTTGCCGAACCACTGGGGCATGCTGATCCGCCAGGTCGCACAGTGGGACCAGTAGACGCGGATCCGGTCGCGCACCTTCCCACCCAGGAGGCTGTAACACGGCACTCCCAGAGTGCGAGCCTTGGCGTCGAGCACCGCATTCTCGATCGCGCCGATGCCCATGGACACAGCGGCCCCCGGCACCGGTCGAGTGAGTGTGGCCAGCCGGTTGGTGATCCGTTCGATGTCGTCAGTTGGCTGGCCCACGACATGCGGGGTGAGCTGATCGACGACGGCGGTGACACCGGGCGAGCGGAGGGCCTCGTCGTATTCGGCCCACCCCACCACCCCATCGGTGGTGGTGACCTTCAGGTAGTGGTAGTTGCGCCACCCGGCACTGGCGTGAAGGTGTTCGACGGACGCTATGTTCCCCATACCTCTGAGTATCGCCGCCCCGAGGACAGCGAGGCGGTTTCCTCCTTCCGGCCCCTCCCCTGCTCCCCCTGCCTGTTAGTCATTCGACTAACGTGATTCGAACTACCACCAGGGGGATGCCAGCCGTGGCCTACGACACCGACAGCACATCCGAGCACGTCCCGGTCACCGACTGGGTGAACGACTGGGACTGGCTCGACGATCAGTGGGGCGCCAACGCCATAGACATCTGGAACGATGTGCGCGAACAGTGCCCGATCGCCACCACCGAGCGCTACGGGCGGGCGTTCATGCCGGTCACCATGGAAGGCGTATCACAGGTCGCCCACGACACCGAGAGCTTCTCCTCGGTATGGGTGAACGTGTCCCGACCCGACGCTCCCCGCTCTCCGGCCCCGCCTATCACGTCCGATCCTCCCGATCACCAGGATCACCGCCGCTTGTTGCTCGGCGTGTTCAGCCCCCGAAAGGTGGCCGAGCTCGAAGACGAGATGCGGGAATACTGCCGTTCCCTCATCGCCCGGCTCGATGGACTCGATGTTGCCGACGCGGCCGAACAATACTCCCAGCACATCCCCGTCCACGCCATCTGCATGGTGTCGGGAATCCCCGAAGACGATGCCGACATGTTCCGCGATTGGATCTACCGCAACTTCCAGCTCGCCCCCAAGGACAACGCCGAGCGGGTGCGGGTCATGACCGAGATGGGCGAATACGTCGACGCCATCCTCAAGGATCGGCTCGAGAACCCCCAGGACGACCTGTTGACGTTCATCGCCAACGCGGAGATCGATGATGAACCCGTCGACTGGGAGCTCAAAGTGGGCTACGTCCGGCTCCTGATCATCGCTGGGATCGACACCACCTGGAGCGCCATTGGCTCGGGCCTGTGGCACTTCGCCCAGCACCCCGATCAGGTGGCCCAGCTCGTCGAGGTCGAGAACGACGACCTGCTCTGGCAGACCGCCAGCGAGGAGGTCCTCCGCTTCTACGCCCCTGTGACCATGGCCCGCAAGGTCATCAAGGACACCGAGGTCTCGGGCTGCCCCGTGCACCCGGGCGACCAGATGATGCTCACCTTCCCGGCCGCCAACCACGACCCGGACTCCTTCGAGAATCCCGGCGAATTCCAGATCGACCGGGCCCGCAACCGCCACGTAGCCTTCGGTCTCGGTATCCACCGGTGCGTGGGGTCGAACCTGGCCCGCCTCGAGCTCCTCATCGCCCTCCAGGAGTGGTTGCGGGCCTTCCCCA